>NZ_JAUSXL010000002.1:2592500-2895542 GCF_030815975.1 Variovorax paradoxus
GACCCGAAACCAAGTGATCTATCCATGGCCAGGATGAAGGTGCCGTAACAGGTACTGGAGGTCCGAACCGACTAGTGTTGCAAAACTAGCGGATGAGCTGTGGATAGGGGTGAAAGGCTAAACAAACTTGGAAATAGCTGGTTCTCTCCGAAAACTATTTAGGTAGTGCCTCAAGTATTACCATCGGGGGTAGAGCACTGTTTTGGCTAGGGGGTCATGGCGACTTACCAAACCAAGGCAAACTCCGAATACCGATGAGTACAGCTTGGGAGACAGAGCACCGGGTGCTAACGTCCGGACTCAAGAGGGAAACAACCCAGACCGCCAGCTAAGGTCCCTAAAATTGGCTAAGTGGGAAACGAAGTGGGAAGGCTAAAACAGTCAGGATGTTGGCTTAGAAGCAGCCATCATTTAAAGAAAGCGTAATAGCTCACTGATCGAGTCGTCCTGCGCGGAAGATGTAACGGGGCTAAGCCAGTTACCGAAGCTGCGGATTTGCAATTTATTGCAAGTGGTAGGAGAGCGTTCTGTAAGCCTGTGAAGGTGCGTTGTAAAGCGTGCTGGAGGTATCAGAAGTGCGAATGCTGACATGAGTAGCGTTAAAGGGGGTGAAAAGCCCCCTCGCCGTAAGCGCAAGGTTTTCTACGCAACGTTCATCGGCGTAGAGTGAGTCGGCCCCTAAGGCGAGGCAGAGATGCGTAGCTGATGGGAAACAGGTCAATATTCCTGTACCGTTATATAGTGCGATGTGGGGACGGATCTTAATAGGTCATCCGGGTGTTGGATATCCCGGTTTAGTTGGATGTAGGCGTGCATTAGGCAAATCCGGTGCACATATACCGAGGCCAACGATCGAGCGGACTTGTCCGTGAAGTGACTGAACGAGGTTCCAGGAAAAGCCACTAAGCTTCAGCTATATACGACCGTACCGCAAACCGACACTGGTGCGCGAGATGAGTATTCTAAGGCGCTTGAGAGAACTCAGGAGAAGGAACTCGGCAAATTGACACCGTAACTTCGGAAGAAGGTGTGCCCTATTAGTGTGTAGTGAACAACGAAGCATGAATGGGTTGCAAAAAATCGGTGGCTGCGACTGTTTATTAAAAACACAGCACTCTGCAAACACGAAAGTGGACGTATAGGGTGTGACGCCTGCCCGGTGCTGGAAGATTAAATGATGGGGTGCAAGCTCTTGATTGAAGTCCCAGTAAACGGCGGCCGTAACTATAACGGTCCTAAGGTAGCGAAATTCCTTGTCGGGTAAGTTCCGACCTGCACGAATGGCGTAACGATGGCCACACTGTCTCCTCCTGAGACTCAGCGAAGTTGAAATGTTTGTGATGATGCAATCTCCCCGCGGAAAGACGGAAAGACCCCATGAACCTTTACTGTAGCTTTGTATTGGACTTTGAACAGATCTGTGTAGGATAGGTGGGAGGCTTTGAAGCAGGGTCGCTAGATCTTGTGGAGCCAACGTTGAAATACCACCCTGGTGTGTTTGAGGTTCTAACCTAGGTCCATTATCTGGATCGGGGACAGTGCATGGTAGGCAGTTTGACTGGGGCGGTCTCCTCCCAAAGCGTAACGGAGGAGTTCGAAGGTACGCTAGTTACGGTCGGACATCGTGACGATAGTGCAATGGCATAAGCGTGCTTAACTGCGAGACTGACAAGTCGAGCAGATGCGAAAGCAGGACATAGTGATCCGGTGGTTCTGTATGGAAGGGCCATCGCTCAACGGATAAAAGGTACTCTGGGGATAACAGGCTGATACCGCCCAAGAGTTCATATCGACGGCGGTGTTTGGCACCTCGATGTCGGCTCATCTCATCCTGGGGCTGTAGCCGGTCCCAAGGGTATGGCTGTTCGCCATTTAAAGAGGTACGTGAGCTGGGTTTAAAACGTCGTGAGACAGTTTGGTCCCTATCTTCCGTGGGCGCTGCAGATTTGAGGAAGCCTGCTCCTAGTACGAGAGGACCGGAGTGGACACACCTCTGGTGTATCGGTTGTCACGCCAGTGGCATTGCCGAGTAGCTAAGTGTGGAAGAGATAACCGCTGAAAGCATCTAAGCGGGAAACTCGTTTCAAGATGAGATCTGCCGGGGCCTTGAGCCCCCTAAAGAGTCGTTCAAGACCAGGACGTTGATAGGTCAGGTGTGGAAGCGCAGTAATGCGTTAAGCTAACTGATACTAATTGCTCGTGCGGCTTGACCCTATAACTTTGATCAATCAGATCAAGGTGTTATGCCAAGTTGACGCATTCAAAATAATTCGCCAAAGCTGATTCCAAACTCTATGAATTCGTTTGATTGATCATGTGATCAGTCAAACAAAAAGTTATGCCTGATGACCATAGCGACGTGGTACCACTCCTTCCCATCCCGAACAGGACAGTGAAACGCGTCAGCGCCGATGATAGTGCGGGTTCCCGTGTGAAAGTAGGTCATCGTCAGGCTCTTACAGCCCAGGAAAAGCCCAACACAGCGTGTTGGGCTTTTTTCTTTGCAGCTTAAAAAGCGCGTCATCTTTCGGTGACGCGCTTTTTTTATTCCTGCAAATTAGGGATTAGATATTGTGGATACCTGAAGAGTCCATCTCGGCCGCGCCTGCACCGATCAGCTCGTGCAGGACATCGTCTGCCAATTGCTCCAATTCGGCATCGGCAAAGAAGCGCGAACGAACGATTTCCAGATATGACGCATTCCGAAGCCAGATCTTCCAGTCATCAAAGGCAATAGACTGCACGTCCAGCAGCTTGAATTTCATCAAGACCTTGATGGCATGCCGCGCATGCTTCACGGGATCGCGCTGAAGACCCTCAAGCCGTCGGCGCGCCGTGGCCAGTGCCTTGCCGGCGTCGCTGAAGACGCGGCCGTGCCCCGGGATCACCTGCAGCGGGCCCAGCCTCTCGATCCGATCCAGCGTTGCAGCCAGGTCGCCGAATGACGGTTCGCCCGCGAGTTCGGGAAAGGCAACACCAAAGCCGTTTTCCCACAAGGCATCCGCCGAGATCAGCGTCCGTGAGGCGGGATCGAACAGGATGATCGAGTGGGGATCGTGGCCAGGCGCACCATGCACCTGCCACGGGCTGTCGCCGAGCATGCATTCGGTCCCTGGCTGCAAGAGGCCGGTGAACCGGAACCGCGGGCAGGTCTGTCCCGTCGCAAGAAAGCTCAGCCCGCGCTCATCCCACCGTTCCACCAGTGCCGCCTCTCCGGGCGGGATGTCCGTCCGGATCGCCGGGTAGCGCCGCTGCAGGGCCGCGTTGCCGCCGCAGTGGTCGCTGTGCAGATGGGTATTCACGATCCGGTCGAGCGGCCGGGCTCCCAGCACCGATTCGACCAACGCCAGGGTCTGATCGGCATGCGTGGCATAGCCGGTGTCGACCAGCGCGGTCTCGTCGGCGCCGATGAACAGGATGTTGTTCGAAGATAGCCAGCCGCGCTCCAAGACAACGAGATTCGCCGGCAGCCCGGCCGCGGCGCGATCGTTCATTCAGACACTCGCACTGGTGCGCAGCTCGCGCCGCAGGATCTTCCCGACATTGGTCTTGGGCAGCGAGTCGCGGAATTCGATGTGCTTGGGCCGTTTGTAGCCGGTGAGCTGTCCATTGCAGTATTGCAGCACAGCCTCTTCGGTGAGCGCCGCGTCCTTGCGAACGACAAAAACCTTGATCGCTTCGCCCTGCTTTTCGTCCGGCACACCGACGGCCGCGCACTCGACGACGCCAGGACACAGCGAGATCACGTTCTCCAGTTCGTTTGGAAAAACATTGAAGCCGCTCACCAGAATCATGTCCTTCTTGCGGTCGACGATGCGGCTGTAGCCGTCTTCCTGCATGACGGCAATGTCGCCGGTGCGCATGAAGCCATCGGCAGTGAAGGCCGCCGCGGTTTCGGCGGGCTGGTTGTAGTAGCCGGTCATCACGTTGGGGCCCTTGATGCAGAGCTCGCCCGGTGCGCCCACGGGCAGGGAGTTGCCTTCATCGTCCTTGATGGCAATTTCGATGCTCGGCAGCGGCAAGCCGATGGTGCCTGTGAATTGGGTATTCGACACCGGGTTGTTGGTGCCGATCGCGCAGGTCTCGCTCATGCCCCAGCCTTCGATCATCGGGCAGCCGGTGGCCTCGAACCAGCGCCGGGCTGTGCCTTCGGAAGCAGCCATTCCGCCTGCTTGCGACACGAACAGCGTGGAGAAGTCGATCGACTTGAATCCGGGATGCATCAAGAGCGCATTGAAGAGTGTGTTCACCGCGGGCAGCATGTGGAAGGGGCGCTTCTTGAGTACGGCGATGAACTTGTCGAAGTCGCGCGGATTGGGGACCAGCGTCATGTGCGAGCCCTGGCGGATGACCAGGAGGCAGAGCGTGAGCGCGAAGATGTGATAGAGCGGCAGCGCCGCGATGCTGTTGACCTTCGACAGGTCGCCCGCCCGCGACAGCGCGGGCGTGAACCAGGCTTCTGCCTGCAGCGTGGCCGCGACGATGTTGCGGTGGGTCAGTACCGCCCCCTTGGACAAGCCCGTCGTGCCGCCGGTGTATTGCAGGAATGCGATCGAATCGAGCGTGCTCTGGTCCGGCGCCAGCGCGCGCCCACGCCCCTCTTCGATGACCTTGGAAAAAGGCGTGACGGTGCGGCCGTTGCCCAGAGGCAGCTTGTACGGCGGAACCATCTTCGCCAGGTGGCGAACCGCGACCGTGATCCAGGCGCCGTAGAGTCCGCCCAGCAGGTCGCCCATCGAAGTGACGACCACATGCCTGACCGGCGTGCGCTCGATCACCTGTTCCAGCGTCGCGGCGAAGTTCTCGAGAATGACGATGGCCGTGGCACCCGAATCCTTGAGCTGGTGCTCGAGTTCGCGCGCCGTGTAGAGCGGATTGACGTTGACGCAGGTATAGCCTGCGCGAAGCACGCCGCACATCGTGACGGCGAACTGGGGTACGTTGGGCAGCATGATGGCGACCCGTGCGCCAGGCTCGAGGCCCAGCGACTGGAGCCACGCGCCCAGGGCCTTCGACAGGCCGTCGAGCTCCCCATACGACATCCAGCGCTCCATGCAGACCGAGAACGGCCGCTCGGCATAGCGGGCAAAGGCCTCGTCGAACATGTGGGGCAGGGATCGGTACTGCTCCGGGTCGATCTCGTGCGGCACGTCGGCCGGGTAGTTCTGTCGCGCGGATGTCTGCATGCAAGCTCCTGTTGCGCGGATTGTGGGAGCCATACACACTCAGCCGCCAGCGGGCTTGTCCTAGGAGCAGGGCGTGCGCTGTCGCGCACGCGATAGCGCACCGCAGCGCATGCATGCCGCGGCAGTCAGTGCGCGGGGAGCGCTTTCATCAGGCTTTGCCGGACTCGCCGGGCAGCAGCGTCCCGGCCGGGATGTCGGGCAGAGCCTCGAGCGCCTGGTAGAGCGGCGTGAAGTCGGGGGCCGTGAGTTCGAAGAGCTGCGCGAAGCTCTCGATCACGAAGTAGTTGCTCTGGTAGGTGTCGATCTTGTAGAGCGTGCGCATGGTGCGCAGCAGATCGAGTTGCAGCCGGTGCGGCTCGTCGCTGCGCACGGCGTGCTGCAGTTCGCCCACGGAGCTCAGAATGCCGGCGCCGTAGGCGCGCAGGCCGTCGGGCTGGCGGATCAGGCCGAACTCGACCGTGTACCAGTAGAGCCGCGCGAGCTTCTCGCCCGCGCCCAGTTCATGCGCCTTGATGCCGCCTTGGCCATAGCGCTGCACATAGTCGGCGAAGGTGGGGTCGAACAGCATCGGCACGTGGCCGAACAGGTCGTGGAACACATCGGGCTCGACGATGTAGTTGAACTCCTCGGGCTTGCGGATCCAGTCGGTCACCGGGAACTTGCGGTTCGCGAGCAGCGTGAAGAACGGCAACTCGGGAATCAGGCCCGGCACCGCGACGATTTCCCAGCCCGTGGCGCGGTGCAGCCGCTCGTTAATCTCGTCGAAGCGCGGGATGCGGTCCTTCACGCCCAGCGAGGGCAGCGCCTCGATGAATGCATCGCAGGCGAGGCCCGGCAGCTGCGCGGCCTGCCGTTCGTAGAGGCGCTTGTAGGTCTCGTGGTCGGCCGGCGTGTAGCTGGCCCAGTCCTGCGGGCAGGTGTAGTCGGCAAGCACCGCGCCGCCGCGCGAGTAGTCGCCGCGCGGCGGACGGTCCGAGGCACCGTAGACGGCGGGCGTGACGACAGCGGCTGCTGCAGGAGTGTCCATGGGAATGCTCTTTCGGTTTACTTGAGCCAGCGGTCCATCACGCGCTGGAAGTCGCCGCCGGCCTGCTGCAGGTGCAGCCATTGGTCGACGTAGGCCTTGAATGCCACGTCGTCGCGCGGCAGCATCCAGGCCATTTCGCCGTATTGCAGCGGCTTGTCGGGGTTGATTGCGCACAGGCCTGGCTTGAGCTTCTGCTGCGTGATGGCTTCTGCCGATTCGGTCACGAAGACGTCGGCGCGATTGGCCAGGATCTCGTCAAAGATCGTCACGTTCTCGCCGTGCAGCGTGAGCTTGGCCTGCTTGAAGTTGGCACGCGCGAAGCGCTCGTTGCTGCCGCCCGGATTGAAGATGACCCGTGTGGACGGCTTGTCGATGTCGGCCACGCTCTGGTACTTGGCGACGTCGGCGCAGCGTGCAATGGGCGCCTTGCCGTTCACCATGTAGGGCGCGCTGAAGAAGGCACGCTTCTGGCGGTCGGTGGTCACGGAAACACCGCCCACGGCAATGTCGCACTTGCCGGCACTGAGGTCGGGCAGCAGGTTGGCCCAGGTGGTCTTGACCCACTCGGGCTTCGCGCCGAGGCTGGCGCTGAAGCCTGTCATGAGATCGACGTCGATGCCCTCGAACGCGCCGTCGGCCTTCTGGAAGCTGAAGGGCTTGTAATCGCCCGGCGTGCAGATGCGCAGCGCGGCCGTCTTCTGCACCGTGTCGAGGTGCGAGCCGGCCGGGTTGACGGCCGGCGCCATCGCGCAACCGGAAAGGACGGCGGCTGCCGCGATGAGGATCAAGCCGATCGAGAACGTGCTGCGCATGGAGGCTCCTGGCCAGTGAAAGAGGCGCTTATTTTGGGGCCGACAGCACGCCGCGGCGCATCTGGTCGAGTTCGATGCTTTCGAACAGCGCCTTGAAGTTGCCGTTGCCGAAACCATCGTCGCCCTTGCGCTGGATGAACTCGAAGAAGATCGGGCCGAGCTGGTTCTCGCTGAAGATCTGCAGCAGCAGCGCGTCCTTCTTGCCGTCGATCAAGATCTTGCGCTTCTGCAGCTCGGCCACGCTTTCGCCGTGGCCGGGAATGCGCTTGTCGACCAGTTCGTAGTAGGTGTCGATCGTGTCGAGCAGGGTCACGCCCTTGGCGCGCAGCGCGTCGACAGTCTCGTACAGGTTGTCCGAGCCCATCGCGATGTGCTGGATGCCTTCGCCGCGGTACATGTCCAGGTACTCCTGGATCTGGCCTGCCTGCTCCTTGCCTTCTTCGTTGATCGGGATGCGGATCTTGCCGCAGGGGCTGGTCATGGCCTTGCTCTTCACGCCCGTGACCTGGCCTTCGATGTCGAAGTACTTGATCTCGCGGAAATTGAAGAGCTTCTCGTAGAAGCCGGCCCAGACGTTCATGCGGCCGCGGTACACGTTGTGCGTGAGGTGGTCGATGTAGGTCAGGCCGTTGCCCTTGGGCGCCAGCGCATCCTGCGAGGCCACGCCCGGCAGCGGCTCGAAGTCGACGTCGTAGAAGCCGATGTTGCCGATGTCGCCCGGCTTCGCGCCGTTCTTGCCGGGCCAGCGGTCGACCAGGTAGATCAGGCTGTCGCCGATGCCCTTGATGGCGGGAATGTTCAGTTCGCCAGGTCCGGCCTTGTCGGCGAAGCCCCATGCGCCGAGCGAGATGGCGCGCTCGTAGGCCTGCTTGGCGTCCTGCACGCGGAAGGCGATGGCGCAGACGCTCGGGCCGTGTTCGCGCGCAAAGCGCTGTGCGAACGAATCGGGCTCGGCGTTGACGATGAAATTGATCGTGCCCTGGCGGTACAGCAGCACGTTCTTGTGGCGATGGCGCGCCACGGCCGTGAAGCCCATGCGCTCGAACACCTTCCCCATTGCAACTGGATCCGGCGCCGCGTACTCGATGAATTCGAAGCCATCGGTTCCCATGGGGTTGTCCCAGGGCGTGAAGGGGGGCGCGTCGGTGTGGCTCATGTGAGGGTCTCCAGAGGTGGGATTCGAATGAATGAAATAGCGAACGAATGGGTGAGAACGACCAGTGCTGCACTGTAGAGCGGATGCCACTCACGTTTCCAGCGTTATTGGGCGCTGAAGATGCGTGTGACGCAGTAAAACTGCGAAAATAGAGTCATGGAAGCACTCGACAAGATTGATCGGCTTATTTTGCGCACGCTGCAAGCAGATGGGCGCGCCACCTACGACCAGATCGCCGAGCAGGTCAGCCTTTCTCCGAGCGCGGTGCTGCGGCGCGTCAAGCGGCTCGAGGAGAGCGGGGTCATCGACCGCTATGTCGCGCTCGTGCGCCCCGAAGTCATCGGCCTGGGCCTGACCGCCTATCTCAATGTGCGCCTCGAAAAGCACACCGAAACCCACAAGCGCAATCCCATGGACCTGTTCCGCGCCAGCGTGCAGACCTGGCCCGAAGTGGTCGAGTGCGCGGCCCTGACCGGCGACATGGACTACCTGCTGCGCGTGGTGGTCGCCGACATGGGGCACTACAGCCGTTTCATCATGGACACCCTGCTCAAGCATCCCAGCGTGGAGGATTGCAAGACCAGCTTCGTGCTCGACCGTGTCAAGGCCACCACGGCCGTGCCGGTTTAGCCACGATTGGTTGTGTGAACGACACGCCCTCTGGTATTGATTCACGAATGTGGCCCAAAAGTACCCCTGCTGGCTTGGTGTTTAAGGGAAAACCCTTATATTTGAGCCATGCTTACCGCCAAGACCCTCCTGAAGGCGTCCCTCGGCCTCGGCTCTTTCCTGAAGGCGCCGATGGTTGAGGCGCAACCGCGCGCGGCCTTCGCGCCACAACCCGTCATGGTGCCGATCCGCTCGATTGGCCCGCGCGAGCGCGACCGCATCGCGCAGCACCTGCTGGCGCTGACTCCGCACGACCGTTACCTGCGCTTCGGCTATGCCGCGGGAGACGAGCAGGTGCGGCGCTACGTCGAAGGGCTCGACTTCGAGCGCGACGAGCTCTTTGGCATCTACAACCGCCGGCTCGACCTGATCGCCATGGCCCACCTGGCATTTGCGCCGGACGAGCAGCACAGCGACTGCGCCGAATTCGGCGTGTCGGTGGCTGCGCATGCGCGCGGCCGTGGTTACGGGGCCCGCCTCTTCGAGCGTGCCGTGGTCGTGGCGCGCAACGAAGGCGTGGGCATGCTGTTCATCCATGCGCTGAGCGAGAACGCCGCCATGCTGAAGATCGCCCGCAACGCCGGCGCGACCGTGGTGCGCAGCGGTTCGGAATCCGAAGCGCATCTGCAGCTGCCAAGCGCCACCTTCGACAGCCGCATGAGCGAGATCGCGCTCGAGCAGTACGCGGCGGTCGACTACCACCTCAAGACCCGCGCCAAGCAGTTCTGGTCCTTCCTGGCCAGCCTGCAGGAAGTGCGCAGCGGCATGCGGGACGCGCGCAGCAAGTCCGCCCCGTAACTGTTGGCCCCCCGGGCTTTTCACTTCGCTGCGCTGCGTGTAATTCGCCACCCCCGAGGGGGAGGCGCGGCTCGCCTTGGGGCGGCCCGGCGGCGGCCGCCTGCGTTCTGTCCCGACAGGAAAGGTGAAGGTAGAGCCTGTCACGCGCAATCCGGTATCCTTGTATCTCTTCAACTACGCCTCCCGCAGTGGCCGAACCTCACCCTGAACGCGCACCCGTCGAACGGGAAGACAAGCGCGGCTTTCTCCAGAAGCTGGCCGAATTCATCCACCCTGGCCCCGACTCCCGCGACGAGCTGATCGAAACCCTCGCGGACGCCGAGGACAACGAGGTGATCGGCGCCGAGTCGCGCGTCATGCTCGAGGGCGTGCTGCGCATGGCCGACATGACGGCCGGCGACGTGATGGTTGCGGCTCCGCGCATGGACCTGGTGAACATCGACGCGCCCTTCGACGCGCTGCTGCACCTGGTCATCGACACCGCGCACTCGCGCTTTCCGGTGTACGAGGGCGAGAAGGAAAACATCATCGGCATCCTGCTCGCGAAGGACCTGCTCAAGCTGCAGCGCGCGCCGGGGCTCAACATCCGAGCGCTGCTGCGGCCCGCCACCTTCGTTCCCGAGAGCAAGGGCCTGAACGACCTGCTGCGCGAGTTCCGCGGCAACCGCAACCACCTGGCCATCGTGATCGACGAGTTCGGCCGCGTGGCCGGCCTCATCACCATCGAGGACGTGCTCGAGCAGATCGTCGGCGAGATCGAGGACGAGTTCGACATTGCCGAAGACGAAGGCGACATCTTCGGCCTGGCCGACCACACCTACCGCGTCTCGGGCGACACGCCCATCGAGCGCGTGGCCGAGGCCTTCGGCATCACCTTCGACGAAGAACAGCTGAGCGAAGATTTCGACACCATCGGCGGACTCATCGCGCACGAGATGGGCCACGTGCCCAAGCGCGGCGAACACCACGCCATGGGCGGCTTCGACTTCGTGGTGCTGCACACCAAGGGCGGGGCCGTGCGCTGGTTCAAGGTGTCCCCGGCCCGCGGCAGCGACGCGGCCGACTGATGCCGCTGCCCGCAGCGGCCACGCTCCGCACGTCGCGCGCCTTTTCCGCCGTGGGCCTGCTGCGCCTTCTTGGATTCGCTTTCGCGGGTTTCGCACAGGCCGCCGCCATTGCCTGGCCCGCGAACGGGCGGCCGCTGTGGTGGCTGCAGCTGGTCTCGCTGGCGGTGCTCGTCGGCCTGCTGGACCGGCTGCGCGCCGAAGGCGCGGGCTGGCGCCGCGCCGGCCTGCATGGCTGGCTTTTCTCGACCGCCTGGCTCACCGGCAGCTTCTGGTGGCTCTTCATTTCGATGCACACCTATGGCGGGCTTGCGGCGCCGCTTGCGGCGATCGCGGTGCTCCTGCTCGCGGCCGCGCTCGGGCTGTACTACGCGGTGGCCTGCGCCTGGTTCGTCGTTCGCGGGCCTCGCGGGCCCGTGGCCGGCGCGCTGGTGTTCGCCGCACTGTGGACGCTGGCCGAACTCGTGCGCGGCAGCTGGTTCACGGGCCTGCCCTGGGGCGCGGGCGGCTATGCGCACGTCGAGGGGCCGCTGGCTGCGTGGGCGCCGTGGATCGGCGTGTACGGCATTGGCGCGGTGGCTGCGCTGGTGGCCGCGCTGGTGGCGCTGACCCGCCCCGCGCGCAGCGTCGCACTGGCGCAGGCCCTGGTGCTTGCCGCCGCTGCATTCGCCGCGCCGCATCTCGCGGCACCGCTGCCCGTTGCTGCGCAGGGCGCCGGCGCCTCGAGCGGCAAGCTGCAACTCGCGCTGCTGCAAGGCAATATCCCGCAAGACGAAAAATTCATTCCCGGCGGCGGCATCGACCTTGCACTGCGCTGGTACGGAGAACAGCTGCGCGATGCCAAGGCCTCGCTCGTGGTGACGCCGGAAACCGCATTGCCGCTGCTGCCACAGCAACTGCCCGCCGGCTACCTGGAGGCGATACAGGCGCGCTACAGCCAGGGCACGCAGGCCGCCATCGTCGGCCTGCCGCTGGGCGGCCAGGGCAGCTACAGCAACGCGGTGCTCGGCTTCCAGCCCGGCGCGGCCGAGCCCTACAGCTACAGCAAGCACCACCTGGTTCCGTTCGGCGAATTCATTCCGCCGGGCTTTCGCTGGTTCATCCGCATGATGAACATCCCGCTCGGCGACTTCGCCCGCGGCGGCCTGGCGCAGGCGCCCTTCGCCTGGCAGGGCCAGCGCATTGCGCCGAACATCTGCTACGAAGACCTGTTCGGCGACGAGATCGGCGCCAACTTCAAGGACCAGGCCACGGCGCCGACCATCCTGCTCAACGTGAGCAACATCGCGTGGTTCGGCAACTCGGTGGCCATCGACCAGCACCTGGCCATCTCGCGCATGCGCTCGCTCGAATTCGCGCGGCCGATGGTGCGGGCCACCAACACCGGCGCGACTGCGGTCATCGATGCCGAAGGCCGCGTCACGCACCAGCTGCCGCGCCTCACGCGCGGCGTGCTCGAAGCGTCGGTCGAAGGCCGCACGGGCCTCACGCCCTATGCGCGCTGGGTGGCGCCGTTCGGGCTGTGGCCGCTGTGGATCGCGGCGATCGCCGTCGTGGCCATGGCCTTCGCGCTGCGCCGCCGCTGGGGCTGACGCAGCGCGCCATCACCGTCAGGCGGCCGCCGCTGCGGCCTTCACGGGCCAGTCGCGCAGCTTGCCCGGGTTCAGCAGGCCCATCGGGTCGAAGCGCTTCTTCATCTCGATGACCTCGGGCGGCAGCGCCCCGCCCGCCTTGCCGTCTTCCACGATGTTCACATGCGGATTGTTGATGTGCACGCCGTGCGCGCGGTGAATGCCGATGATCTCCGCGAGCCGCTCCTCGGTACTGAAGCGCACCAGCTGGAGTCCGCTGCAGGTCATGAGCCCTGCCACGTTGCGGATGAACTCGATGTGCATCAGCACCTCGCCGCCGAGCAGCTGCTCCATCTCGATGACCTGTTCGACATGCCGGCCCGGCACGAAGCCGCTCTGCAGGTAGGTGAGCGTGGGGTCGGCCTTGAGTGCATGCAGCGTGGTGTGGTTCCAGGTGAATTCCACCAGCGTGCGGTTGCTTTTCTGCACCTCGGCCGCCGTCCTGCGGTAGCTCACGGTGCCGCCATGCGCCTCGGCCAGCTGCAGCATCGCCGGCTCGCAGGATTGCGCCACCAGCGACAGCACCGTGTGGCAGCCCTTGGGCAGGTGCGCGGCGAGCTGCGCCAGGTGGTCCGAGATCGGGGCGGCGAAGAAGGCGATCTCCCGCTTCACGATGCCGGGCGCATTCGCGAGCTTGTCGGCGAAGTGCAGCGCGTCTGCAAAATTGTCGAAAGTCACCAGCGTTTCGAGCCAGGGGTGCGCGGGCGCGAGTGCGATCTCCAGCTCCAGCACCAGCCCGTTGGTGCCCCAGAGGTGGTGCATGCGCATGGCCTCGGCGCCGCGCAGCTCGACCATCTGCGGCTCGGCCTCGATGGTCATCGCGCGGATGCCCAGCACATTGCCGGGCGCGCCCAGCGGCCCATAGTTGATGGAGCCCACGCCGCCGAAACCGCCGCCGAACAGGCCGCCGAGCGTGGCGCTGCGGTAGGTGGAGGGGACGCTGCGCATCTCCTGCCCCGAGGGCCGGGTCTGCTTCTCGAGCTCGCCCAGGCGAATGCCCGCCTGTGCGCGGGCCACGCCGGGCTTCACCCACAGGAAGGCGTTGTAGCCCGTCATGTCGAGCACCACGCCACCCGCGAGCGGCGTGGTCTGGCCGTAGTTGCCGGTGCCGCTGCCGCGGATGGTGATCGGCAGGTTGCGTCGCGCGCAGGCGCCGACCACGGCGCGGATTTCGTCCTCGGTGCGCGGACGCACGGCCACGTCGGCGCGCTTGTCTTTCAGCTGGCGGTTCAGCACGGGGCTGAACCACGAGAAGTCCTGCGACAGGCGCGCCACGCGGCTTTCGTCGGTGATCCAGTCGAGGTCGGGCAGTTCGAACAGCAACTGCTCGATGGCGGAAATGGAAGCGTTCATGGTCAAGGTTTTCAATCCTGGGAAAGTTCGCTCGCATGCCACGAGCCCAGCGCCAGCTTGGTGAGCCAGGCCATCAGCACGAAGAGCGCAACGCCGGTCAGCGAAATCAGCAGCAGGGCCGCGAACATGCGCGGAATGTTCAGCTGGAAGCCGGCCTGAAGAATCTGGTAAGCCAGCCCCGCGCCCGAGCCGCCGGTGCCGGCCACGAACTCGGCCACCACCGCGCCAATCAGCGCCAGCCCGCTCGAGATGCGCAGCCCGCCAAAGAAGTACGGCAGCGCGCTCGGGATGCGCAGCCGCACCAGCTGCTGCCAGCGCGTCGCGCGGTTGAGCTTGAAGTAGCTCTGCAGGTCGGGGTCGATGCTGCGCAGGCCGAGCGTGGTGTTGCTGATGATCGGGAACAGCGCCACCAGCGCGGCGCATACCGTCATGGCCGCCGTCGGGTTCTTCACCCAGATGATGATGAGCGGCGCCACCGCCACGATGGGCGTCACCTGCAGCAGCACCGCATACGGAAAGAGCGCGGTCTCGATGCGCTTGCTCTGCACGAACAGGAACGAGATCAGCACCCCGGCCACGGTGGCCAGCGCGAAGGACAGCAGCGTGATCTTGAGCGTGACCAGCAGCGCGTTGCCGAGCGGCACCCAGTCGGTGACGAGCGTCTGCACCATGAGGAAGGGCGAGGGCACCAGGTAGGGCGGCAGCTCCATCGCGACCACCATCCACTGCCACAGCGCGACCAGCACCACGCCGATGAGCACGGGATAGAGCACGCGCTGCACGCGCGGCTGGCTCAGAAGAGGTTTGGCCTTCACCGTGCGTACTCCTCGTCGGCGTTGCTCGCGCGCAGCAGGCTGTCCTGCAGCCGCCTGGCATGGCGCGCGAACTCCGGCGTCACCATGAAGTCGGGGGTGCGCGGGTAGGGCTCGTCGATGTGGAACTGCTCCACCACGCGGCCCGGCCGCGCGGCCATCATCACCACGCGGGTCGACAGGAACACCGCCTCGTGGATCGAGTGCGTCACGAAGATCACCGTGAGCTTCTTCTTGCGCCAGAGGTCGAGCAGGTCGGCATCGAGCTTGTGGCGCGTGATCTCGTCGAGCGCGCCGAAGGGCTCGTCCATCAGCAGCAGGTCGGGCTGCGTGACCAGCCCGCGCGCGATCGACACCCGCATCTGCATGCCGCCCGAGAGCGCGCGCGGCAATGCATCGGCAAACTTCTCCAGGCCCACCAGCGCGAGCGACTCCATCACCCGCGCGTCGGCGTCCTTGCGCGGCACGCGGGCCAGGTCGAGCGGCAGCCGCACGTTGGTGCGCACGCTGGCCCACGGCATCAGCGTGGCCGACTGGAACACGAAGGACATCCGGCGTGCGCTGTCGTGCAACTGGCTGACCGGCTTGCGCCACACCAGCAGCCGTCCGTCGCTCGGCTCGAGCATGCCCGCCACCATCTTGAGCAGCGTGCTCTTGCCGCAGCCCGAAGGCCCGAGCAGCGTGACGAATTCGCCTTCTGCGATCGACAGGTCCACCGGCAGCAGCGCCTGCGTGCCGTTGGGGTAGGTCTTCTCGGCCGAGAGCACTTCCACCGCGGGCACGGCAGGCGCCGCGGGCGGCGCGAGGGTGTGGGGTTCGATGCGGTTCATGAGGAGGAAAAGCTCAGGGCAGGACCTTGGCGTCCTTGATGAACTCTGTGGTGTAGGTCTTGGCCAGTTCCACCTTCGCCGGGTCGAGCAGCTTGGCGGCGACGAGAAAGTCGTAGCTCGCCTTGGAGCGCGCGTCGGTGATCACGCCGATGCCGAGCTTGGCCGCATCGCCGCCGGTGACCATGCCCATTTCCTTGAGCTTGGCCACGCTGTAGGCCAGCTGGTCGTCGGTCATGTTGGGGTTGTCCTTCTTGATCAGCGCGTTGGCGGGCGCCGGATCGGCGAGGTAGCTCTTCCAGCCCTCGGCCGAGGCCTTCACGAAGGCTTCCACCTGCTTGCTGCGGTCCTTCACGGTCTTTTCCATGCACGACACCGTGGTGGCGTAGGCCGGGAAGCCGTGGTCGCTGAACATCAGCACGGTGCTCTTCACGCCGGCCTTCTGGATCGCGTAGGGCTCCGAGGTCAGGTAGCCCTGCTGCGCGGTGTTCTTGTCGGCCACGAAGGGCTGGATGTTGAAGGTGTAGGGGCGCGTCTGTTCGTCGGTGAAGCCAAACCTGGCCTTGAGCCAGGGCCAGTAGCCGCGGTTGGCCTGCGCGCCGATCAGCAGCGTCTTGCCCTTGAGGTCCTCGAACTTCTTCACGTCGTCGTGCGCGATCAGCACCTGCGGATCCTTCTGGAAGAAGGCCGCCACGTTGACGACCGGCACGCCGCCTTCGCGCACCTGCATCATCTGGATATCGCTCGAACCCATGATGCAGTCGGCCTGGCCCGCGGCCATCATCTGCGTGATGTTGACCTGCGGCCCGCCCATCTTGAGGGTCACGTCGAGGCCGTGCTTCTTGTAGATGCCCAGCGCTACTGCCTGGTAGAAGCCGCCGTGCTCGGCCTGCGCGTACCAGTTGGTCATGTAGGTGAACTTGTCTTGCGCCTGGGCCGGTGCTGGTGCAGCGGCGAGCAGTGCGAGCGCGGCGGCGCCGGCCATGGAAAGAGCGAAGGAGCGCATGGTGGGAACCTCTCGAAGGCGGGTGAAGGAACGGTTGGAAAAAAGGGGCGATCGACCGATGCAAGGAGCGCGCCTCAGGCCGCTTCGAAGGACTGCTGGATGAAGCCCTGCTGGTGGCCGCGCTCCCAGGTGGCTTCCTCGCGCACCACCCAGCGCAGCGCATGGAGCTCGGTCAGCGCCTGCACCCAGCTGTCGGAGAGCGTGTCCAGGATCTCCTGGCCCTGCTCGCGCGTGGCGCTGGTCGGGTCGCCGATCACGCCACTGGGGCCGAAGTCGCGCGCGGTCCAGGCGCAGGCCGGGCGTCCGTCGGCCGACAGCAGCTTGATCGGGAACGGGGGCGGAAAGTTGGCGGCGGCGCGCTCCATGTGCACGGTGTCGGGCGCCAGCGCGAGCATCAGTGCGGTCTCGGAATGGCCGGCGTGCATCGACAGGCGCCTTTCCTGCTCGCTGATCTGCTTGCTCGATGCGTTCGGCAGGCGCGACACGCCATGCGGCACCACCACGAAGTCGCCATGCCGCAGCCGCAGCTCGCGCGCCGCCATCTCCAGCACCTGCGGCTGGCCGCCGTGGCCGTTGGCAAAGAGCAGCTTGCGAAAGCCCGCGCGGTAGACCGACTCGCCGATCTCGGTCACGGTCGCGAGCAGCGTGGTGCCGGTGAGCGTCATGGTGCCGGGAAAGTGCAGGTGCTCTTCCGACTTGCCGTAGGTGATGGTGGGCAGCGCGAAGGCGCGCACCTCGGCCGGCAGCTTCTCGAGCGCCTTGCCCATCACGCCCGAGGCGATCACGCTGTCGACCGAGCACGGCAGGTGCGGGCCGTGCTGCTCGATGGCGCCGCAGGGCAGCACGATGACCGTGTTTTCGCGGTCGGGCAGCGCGGCGATTTCGGTCCAGCTCAGGTAGGGCAGGAAGCGGTGGGGCGGGATGTAGCCGTGGAGCATAGGATGTCCTTTGTGCGTCAGCGGGGAAGGAAAGGCGCCGCGTCGCCGTGTGTGACGCGGCCTTCGCGCAGCACCACGCGCGCGGCGCTGCGCGAGGGCCAGCCGTGGCGGTCGGCCTGGGTGAACAGCACGAGGTCGGCCGTGGCGCCGACCAGCGTGGGCGTGGCCGGCGCGCGCTGCAGCCAGTCGCTGCGGCACAGTGCCTGCGACCAGTCGTCGAAGAGGTCGTCGAGCTGCGCGACCAGCGCGGCGGTGCCCAGGGCCTCGACAGGGTCGAAGCTGCCGAGGCGGCAGAACGGGTCCTGCACGTTGTCGCTCGCGAACAGCAGCGGAATGCCGCGCTCGCGCGCTTCCTTCACCAGCGTGATGCCGCGCATGCGCGGCGTGCGGCCCGTCACCGCGTCCTGCAGCAGCAGGTTGGTGGCGGGCAGCGAGACGATGGTGATCGGCGCATGTGCGACCGCGTCGAGCGTGGTCAGCGCCTCGGCTTCGGGCTGCACCGAGAGTGCGCAGACGTGGCCGCAGACCACGCGGCCTTCGAAGCCGATCTCGCGCAGGATGCGGGCGGTGGTCTGCAAGCCGGCCGCCGCGGGATTCAGTTCTTCATCGACGTGCAGGTCGACGTCGAGATCGCAGGCCTGCGCCGCCACCAGCAGGTTGCGCAGCGCGTTCGCGCTCCAGTTGGTGGAGTGCACGAAGCCGCCGAGCAGCGCGTGCGGCCCCGTGGCCTTCACCTGCCTGGCGAGCCGCAGGGCCTGCGCGGCGTCCTCGAACAGCGGCAGCTTGATGAGGCTGACCTGTTCCAGCCGCATCCTGCCGGCCCATTCCTGCGCGAGCTCGGCCATCACGGGCCAGGCCAGCGGGACCGCATCGGGCTCCCACCAGTCGACATGCGTGCGCAGGTGCGTGGTGCCGCATTCCCAGGCCCACTGCAGGCCGCGCGCGGCGCGCTCGTGCACATCGGCGGGGCTCCAGTGCACGCGGTCGGCCAGCATCGCGTCGATGGCGCCGAGCAGGCCGGGCTGCACCTGTTTCATGCGCGGCAGCGTGAAGGCCTTGTCCAGGTGCGTGTGGGCGTCGACCAAGCCCGGCAGCACGAGGGTGCCGGCCAGGTCCCAATCTTCGGGATGGGGCTCGTCCTGGTCGGAAACAGGCCGCAGCGACTGCACGCGCCCGGCTTCGAGCGCAATGCGCGCCAGCACCGGCACGCCGTCGCGCTCGGGCCAGTCGGCGGGCAGCAGCCAGCGCGGCAGGCGCGCGTTGCCGAGCACGGCGGGCGCCCTCATGCGAAACGCGCCATCGCGGCGCCGACCCGTGCCATGAAGCGCTTGAGCTGGGGCTCGGTCGCCACGTTCATGTGGTAGTGGGCGTGGTAGTCCACCCGGGCGCGGCGGCCGGTGAGCCGCAGCATGTAGCGCGTGACGATCTTGCGCGGCGGGTCGCCCATGTACCAGGCCATCCAGCGCGGCCGCCCGTAGGTGACCACGGCGCTGATGCGCTTGATGTGCGTGAGCATCGGCTTCACGTGGGCCGGATCGCTGATGTCGAAGGCCACCCCGGGCATGAAGAGCCGGTCGAAGTAGCCCTTGAGCATCGCGGGCAGGCCGAAGCACCAGGTCGGAAAGCAGAACACGAGGCCTTCGGCCCACTGCAGCCGCTCTACGTACGGCTTGAGCGGCAGCTGGTTGTGCGGCACCTCGTGGTAGCCGAGCCGCTCCTCGCGCGAGAGCACCGGATTGAAGCCCTCGGCGTACAGGTCGCAGTCGTCCACCTCGTGCCCGGCGGCGCGCAGGTTCTTCAGCACCTCCTGGTGCAGGGCGGCGTGGAAACTGGTTTCGACCGGATGGCAGTAGACGACGAGCACGCGCATGGTGTGTTTGACCGCTTAATCAGAGCAAGTGGTCAGGTTATGCAAGCGACGTGCCAGTCCGGATGCACCAGCCTGGGGAGGCGGGGGCTGCCCGCGGCCCGGTGGCTACGCTGCCTTGCGCGGCCAGAGCCGCACGGCCAGCGCGGCGGCGGCCGTGCCGGTCGCCAGCCAGGTCACGCCGGCCCAGCCCCATTGCGCGAGCGCCAGCGCGCCCAGCGCCGAACCCGCCGCCATGCCGATGAACATGGCCGTGAACAGCACCGCATTGAGCCGGCTGCGCGCACCGGGCTCGATGCCGTAGACGATGGTCTGGTGCGCGATCAGCGCCGCCTGCATGCCCAGGTCGAAGCCGACCGCGGCCAGCGCCAGCAGCCAGAGCTGCGCGTGCGGCAGCATCAGCGGCGCCAGGCCCATGGCCGCGAACGACACCACCACCAGCCCGGCACCCAGGCGCGTCACCAGCTCCGGCCCGCGCCGGTCGGCCAGCCGCCCGGCCAGCGGCGCCGCCAGCGCACCGGCCGCGCCGGCCAGGCCGAAGGCGCCGGCCGCCGCGCTGCCCAGGTGGAAGGGCGCGCCGTGCAGCATCACCGCCAGCGTCGACCAGAAGGCGCTGAATCCCACCGCCAGCAGCGCCTGGGCCAGCGCGGCGCGGCGCAGTGCGCCGTGGCGCGACCACAGCGTGCCCAGCGAGCCCAGCAGCGCGCCGTAGGCCAGGTGCGTGGTGGGCCTGAAGCGCGGCAGTCCGCGCCAGGCGGCCGCGCCGATCAGCGCGATGCTGGCCGCGGCCGCGATGAACATCGCGCGCCAGCCGAAATGCTCGGCCACGAAGCCGCTCACCACGCGCGACAGCAGGATGCCCAGCAGCAGCCCTGTCATCACCGTGCCGACCGTCTTGCCGCGCGTGGCCTCGGGCGCCAGCGTGGCGGCGGCGGGCACGATGTCCTGCGCCATCGTGGCCGCCAGGCCGATGGCCAGGCTGGCCGCGAGCAGCACGCCGATCGAAGGCGCGGCGCCGGCCACCAGCAGCGCGGCGCACAGCGCGGCCGCCTTGGCCAGCACGATGCGGCGCCGGTCGAAGCGGTCGCCCAGCGGCGCCAGCAGCAGGATGCCGAGCGCATAGCCCAGCTGCGTGAGCGTGGGGATGAAACCCACCGACCGGGTGGAGGCACCGATGTCGGCGCCCAGCACGCCGAGCATCGGCTGGGCGTAGTAGAGCGAGGCCACCGACAGGCCTGCGCCGGTGGCCAGCAGCAGGACCAGCGAGGCCGGCAGGTCGCGCCCCTGCGGCGCGGTATCCGTCGCCGCATGCACTGTTTGAATGGAAGACATGGTATTAACCCTTGAATATCGAGCGATGGTTGAAATGTGCGCCTATGGGACTTGGCTTGGTAGTCCCATGGATCGCACAATGCCCATACACTGAACGCATAAAGACAGGCCATGTCGACTCCTTCGCCCGCCGCCGACCGCATCGAGCTGATGCAGACCTTCGTCCATATCGTCGAGGCCGGCAGCCTCTCGGCCGCCGCGCTCCAGATGGGTGCGACGCAGCCCACCGTGAGCCGCCGCCTGCAGGCGCTGGAGCGCTCGCTGGGCGTGCGGTTGCTGCGCCGCTCCACGCACGCCATGAAACTCACCGAGGACGGCGAGCGCTGCTACGAGCGCGCCCGGGAGCTGATCGCCGACTGGCACGCCTTCGAGGCCGACCTGCGCGGCGTGGGCGACGAGCCCGAGGGCACGCTGCGTGTGGTGGCCCCGCATGCGCTGGGCCAGCTGCTGCTGGTCGGTCCGCTGGCCGACTACCTTCGGGCCTATCCGCGCGTGGCCGTCGAATGGCTGCTGAACGACCGCCGGCCCGACTTCATCGCCGAAGGCGTCGACTGCGCAATCCAGGTCGGCGAGCCGGCCGACACCCTGGCCGTGGCGATCAAGCTCTCCGAAGTGCCGCGCGTGGTGGTCGCCGCGCCATCGGTGCTGGCCGGGCGCGCGCCGCCCGCGCATGCGTCGGAGCTGGCCGAGTTGCCGTGGCTCGCGCTGCGCACCTTCTATCGCCGCGAGGTGGTGCTCACGCACCGGCCGAGCGGCGAGGTCGCCCGGGTGCCGATCCGCCCGCGCATGAGCACCGACAGCCTCTACGCGCTGCACAGCGCCGTCCGCATGGGCCTGGGCGCCTGCATCGGCTCGGCGTGGCTCATGAACGAGGACATCGCCGCCGGCCGGCTGGTGCAGCTGGTGCCGCAATGGCATGTTGCGGCACTGCCTGTCTACCTGATCTATCCGCCGTCGCGCTTCCAGCCCGCGCGCCTGCGCCGCTTCATCGAGACCATGCGGCTCGCGCTGGCCGACCCGGCGGGCCGTGCCTGGGAGGCCGGGGCGCCGGGTGATCTCACTCGCTCGTCTCGAGCAGGGTCGGCGACACGCACAGCGGACCCGCGCAGTTGAGAGACCGGAAAAAGACCGGTGCGTCCGGCAGCGCGAGGTAGCGCAGGCCGTTCGCCGTCTGTCCGTTGGCTTGCGCGGCGTTGGCTGCCTGGAGGCCGAACACGGGGTCCGGGTTCTCGAGGAATTCGTACTCGAAGGTGCTCGACTGCGTGAGGTCCTTCACGTAGAAGATGTAGCTGGGTCTCGTGCCGTCCGGTGCCGTCATGAAGCGCTCGGTCACCAGGCGATACCCCAGCGCGCCCTGCTCGCGGATCTGGGCCTTGACGTGCGGCGTCTCGCCGCCGACCAGGCTCAGCGGGCTGACCACGGCCTTCAGTTCATAGCGTGCCGAGCTGCTCAGGTCCTTGATGAAGAATTGCGCCTTCCCCTGGGTGAGCATGCTCGGCGTGGCCCAGGGCCTGAAGCCGTTGGCGCCCCGCGCGTTGGCCCCGTTCACCAGGTCGGCCATGGCATTGGGGAACATGAAGGCGTCGAAGTCATAGGTGGCTGACGAGCCCTCGTCCTTGCGGTAGAGAATGCCGAAGACCGGATTGAGGTTCGGCGGGGGCGTGAGGGTCATCTGCGGAAGGAACTGCACCAGGACCTTGCCCTGCGCGCCCTGTTCCTTCATCTGCTGCAGCAGCCGGGCCAGCCCGTCGGTCCGCATGATGTCGAGTTCGAAGGTCTTGTACTCGTAGCTGTAGGTGGTCTCGCTGTCCTTGACCATCATGAAGCTGTCCTGCAGCGACACGTTGTTGCCGCCGGGACTGCCCGCGATATAGCGATAGCCCAAGGCCCCTTCGCGGTTCAGCAGCGCGACGTAGTCGTTGAAGCGCTTCTCGGGCGGGTCGTTGCCGATGTCGACGTTCTGCTCGAACGTCAGGAACTTGTAGTTGGCGGTGATCGGCGTTGGCGCCGGATTCGGGGCCGGGTCCGGGGCCGGGCTCGGATTCGGGCTCGGGTTCGGGTTCGAGTTCGGATTGGGCTCCGGGCTGGGCGGGGCCCCGCTGATCGGCAAGCCGCTGTACCCGCCACCGCCACCACCGCCGCCACCGCAGGCCAACAGCAAGGCCGTCGCAGCCACCGTCAAGAGCAACTTTGTTTCCATGTTCTCCCGCCTCCTTGGTACGGGCTCGCCGCGACGGATCAGTCCGGCGGCGGGCGTGAAGGTACAGCCGCCCCCGCGGGCGAACCAGTGCCGAAAGTCACCAGGGGGCAACGCCAAGCGCTCTGCGAACGCAGGAGAACGCCGTGCTGCCGGGGCACGGTCTGATGAAGGCCTGCGGCTAGGCTCGGCTACCGATGCCGCAGCCGGCCAGCACGAAAGCCACCAGCTCGCGCGCGATCGGCTCGCGGTCGATCGGCGCGTCGGGCGGCAGGCCGAGCATCACGCGCGTCTGGATCGCGTAGTCGGCGTAGCTCTGGGTCATGGCCCAGATGTGCATCAGCAGCAGGCGCGCGTCGAGCGGGCGCATCTGCCCGCGCGCGATCCAGCCGTTGATGATGTCGACCTTCTTTTGCGTCCAGGCCCGCGCGTTGGGCCAGTAGCGCTCGAGGTTGCGGCCGCCGTCGAGCACTTCGCGCGTGAAGATGCGCGAGATCTCGGGGTTGTCGAAGGCGTGGTCGAGCTTCTTGCGGATGTAGTCGCCCAGCACGGTGGCCGGATCGCTCGCGTCCTCGAACGAGAACACCACCTTCCAGGCATGCAGCACCTGCATCAGCAGCTCTTCGTAGAGCTCTTCCTTGCCGGCGATGTAGTAGTGCAGCTGGGGCTTGGTGAGGCCGGCGCGCGCGGCAATGGCCTGGGTGGAGGAGCCCTTCAGGCCGTGCAGGCTGAACTCGGCCACGGCCGCGGTGCGGATCGCCGCCATGATGCGTTCGCGCCCCGGCCGCGCGCGCGACAGCGGACCGTCGGGGGCGGGCATTTCCTGGGCGGTACTCGGGGACAGGGCGGCGGGATCGGCGTTCATGGGGTGGCGGATATGCGGCGGTACGCCCGGCGATGGTAATCCTTGGCGCATGGCCGCATGCCATGCCGGCATGGAAGCGAAGGGCATGCGGGCATGGTTCATGTATCTTCTTGCCGCTTCCAGAAATTCGTTCAAGACAAGGAGTTCCTTCATGTACCTTTCCCCCCGTTTCAGGGCCTTCGCGGCCGGTGCCGCGCTGCTCGCAGCCAGCGCCCTCGCGCAAGCCCAGCAGGCACTGCCCAATGTGGTGATCCTGGCCACCGGCGGCACCATTGCGGGGGCCGGCGCCTCGGCCGTCAACAGCGCCACCTACGCAGCCGCCAAGGTCGGTGTCGAGAAGCTGATCGCCGGCCTGCCCGAACTCTCCAAGATCGCCAACGTGCGCGGCGAGCAGGTGTTCCAGGTCGCTTCCGAAAGCCTTACGAACGACAACCTGCTGACGCTGGCCAAGCGCGTCTCCGCGCTGTCGAAGCAGCCGGACGTGGACGGCATCGTCATCACCCATGGCACCGACACGCTGGAAGAAACTGCCTTCTTCCTGACGCTCACCGTGCACACCAGCAAGCCGATCGTCGTGGTCGGCTCGATGCGCCCGGGCACGGCGCTTTCGGCCGACGGCGCGCTCAACCTGTACGACGCGGTCAGCGTGGCCGGCAGCAAGGACGCGGCGGGCAAGGGCGTGCTCGTGACGATGAACGACAACATCGACAGCGGCCGCGATGTAAGCAAGAACGTCAACGTCAAGACCAGCGCCTTCTCGAGCCAGTGGGGCCCGCTCGGCATGGTGGTCGAGGGCAGGAACTACTGGTTCCGCGCGCCGGTCAAGCGCCACACCATGAATTCGGAGTTCGACATCGACAGCATCAATGCGCTGCCGCCGGTCGAGATTGCGATGGGCTACGAAGGTGTTTCGTCCATTGCCATCGACGCTCTGGCCAAGAGCGGCGTGAAGGCGATCATCCATGGCGGCACGGGCAACGGCTCGGTGGCCGACCGCATCGTGCCCAACCTGCAGAAGGCGCGCACCGGCGGCGCGATCGTGATCCGCAGTTCGCGCGTGCCCGACGGCTTCGTGATCCGCAACGCCGAGCAGCCCGACGACAAGTACGACTGGGTGGTGGCGCACGACCTGCGTCCGCAGAAGGCGCGCATCCTGGCGATGGTGGCTCTCACTAAAACCAGCGACACGAAAGAACTCCAACGCATCTTCTGGGAGTATTGATCTCCCTCAGCGCGCGGCGCGCCGCTTGCGGTGCCGCGCGTATTCGAGGCTGCCCACGCACACGAGCAGCCAGGCCAGGCCGGTCAGCAGGCCGGCCGCCACGTCGCTTGCGAAATGCACCTGCAGGAAGACGCGGCTGCACGCGATGGTGACGATGGCGGCGGCCGCCGCCATGGCCGCCGGCACATGCCAGCGCGCCGGCAACAGGCGCAGCGCCAAGTACATCAGCATGCCGTAGCTCACGATTGCGCCCGCGCTGTGGCCGCTCGGAAAGCTGAAGCTCGTCTCCAGCGCCAGCCCGTGGTCGTGCAGCGGCCGCGCGCGCGCGAAGATGCGCTTGAGCGCCGGGTTCAGCAGCACGATGCCGCCGAGCGCCATGACCCAGCCCAGTGCCAGGCCATGGTGCGCGCGGCGCCACAGCAGCAGGGCCACCACGAGGCACACCGGCGCCAGCAGTTCGGCATCGCCCAGGTGCGTGAGCCAGCTGAAGGCCACGAGCGTCGCCCACGGCACATGCTCGCCGATGGCATCGGCCAGCGCCTGGTCGGCCAGGCCCAGCAGGCGCCCGTCGCCGAGTTTCGATGCGAGGTACGCCACCAGGCTGGCCGCTGCGAGGATCGACAGGAAGCCGATGACCAGTCCGGCGGCCAGCCGCGGTTCGTCGGGCTCTTCGCTCGACGATCTCCCGATGCGGCGCCGCTGCAGCGCCCGGCAGGCCATGCCGGCGCCGAGCACCGAGGCGGCGAAGGCGCATGCGAACCAGGCCAGCGAATGTTCGCCCAGCTGGCGGGCGAGAAGAACGAGGGCAGGGGCTTCCATCGGCATGCGGCGCACCCTAAGCGGGCGCCGCGGCGCTGGCAAGCGGAAGCCGCCATACCTTGGCGCACACGAAGGCCTTGTGGACTGCCGAATGGTCCCACCTCTCGGCCTGGCACACGCGGCCGGCTTCCGGTGTTTCCAGGCGCAGCACGTTCACCGAGTTGGGATGCCCCGCGCGCAACCGCGACGACACGGCCGTGCCGGCCTGCACCGCCCATGTGGTGCGCGGGCAGCCGGCGTACGCACCGTGCAGCGAACGCACGAACGGCAGGTGGATGTGGCCGCCCAGGATCAGGTCGGCGCCCGCCGCGCACCAGCGCGCGACGGCGGCTTCGCGCCCGTGCAGCCGGTTCGACAGGTCTTTCTGCCGCGTCACCATCACCGGCTGGTGCGTGACGACCACGCGCAATTGCGCGGGCGAAGCGGCCGCCAGCCGGGCTGCCACCCGTTCGATCTGCGCGGGCGAGACCTCGCCGTCCGCATGCCGCCACCAGCGCGTGGTGTTGACCGCGACCACCAGCCAGTCGGCGGATTCGAACACCGGTTCCAGGTCGGTGCCGAAGGCGCCGGCGTAGCGCCCATAAGGCGAGAACAGGCGCGCACCCAGCTGGAACAGCGGAATGTCGTGGTTGCCCGGAATGGCCACCACGGCCGGCGCGGCCAGCCGGTCGACGAAGGCGCGCGCGGCCGCGAACTGCTTGCGCGTGGCGCGCTGCGTGATGTCGCCGGAGAGCACCACCACCTGCGGCGCCAAGGCATGCGCGAGCCGCTCGAGCGCGGCCATCACCTCGGGCTGCTCGGTGCCGAAATGCGTGTCGGAGATCTGCAGCAGGCAGCTCATTGCTTCGCGGCCTCCAGCTCGGGAGCGATGTCGGGCCGCACCAGCCACAGCGGTTCGGGCGAAACCCGGAACAGCAGCGGCATCTCGGCCCAGGCGATCTCGCCGTCGGTGGCCACCTTCACGCGGCGCGGCGGGTGCAGGCGGCCGGCCTTCACCGTCATCGACTCGAACGGGAAGCTCAGCACCTCGTCGGCGCTCCCCAGCCGGCCGAGCGCGCCGCGCACCAGCAGGCCGGGCATGGCCAGCACACCCGCCGGTTTCAGCGCGACGGCGGCCAGCTGGCCGTTCTCGGGCGCATCGGCATGCTCGATGCCTACCTGCAGCAGTTGCAACGGGTTGTTGCCCACGAAAAGCGTCGTCGTGCGGATGTCGCGCTCCACCCCGTGCGAGGCGATGCGCAGGTTCCAGTGCCGGTGGCCGCGCATCACGGTGAGCAGGCCGGCGAAGAACGCGACCCAGCGGCTGCGGCCGTAGCGCACCTTGTAGCTTTCGCGTTCCTCCAGCAGTTCGGCATACAGGCCCATGCTGGCATTCACCAGGAAGATGCGGTCATTGACCAGCCCCACCTGCACCGGCCGCGGCTGCTCGGCCAGCAGCACCTGCAGCGCCTCTGCCGTGTCGCGCGGAATGCCGTGGGAGCGGCTGAAATAGTTGAAGGTGCCCTGCGGCAGCACGCCGAAGGCCAGCCCGCTGCCGAGCGTGGCTCGCGCCACCGTGTTGATGGTGCCGTCGCCGCCCGCGGCCACCACCACCCCGTCCACGGCGCGGGCGCGCTCCACCGCCTCGCGCGCGAGCGCCTGCACCGTCGTGCGTTCGTCGACCAGGAAGATGCGCAGCCTGCGGCCGGCCGCGGCGCAGCCCGCCTCGATGATCTCGCGGGTTTCGGCGGCGTCCGCACTGCCGGAGCCGGCATTGAGAACGACGAACAAGGGGGAGCTCGGACCGAGGGGAGACGGCTGCATGTCGATGGAAACCGGAAAAAAGGAGGGAAGAGCGCGGTGGGCTGCGAAAGTTCGGGCGCGAGGGGCAGGAAGCCCGGGAAAAGCGCGGTGCGCGCCCCCGCCCTGCGGTTGTCGCATGGCCGGCCGGCCCGCGCAGGCGGCCGGCATCCCGGCTTGCTGTGGGAGAGCGGCCCTCCGACCGTAAAATCGTCTGCTTTCGCGGTGCGTCACCGCGCTACCGTCCAACGCCCGGTCACGCCGGCCTGCTTCATGTTGACCTTCCAGCAAATCATTCTCAAACTGCAGTCGTACTGGGCCGACAAGGGCTGTGCGCTGCTGCAACCCTACGACATGGAAGTCGGCGCGGGCACCTCGCACACCGCCACCTTCCTGCGCGCGCTCGGCCCCGAGCCCTGGAAGGCCGCCTACGTGCAGCCCAGCCGCCGCCCCAAGGACGGCCGCTACGGCGAGAACCCCAATCGCCTGCAGCACTACTACCAGTACCAGGTGGTGCTCAAGCCCGCGCCCAGCAACATCCTGGAGCTCTACCTCGGCAGCCTCGAAGCGCTCGGCTTCGACCTCAAGAAGAACGACATCCGCTTCGTGGAAGACGACTGGGAGAACCCCACGCTCGGCGCCTGGGGCCTGGGCTGGGAAGTCTGGCTCAACGGCATGGAGGTGACGCAGTTCACCTATTTCCAGCAGGTGGGCGGCATCGACTGCAAGCCCATCACCGGCGAGATCACCTACGGGCTGGAGCGGCTCGCGATGTACCTGCAGGGCGTGGACAACGTCTACAACCTGACCTGGACCGAGGGCCTGAGCTATGGCGACGTCTACAAGCAGAACGAGGTCGAGCAGTCGACCTACAACTTCGAGCACAGCGACGCCGAGTTCCTGTTCACCGCCTTCGCGGCGCACGAGAAGCAGGCCAGGCACCTCATGACCGAGCAGCTCGCGCTGCCGGCCTACGAGCAGGTGCTCAAGGCCGCGCACAGCTTCAACCTGCTCGACGCGCGCGGCGCCATCAGCGTGACCGAGCGCGCGGCCTACATCGGCCGCATCCGCAACCTCGCGCGCAGCGTGGCGCAGAGCTACTACGAGAGCCGTGAGCGGCTCGGTTTTCCGATGGCGCCTCGCGAGTGGGTTGCACAAATGACGAAGAAGGCGGCCTGAACGATGACGAGCGTGCAAAAGAACCTGTTGGTCGAACTCTTCGTCGAAGAGCTGCCGCCCAAGGCGCTGAAGAAACTCGGCGATGCCTTCGCCGGCGTGCTGCGCGACCAGCTCGTGGCCCAGGGGCTTGCCGAGCCTGCTTCGGTGCTCACGGCCTATGCGTCGCCGCGCCGCCTGGCTGCGCACCTCACGCACGTGGCCGAGCGCGCCGCCGACAAGGCCGTCTCGCAAAAGCTCATGCCCGTGGCCGTGGGGCTCGACGCCTCGGGCCAGCCCACGCCCGCGCTGCTCAAGCGGCTTGCCGCACTGGGAGCCGATGCCTCGGCCGTGTCCGGCCTGAAGCGCGCGATGGACGGCAAGGCCGAAGCGCTGTTCTATGAAAGCACTGCCAAGGGCGCGACGCTGGCCGAAGGCCTGCAGAAGGCGCTGGCCGAAGCGATCGCCAAGCTGCCGATTCCCAAGGTGATGAGCTACCAGCTCGAAAGCGGCTGCGAGCTGCCCGGCTGGAGCAGCGTGAGCTTCGTGCGCCCCGCGCACGGCCTGGTGGCGCTGCATGGCGATGCCGTGGTGCCGGTCGAGGCGCTTGGGCTCAAGGCCGGCCGCGAAACCCATGGCCACCGCTTCGAGGCGGCGGTCGATCCGGTCGTGCTGCGCGATGCCAACAGCTACGCGCTGCAGATGCAGGACGAAGGCGCGGTCGTCGCGAGCTTCGAAGCCCGCCGCACCGAGATCGCGCGCCAGCTCGCGGCCGCGGCCGTGCGGGTCGGCGGCGCCGCCGTGCCCATTCACGACGACGCGCTGCTCGACGAAGTGACGGCGCTGGTCGAGCGGCCCAACGTGCTGGTCTGCAGCTTCGAGCGCGAATTCCTCGAAGTGCCGCAGGAGTGCCTGATCCTCACGATGAAGGCCAACCAGAAGTACTTTCCGCTGCTCGACGCATCGAGCAGGCTCACCAACAAGTTCCTGGTCGTCAGCAACATCAGCCCCGAGGACGCGAGCGCGGTGGTCGGCGGCAACGAGCGCGTGGTGCGCCCGCGCCTGGCCGACGCCAAGTTCTTCTTCGACCAGGACCGCAAGAAGTCGCTGGCCTCGCGCGTCGAATCGCTGGGCAAGGTGGTCTATCACAACAAGCTCGGCACCCAGGGCGAACGCGTCGAACGCGTGATGCGCATTGCGCGCGGCATGGCCGAGAAGCTCGGCGGCGCCACGCTCGCGGCGCATGCCACCCAGGCCGCGCAGCTCGCCAAGGCCGATCTCGTGACCGACATGGTCGGCGAGTTCCCGGAACTGCAGGGCACCATGGGCCGCTACTACGCACTGCACGACGGCCTGTCCACCGAAGTGGCCGACGCCATCGAAGACCACTACAAGCCGCGCTTCGCCGGCGACGAGCTGCCGCGCAACAGCGTGGGCATCGTGGTGGCGCTGGCCGACAAGATCGAGACGCTGGTCGGCATGTTCGGCATCGGCAACCTGCCCACCGGCGACCGCGACCCCTTCGCGCTGCGCCGCCATGCGCTCGGCGTGATCCGCATGCTGATCGAGAAAGACCTGCCGCTGGGGCTCGATGCCTTGCTGCAGGAAGCGGCCTCGCAGTTCGGCGGCATCGAGGGCTTCGACGGCAGCAAGGCCACGGTCGAACTGCAGGACTTCATCCTCGATCGCCTGGCCGGCAGCCTGCGCGAGCAGGGCGCCAGCGCGCAGGAAGTCGACGCCGTGCTGGCGCCGCGGCCGCAGCGCCTGGGCGAAGTGCCCAAGCTGCTGGCAGCGGTGCGCGCCTTTGCCGCGCTGCCCGCCGCCGCCGCGCTGGCCGCCGCCAACAAGCGCATCGGCAATATCCTCAAGAAGGCGCCCGAGGCCGACGCGCACGTCAGCGAGCTGCTGCTTAAGGAACCCGCCGAGAAGGCGCTGCATGCCGCCATGGCCGAGGTCGTGCCCGCCGCCAATGCCCAGTTCGATGCCGGCGACTACACGGCCTCGCTGCAGACCCTGGCTGCGCTGCGCGAGCCGGTCGATGCCTTCTTCGACGGCGTGATGGTCAATGCCGAACAGGCCGACCTGCGCCTGAACCGGCTGGGCCTGCTGATGTCGCTGCACGCCGCGATGAACCGCGTGGCGCAGCTCGAGCGGCTGGCTGCTTGACCTCTGTCGTTCGATAATTGCGCATGAACCGGCAACAGCAACTGGATCAGTTCTCGCTCGCCCTGCATCGGCGGGCGCTGGATGCCTTGCGCCGTGAGCCCGCGCTGCGCGACCATGCACGCCAGACGCTGGCGCGCTGGCGCCGGCAGGCGGGCGCAACACGGTCCGATGCGCTGTGGGACGAATGGGAGCAGCTGCTCGCCGACGAGTTCGCCGCGCTTGAAAGCGCGGCGCTGGTCGAGTCTGACCACGGCCAGCTCTTGCGCAGCGTGTCCCCGCTTGGCGGGCTTGTGTCGCAGAGCGAAAGAATGGTGTTGCTCAAGCAGGCGCGCGAGCAAGCCGCACTGCAATGAAGCTCGACGAACTGCAGCACGTGCTGCGAGCCTCCGCGGCGATCTCGAACGAAAAATCCTTTGTCGTCGTCGGCAGCCAGGCCGTGCTGCTCCTGCTCGAGCATCCACCCGAGGCGCTGCTGGTGTCGCGCGAGATCGATCTCTATCCGGCCTTGCATCCGGAGCGCGCGGATCTGATCGATGGTGCGATCGGCATGCACTCCAGCTTCCATGAGACCTTCGGCTATTTCGCGGACGGTGTCGGCCCCGAGACAGCCGTCATGCCCAGCGACTGGATGAGCCGTGCAAGCCTGCATTACATCGGCGAGATCACGGCCATCTGCCCGGACCTGCACGACCTCGTCGTCTCCAAATGCGTGGCTGGTCGCGAGAAGGACGCCGATTTTGTCCGAGAACTCTTGAAACATGGACTGGTGTCAGCCGCCACGTTGACAGAACGCATCGACATGCTGGATGCGGCCAAGTATTCGCTGCCGCACCTGAGGGCCTGGCTGGAGCGGCGCAAGCTGGAGTCTGAAGGGACTGCCCCATGAAACTCGTCATCCTCGACCGCAACGGCACGATCAACGTGCACCGCGAAGACTTCGTCAAAAGCGACATCGAATGGACGCCGCTGCCCGGTGCGCTCGAGGCCGTGGCCCGGCTCAACCATGCGGGCTGGCACGTGGTGGTCGCGTCCAACCAGTCGGGCCTGGGTCGCGGACTGTTCGACATGGCCTCGCTCAACGCCATGCACGCCAAGATGCACAAGATGCTCGCGGCCGTGGGCGGGCGGGTCGATGCGGTCTTCTATTGCCCGCACAGCCCCGACGAGGGCTGCGAATGCCGCAAGCCCGCGCCGGGCCTGTTCCGCCAGATCGGCGACCGCTACGGCATCGACCTGAAGGACGTGCCCACCGCGGGCGACAGCCTGCGCGACCTGCAGGCCGGCGCGGCCGCCGGTTGCGAGCCGCACCTGCTGCCTCACCGGCATGGGTGCGGCCTGCCGCGGCGTCGATCCGCTGCCCCCCGAATACCCGGCGAACACCCTGGTTCACGAGAACCTCGCCGCCTTTGTCGATTTCTTGCTTGCGCGCGAAGCGCAGGCTGCATTGCAGGTGGCTGTCTGATGGCGTTTATCCGATCCGTTCTCCACGCACTGTGGATGCTCGTCACCGTGGTGCCCTGGGGCATCATCATGTGCGTCAGCTCGCTCTGGAAGCGCGGCATTCCCCTTTACTGGATGGCGGAGCAGTGGCTCAGCTGGGCCATCGGCGGCGCGCGCGTGCTGCTGGGCATCCGCACCCGCGTGACCGGCATGGAAAATCTGCCGACCGACCAGCTGGCCGGCGCGGTCCTGCTGGTCAAGCACCAATCGACGCTCGAGACTTTCCTCATGCCCACGCTCATGCCGCATCCGCTGGCTTTCGTGTTCAAGAAGGAACTGATCTACGTGCCCTTCTTCGGCTGGGCGATGGCCCGGCTCGACATGATCCACATCGACCGCAGCCAGCGCGCGCAGGCCTTCAACAAGGTCGTGAACCAAGGCCGCAAGCTGCTTGCGCAGGGCATCTGGATCATCATGTTTCCCGAAGGCACCCGCATTCCGCGTGGCCAGAAGGGCACCTACAAGAGCGGCGGCACACGGCTCGCATGCGAGACCGGCGTGCCGGTGATCCCGGTGGCCGTCACCTCGGCCAAGGTCTGGCCGCGCAAGGCCTTCATCAAGCGCCCCGGCGTGGTCGACGTGTCGATCGGCCCGGCCATTCCGAGCGTGGGCCGCAAGCCCGACGAACTGATGCGCGAAGTCGAAGCCTGGATCGAATCCGAAATGCGCAGGCTCGACCCCGAGGCGTACCGCGACAGCCTGCCGCTGCCGCAGGTGCCGCAAGAAGTGCGCTGAAGAAGAAAAAAGAAAGAGCCCGATGCGGGGACTGCTCCAGTTCACGATGGACCTGTTCGAAGGGCTGGGCAACGAGTTTGCGCCGGCCAAGCCGACCGAGCCCCGCGGAAAGAAGGTCAGGAAAAAGGCGGCGCCGCCTGTCGTGGTGCCCGTGGCCGCGCCTTTCGTGGCCGATGCGCAGTCACAGGAAAGGGCCGACCTTGCCGGCCCGGCGCTGCCCGCCATCCCGTTGCGCGACACGCTGGCGCTCGCGAGCTTCGTGCACCCCCAGGCCACGCGCGAAGCGGTGCTCGGGTCGGCGCGCGTGGCCTACGAGTTCAAGCGCGGCAAGCGCAAGACCATCGGCTTCGTGGTCGGCGCCGAAGGCCTGTCGGTGCGCGCGCCGCGCTGGGTGACGCTGCGCGACGTCGATGCCGCCATCCAGGAAAAGGCCGACTGGATCCTGCGCAAGCTGCTGGAGACACGGCAGCGCCACGCGCGCGTCGAGGCCACGCGCATCGATTGGAAAGACGGCGCCGAGTTTCCCTTCATGGGCGAAACGGTCGTGATCCGCCTCGATCCGAAGCACGGCTTTGCAAGCGTCGGCGGCACGCTCGATGCGAGCGACGACGGCGCCGGGCTGCGCATCCTGCGCCTGGCCGTGTCGCAGAACGCCGAGGCTTCGCAGATCCGCGATGCCGCCCAGGCCTGGCTCATGCGGCAGGCGCGCCGGCTTTTCATCGAGCGGCTCGACCACTTCGCGCCCCGCCTGGGTGTGCGGTGGCAGAAGCTGTCGTTGTCGAATGCCGCGACCCGATGGGGGAGTGCGAGCGCCGATGGATCGATCCGGCTGAACTGGCGCTTGATCCACTTTCGCCTGCCGGTGATCGACTATGTGGTGGCGCATGAACTGGCGCACCTGCGGGTGATGGACCACTCGCAGCGGTTCTGGGACACGGTGGAGAGCGTGGTGCCGGACTACGATCTGCTTCGGCAGCAGCTCAAGGATGAGGCTGTGCCTCGGTGGTCTTGATTGCTTGCTGGCTTTGGTTGGGGTCCGGGGCCGGGTCTCGCCCGCCGGGGCGAGACCCGGCCCCGGAACACAAAAAAATCACCGCGCGTGCGTCACCCCCCCATCCACCACCAACGTAGACCCCATCACATAGTCCCCCGCCCGAGAGGCGAGATAGATGGCCGCCCCCGCCATGTCCTCAGGCACCCCGATGCGCCCCGCGGGAATCCGTTCCTTCACCTCGTCGCCATGGTCGCGCGCCAGCTTGTTCATGTCCGAGGCAAACGCCCCGGGCGCAATCGCGCTCACCACGATCCGGTCCTGCGCGAGCCGCAGCGCCATGCGCCGCGTGAGCTGGATCAGGCCGGCCTTGCTCGCCGCATACGAATAAGTCTCCTGCGGATTCACCGAAATGCCGTCGATGGATGCGATGTTGATCACCTTCGCGAGGTGGTCGGTTGCGGCCTTCTTGAGCATCGGCGTCAGTGCCTGGGTCAGGAAGAAGGGCGTCTTGAGGTTCAGGTCCACCACCTTGTCCCAGCCGCTTTCGGGAAATTCGTCGTACGGCGCGCCCCAGGCTGCGCCGGCATTGTTGACCAGGATGTCGAGCGCATCTTCATGCTTCGCATAGGCATCGACCAGCGCCTGCGCGCCTTCCAGCGTCGACACGTCGGCCGGCAGCGACACGCAAGGACCGAAGGCCGAAAGCTCCTTGGCGGCCTGGTCGCAGGCCGCGGCCTTGCGGGCCGAGATGTACACGCGCGCGCCCTGGGCCAGGAAGCCCTCGGCGATCATGCGGCCGATGCCGCGCGAGCCGCCGGTGATCAAGGCGCTGCGGCCCTTCAGCGAGAAGAGTTGGGTGGTGTCCATGGTGCAGGTGTCTCCTGAATGAAAAATTTCAGGAAACGAGCTTAGTGCGCCGCGTGCCCGCGGCGCGTCACCTTGGCGGCAGTGCCAGGCTGCGCGGGCTCGTGAAGCTGCGCAGCTCGCCGCTCACCGGATCCTGGAACGCCACCGACTTGGCCAGCAGCTGCAGGGGCTTGTCGAAGTCGTCCCTGCCGGACGGCAGCAGCACGGGGTAGAACGGATCGTTCACGATCGGCATGCCCAGCGCCATGCAGTGCACCCGCAGCTGGTGCTTGCGGCCCGTGACCGGCGAGAGCGCCAGCAGGGCGTGGCCTCCCGCCGTCTGCTGCACGGCGATGCGCGTTTCGGAGTTGGGCTCGCCGGCCTCTTCCTTCACGCGCATGAAGTGGTCGTCGTCGACCAGCCGGCTGCGGTAGGTGCCGGGCACCGACGACACGCCCGGCTGCCACGGCACCACGGCCTCGTAGTGCTTGGCGATGCGGCGCTCCGGGAACATGGCCTGGTAGGCGCCGCGCGTTTCGGGACGCACCGAGAACAGCACCAGCCCCGCGGTGCTGCGGTCGATGCGGTGCAGCGGCACCAGGTCGTCGAGCTTCAGCTTGCGCTTGAGCCGCACCAGCAGGCTTTCCTGCAGGTATTTGCCGGTGGGAGTCACGGGCAGGAACGGGGGCTTGTCCACCACCAGGAGCTGGTCGTCCTGGAACAGCACCTGCTCGTCGAAGGGAATGCGCACCTCGGCATCGAGCGTGCGGTAGTAGTACACGCGCAAGGGCGCCTGGTAGCGGCGCTGCGCGGTCACGGGCACGCCGTGTTCGTCGACCACGTCGCTGGCCTCGATGCGGGCCATCCAGGCTTCGCGCGTGATCGCGGGAAAGCGTTCGATCAGGAATTCGACGATGGTGGGCCATGGGCCTTGCGGAAGCCCGACGCAGCTCGGGCCGACGCCGTCGCGCGTGGGCAGGGGCAGGCGTTGGCTCGTCATTGCGAGAGTTCGGCCTGGAGCAGCGCCACGGCCTCGGCGAACGAGGGCCGCGCGGATACGTCGGCTTGCATGCAGCGGTCCTTCAGCGCAACCATGGCCTGCGGCGGTGCATCGCTGCAGCGCTCGAGCAATTCTTCCAGCAGGCAGCCGAAGGCGCGCATCTCCAGCCGCTGCAGTGCCCTGGCCTGCGCCGTGTCGAGCGCGCCGGTCATCCAGGCCGCGCCGAAGTCGCCGAGCAGTCCGCCGCCCTGCGCATTCCAGAGGATGTTGTGCGCGTAGAGGTCTCCATGCAGGATGCCGCGCGCATGCAGGTGCCGCATGGCGGAGGCGATGTCGCGGGCGATGCGCAACGCCACTTCGGAAGTCCACTGCGCATCGGCTGCATAGACGTCGCGCGTGCAGGACGCAAGGCTCGGCGGGCCGGCGAGCGTACGGAAAGATGGATTCACGAGCGCCATGACCAGGCCCTGGGTGCCGTCGGGATGGCCGTCGACACGGCCCTGCGCGGCAATCAGCGTCGGATGCGCGCCGGCTGCAATGCTGGCGGCCATTTCACTGTGCGGCCAGCCGTCGCTGGTGACCGCGCCCTTGAACAGCTTGACGGCCACCGGCTGCGACGCGGGGCCCTGGGTCGCCTGGTGAATGACCCCCGACGCGCCTTCGCCGAGCTTTTGCCCCAGCTTCAGCTCGCGCCAGTCGACGTGCGGCACCGACTGCGCGGCGATGGCGGCTTCCTCGGCCTGCATGTCGAAGGGATTGCCCGCGCCCGCGAGCCATGAGAGGCGCGGCAGCGCGAGCAGCCATGCGGGCAGCGCCTCAAAGCGGTTGGCGGAAATGCGCAGCAGTTCGAGCCGGCCGCAGGCCGCCAGCGATTCCGGCAGCGCCCGCAGCCGGTTGCCGGCCAGCATGAGCTTCTGCATGGCAGTGCACTGGCCGAGCGCCTCGGGCAGGTTCTCGATCTGGTTGTCCGTGAGGATCAGCCAGCGCAGCGACGGCAGCTGCAACGCAGCGGCAGGCACGATGCGGATGCGGTTGGCCTTGAACCCGACCATCTCCAGCGCCTGGCACTGGCCGAGGGATTCGGGCAGATGCGTGAAGCGGTTGTCCGAGCAGAACAGCACGCGCAGGCGGTGCAGCCGGCCGAGGTCGGCGGGCAGCGAATCGAGCGCATTGCCTGAAAGATTCAGTGTTTCGAGCGAATCGGCCAGGTCGAAGATTTCGCGCGGGAACTCGGTGAGTCCGCACGAGAGGTCGAGCCTGGTGGCGCCTGCCAGCCGGCCCGCGCGCAGCTCAGCAAGCGTGTCCATCCGGCGAGTCTAAAGTGCCCGGGCCGCGGCGCTGCGCGCGCCGAAGCGGTAGATGCCGTCCGGGCCCAATTCGCGCCTGAGCTGGCCCGCGAACCACAGCAGGTGCAGGTGCGCCACGGTCTCGCCCATGGCGAAGGTCATCTGGTGCAGATCGAGTTCGCGCTTGAACAGGATCGGAAGGCCCTCGGCCGCGGTCAGCGGACGCGCGGTGCAGGCTTCGAGCAGCTCGGCCAGGCGGTCGCGATGGTGCTCCTGCAGCTGGTCGACGCGGCGGTGAATGCCCGTGAACGGCTTGCCATGCGAGGGCAGGCCCAGCGTGTCGGCCGGCAGCGCCTTGAACTTGTCGATGCTGTCCAGGAAGAGCCGCAGCGAGTTGGCTTCGGGCTCGCCCGCATGCACGCTCACGTTGGTCGAGATGCGCGGCAGCATCATGTCGCCGCCCAGCAGCAGCTTCAGCTCGTCGCAGTACAGCGCGATGTGCTCGGGCGCGTGGCCGTAGCCGCTGATGCAGCGCCAGGCGTGGCCGTTGATGGCCACGGTGTCGCCGTCCATCATGCGCGTGAAGCGGTCGGGCACGGAGGGCACCATGCTGGCGTAGTAGTTGGTGCGCGCGCGGATCTTGGCGACCGCCTCGAGATCGACGAGTCCGTGCGACGCGAAGAAGCGCGCCGCGGCGTCGCCGCCCGCCAGCGTGTCGCCGGCGGTGCTCAGCACGCGGGCCACGTGGTAGTCGGTCGAGCTGATCCACAGCGGCGCGTTCCAGCGCGTGCACAGCCACTCGGCCAGGCCGATGTGGTCGGGATGCATGTGGGTGACGATCACGCGCAGGATCGGCAAGCCCTGCAGCTGGGTTTCGAAGACCTGCTCCCACTGCGCGCGGGCTTCGTCGTGCGCGATGCAGCAGTCGACCACGGTCCAGCCCTCGACGCCGTCGAGGCTGTCGCGCAGCAGCCAGAGGTTGATATGGTCGAGCGCAAACGGCAGCCGCATGCGGATCCATCGCACGCCCGGCGCAACTTCCAGTGCTTCGCCGGGGGCGGGCAGGGTGTCGCCCAGGGGGTAGTGGAGTTCGCGTTCGAGGAGGTTCATGTAAGATTGACGTTTACGTAAACGTCATGGGTTGATGCATTATTGTAGGGAGAGCGGGGCCATCCTGCTGTCGCCACCGCAACGCCCCTCCAGACGGCTTTTCGACAGATATCGGTCCATGTCCGTGCAAACCTTCACCATCAGCCAGCTCGCGAAGGAGTTCGACCTCACGACGCGCGCCATCCGCTTCTATGAAGACATGGGGCTGCTGACGCCCGAGCGCGCCGGCGTGCAGCGCGTCTACAGCGCGCGCGACCGGGCGCGGCTCACGCTCACGCTGCGTGCCAAGCGCCTGGGCCTGAGCCTGACCGAGGCGAAAGACATTCTCGACATGTACGACAGCCCGCGCGACACCGTGCCGCAGCTGCAGAAGTTCCTTGGCGTGCTGGGCACGCACCGCGCCCAACTCGAATCGCAGTTGGCCGAGCTGCAGGCCAACCTGGCGGAAGTGCGCGAGCACGAAAAAAAGGGCCGCACGGCCCTGGCCAAGGCGCAGAAAGCGGCCAGGACCGCCTGAGATCCCGGCCGAACCACGACTCATCGACAATCACCACCATGTCCGACAATCTTGATGACCTGTTCGCCCACAACCGTGCCTGGTCCGCACAGATGGAACGCGACCGGCCTGGCTTCTTCACCAGCCTGGTGAAGCAGCAGACGCCGCGCTACATGTGGATCGGCTGTTCCGACAGCCGCGTACCCGCCAACCAGATCACCGGCCTGGAGCCGGGCGAGGTGTTCGTGCACCGCAACGTCGCCAACATCGTGGTGCACTCCGACCTCAACGCGCTCTCGGCGATCCAGTTCGCGGTCGAGCACCTGAAGGTCGAGCACATCATGGTGGTGGGCCACTACGGCTGCGCCGGCGTGAAGGCGGCGCTCAGCGGCAAGCGCATCGGCCTGGCCGACAATTGGATCCGCCACATCCAGGACGTGCGCGACCGCCACGCCGTGATGCTCGACTCCCTGCCCGAAGACGTGCGCGTCGACGCACTGTGCGAACTCAACGTGGCCGAGCAGGTGGTCAACGTGGCCGTCAGCACCGTCATGGTCGATGCCTGGGGCCGCGGCCAGAAGGTCAAGATCCACGGCTGGACGTTCGGCGTGCACGACGGCCTGCTGCAGGACCTGGGCCTGAATGTCGACGGCGCCAAGCCGCTCGATGCGGTCTACAAGGCCGCGGTACAGCGCATCCGCTACAAGTGGAGCAAGCCCGCGGGCGCCTCGCCGTCGGCGCAGGCCGGGGCCGACGGGACCGAAGCCATCGAAGCGAGTCCAGTGGTCGACCAGGCCGTCGAAAGCACCGGAACGAAAACCGGCTGAGCCCATGTTCCCGCAGCGTCTCGATTCACCGCTGGCCTACGACATCGCCAAGGCGATGATCGACGGGTTCAATCGCCACTACACGCTGTTCCGAGCCGAGTCGGCGCGCGCCAAGCACCGCTTCGAAACGGCCGACTGGCACGGCCAGCAGCGCGCGCAGCGCGAGCGCATCGAGTTCTACGACCTGCGCGTGAACGAGGCCGTGGCCCGGCTCGAAAAAGAGTTCAAGGCCGGCGAGCAGTCGATGGAGGTGTGGCACCAGGTCAAGCTGCACTTCATCGGCCTTTTGGTGGACCACCACCAGCCCGAGCTGGCCGAGAGCTTCTTCAACTCGGTGACCACGAAGATCCTGCACCGGGCGTACTTCCAGAACGACTTCATCTTCGTTCGCCCGGCCATCAGCACCGAGTACATCGAGCCGCGCGGTGCGCCCACCTACAGGCCCTACTATCCCTCGCACGAGACGCTGGCCGACACCATCGAGCAGATGCTCGACGACTACGGCCTGCAGGGCAGCTTTGCCAACAAGCGGCGCGATGCCGAGCGCGTGGCGCACGCCATCATGGGGCGCTTCCACCAGGTGAAGCTGCGCGCCAATTTCCAGCTGCAGGTGCTCTCGGGGCTGTTCTACCGCAACAAGGGCGCCTACGTGGTCGGCAAGATCATGAACGGCTTCGTCGAGCTCCCGTTCTCGCTGCCGATCCTGCACGACAGCCAGGGCAAGTTCTATGTGGACGCGGCGCTCTTCGGCGAAGACGACCTGCAGATGCTCTTCAGCTTTGCGCGCGCCTACTTCATGGTCGACATGGAAGTGCCTTCGGCCTGCGTGCAGTTCCTGCGCTCGCTCATGCCGCGCAAGCCGCGGGCGGAAATCTACAACGCGCTGGGTTTGGCCAAGCAGGGCAAGACGCTGTTCTACCGCGACTTCCTCTCGCACCTGAACTATTCGAGCGACCGCTTCCGCATTGCGCCCGGCATCAAGGGCATGGTCATGCTGGTGTTCGATCTGCCGTCGTTTCCGTTCGTGTTCAAGGTCATCAAGGACTTCTATCCACCGCAGAAGGACACCACGCGCGAGCAGATCAAGGGCAAGTACCTGCTCGTGAAGCAGCACGATCGCGTGGGCCGCATGGCCGACACGCTGGAGTACAGCGACGTGGGTTTTCCGCTCGACCGCTTCGAGCCCGAGCTGATCGAGGAAATCCGGAAGTTCGCGCCCAGCCAGCTCGAGATCGGCGACCGCGACGTCAACGGGGAGATGGAGCTCGTGCTCAAGCACGTGTACATCGAGCGCCGCATGATCCCGCTCAATATCTTCCTGCAGGAGGCCTTCGATACGCTGGCCGACCCCGAAAGCCCGGCGCATGCCAAGCGCGCGAAGGAGCAGCTCGAGCACGCGGTGGTCGAGTACGGCAACGCCATCAAGGACATGGTGGCGGCCAACATCTTTCCGGGCGACATGCTGTGGAAGAACTTCGGCGTCACGCGCGGCGGCAAGGTCGTCTTCTACGACTACGACGAGATCGAATACATCACCGACTGTCAGTTCCGCAAGGTGCCCGAAGCGCGCAACGAGGAAGAAGAGATGAGCGGCGAGGTCTGGTATTCAGTGGGCCCGAAGGACGTGTTCCCCGAGACCTTCGGCCCTTTCCTGCTCGGCAACGACGCGGTGCGTGAAGCCTTCATGGCGCACCATGCCGACCTGCTCGACGCTGCCTTCTGGCAGCACCACAAGGAACGCATCCGCGCCGGCCAGATGCTGGACGTGTTCCCGTACGAAGAGTCGCAGCGCTTTCCGCATGAGGGCCATGCGACCCATTTCTGATTGAGTCCCGGTCAACGACGACCGCTTTCTTTCAACTTCCCGAAGGAGATCACCATGTCCGAATCCATCGTCATCGTCGGCGCAGCCCGCACCCCCATGGGCAGCTTCCAGGGCGACTTTTCTTCCCTTGCCGCGCACGACCTCGGCGGCGCCGCCATCAAGGCCGCCGTCGAGCGCGCCGGCATTGCGCCCGAGAGCGTGGGTGAAGTGCTGTTCGGCAACTGCCTGATGGCCGGGCAGGGCCAGGCGCCGGCGCGCCAGGCGGCCTACAAGGGCGGCCTGCCCGACAGCGCGGGCGCCGTCACGCTCAGCAAGATGTGCGGCTCGGCCATGAAGGCCGCCATGCTCGCGCACGACCTGCTCCTGGCCGGCACGCACGAGGTGATGGTGGCGGGCGGCATGGAAAGCATGACCAACGCGCCCTACCTCATGCTCAAGGGCCGCGGCGGCTACCGCATGGGCCACGACCGCATCTTCGACCACATGATGCTCGACGGCCTCGAGGACGCCTACCAGCCGGGCCGCTCGATGGGCACCTTCGGCGAAGACTGCGCCGCCAAGTACAAGTTCACGCGCGAGCAGCAAGATGCGTTTGCCATCGCGAGCGTGCAGCGCGCCAAGGCCGCCACCGAATCCGGTGCGTTCAAGGACGAGATCACGCCCGTCACCGTGAAGGGCCGCGGCGGCGACACCGTCATTTCCATCGACGAAGGCCCGGGCAAGGTCAAGCTCGACAAGATCGCCACGCTCAAGCCCGCGTTCAAGAAGGAGAACGGCACCATCACCGCCGCCTCGAGCTCGTCGATCAACGACGGCGCCGCGGCGCTGGTGATGATGACCGAGTCGCACGCGAAGAAGATCGGCGCCAGGCCCATCGCGCGCCTGGTCGGCCATGCCACGCACGCGCAGCAGCCCGAGTGGTTCTCCACCGCCCCCGTCGGCGCCGTGGCCAAGCTGTTCAAGAAGACCGGCTGGAGCGTCAAGGACGTCGATCTGTGGGAAGTGAACGAAGCCTTCGCGGTGGTGCCGATGGCGCTGATGCACGAATTCGACGTTTCGCACGAGATCGTCAACGTGAACGGCGGCGCCTGCGCGCTGGGCCACCCGATCGGCGCCAGCGGCGCGCGCATCATGGTCACGCTGATCCATGCGCTGAAGGCGCGCGGCAAGAAGCGCGGCGTGGCCACGCTGTGCATCGGCGGCGGTGAAGGCACTGCCGTGGCACTCGAGTTGCTTTAACAAAAAACAACCGCCACAAGCGCCCCTTGCCGGGGCGCTTCGTGGTTTTTTTCTCTACGAATACTGCAGACGCCAGGAGATTCTTCATGCGCCCTTTCAATCAACGCACCGTCCTCGCTGCCCTGCTGGCGGCCGCCTTCCTGGCGCCTGCCGCCGGCTGGGCGCAGAAGCGCGACAACGTGCTGTTCCAGGCAGCCACCGATGCGCAGCCCGCGGTGCTCAAGACGCTGGAGCAGCTGGTCAACATCGAAACCGGCACGGGCGATGCCGAGGGCCTTGCCGCGGCTGGCAACTACCTCGAAGGCGAACTGAAGAACCTGGGCTTCACCGTCACGCGCAGCAAGTCCGCCGGGCTTGTGGTGGGCGACAACATCGTCGGCAAGCTCAAGGGCCGGGGCGGCAAGAACCTGCTGCTGATGTCGCACATGGACACCGTGTACCTCAAGGGCACGCTCGCCAAGGCGCCGTTCCGCGTCGAAGGCAACAAGGCCTACGGGCCCGGCATTGCCGACGACAAGGGCGGCAACGCCGTCATTCTGCATACGCTGAAGCTGCTCAAGGACTACGGCGTGCGCGACTACGGCACCATCACCGTGCTGTTCAACACCGACGAGGAAAAGGGCTCCTTCGGCTCGCGCGACCTGATCCAGGAAGAAGCAAAGCAGGCCGACTACGTGCTCTCGTTCGAACCCACGGGCGCGGGCGACGAGAAGCTCTCGCTTGGCACCTCGGGCATTGCCTATGTGCAGGTCAACATCACCGGCAAGGCCTCGCATGCGGGCGCCGCGCCCGACCTGGGCGTGAACGCGCTGGTCGAGGCGTCCGACCTCGTGCTGCGGACCATGAGCATCGACGACAAGGCGAAGCACCTGCGCTTCAACTGGACCATGGCCAAGGCCGGCAACGTGTCGAACATCATTCCTGCGAGCGCCACGCTGAACGCCGACGTGCGCTATGCGCAGAACGAGGACTTCGAGGCCGCCATGAAGACGCTGGAAGAAAAGGCGCAGCAGAAAAAGCTGCCCGAATCCGATGTCAAGGTGGTGGTCACGCGCGGCCGTCCGGCCTTCAACGCCGGCGAAGGCGGCAAGAAACTGGTCGACAAGGCCGTGGCCTACTACAAGGAAGCCGGCGGCACGCTGGGCGTGGAAGAACGCACCGGCGGCGGCACCGACGCAGCCTACGCGGCGCTCTCGGGCAAGCCCGTGATCGAAAGCCTGGGCCTGCCGGGCTTCGGCTACCACAGCGACAAGGCCGAGTACGTGGACATCAGCGCCATTCCGCGGCGTCTGTACATGGCCGCCCGGCTCATCATGGATCTGGGCTCCGGCAAGTAAGCAAGCAAGCAAACAAGTAGAAAAAACAGGAGACAACGCCATGCTGCTCAGTGCCGACCAGGAAGCCATCCGCGACGCGGTGCGCGATTTTTCGCAAGCCGAACTCTGGCCCCACGCCCCCCAATGGGACCGCGAGCACAGCTTCCCGAAGGAAGCGCACCAGGGCCTCGCGGCGCTCGGCGCCTACGGCATCTGCGTGCCAGAGGAACACGGCGGCGCGGGCCTCGACTACCTCACGCTCGCGCTGGTGCTCGAAGAAATCGCAGCCGGCGACGGCGGCACCAGCACGGCCATCAGCGTGACCAACTGCCCGGTCAACGCCATCCTCATGCGCTACGGCAATGCACAGCAGAAGAAGCAGTGGCTCGAGCCGCTCGCGCAAGGCCGGATGCTCGGCGCCTTCTGCCTCACCGAGCCGCAGGCCGGCAGCGACGCATCGAGCCTGCGCACCACGGCGCGCAAGGACGGCGAGGGCTATGTGATCGACGGCGTGAAGCAGTTCATCACCAGCGGCAAGAACGGCCAGGTCGCGATCGTCATCGCAGTGACCGACAAGGGCGCCGGCAAGCGCGGCATGAGCGCCTTCATCGTGCCCACCGATGCGCCCGGCTACAGCGTGGCGCGGCTCGAGGACAAGCTGGGCCAGCACAGCAGCGACACCGCACAGATCAATTTCGACGGCTGCCGCATCCCGGCGGAAAACCTCATCGGCGCCGAGGGCGAGGGCTACAAGATCGCGCTGGGCGCGCTCGAAGGCGGCCGCATCGGCATTGCGGCGCAGAGCGTGGGCATGGCGCGCAGCGCCTTCGACGTGGCGCTGGCCTATGCCAAGGAGCGCCAGGCCTTCGGCGGGGCGATCTTCGACCAGCAGGCCGTCGGTTTCAGGCTGGCCGAATGCGCCACGCAGCTGGAAGCCGCCCGCCAGCTGATCTGGCACGCCGCCAGCCTGCGCGATGCCGGCCGGCCCTGCCTCAAGGAAGCGGCCATGGCCAAGCTGTTCGCGAGCGAGATGGCCGAGCGCGTCTGCAGCGCCGCGATCCAGACGCTGGGCGGCTACGGTTATGTGAACGACTTTCCGCTCGAACGCATTTACCGCGACGTGCGGGTGTGCCAGATCTACGAAGGCACCTCGGACATCCAGAAGCTGCTGATCCAGCGCGCGCTGGCCTGAACCGGGCGCTTCGCACGGCCGCCGGCGGGCCTCGGGCTTGCCCCATCGGCGAAGGGTCCCGGAGGATGTTCCAATAGCGTTCTTCATGAGTGCCACCGATCCCACCACCGGACCTTGCCCCTGCGGCCGCACGGACCGCCGAGACAAGCCCATCGGCTATGCCCTGTGCTGCGGCCGCTACCTCGAAGATTTCGAGGGCACCCCCGCGCCCGACGCCGAATCGCTGATGCGTTCGCGCTATACCGCCTTCGTGCTGGAGCGCGGCCCCTACCTGCTCGCCACCTGGCATGCGTCGACGCGTCCGGCGTCGATCGAGTTCGAACCCGGCGTGAAGTGGCTCGGGCTCGACATCCGCTCGCGCTCGGTGCTCGACGCCGACCATGCCGAGGTCGAATTCGTCGCGCGCCAGCGCAGCAGCGCCGGCACCGCCACGCGCCTGCACGAGCGCAGCCGCTTCGTGCGAGAGGGGGACCGCTGGTTCTACCTCGAAGGCGACCTGCAGACCCCCGGTTGACGCACCGGGCCGCGGCCCGCACAATAGTCCCCGCTCCGGGGTGCACGCATGTGGCGTGCTGAGATGGCAAAGTGCCGACCCGCGAACTTGATCCGGGTCATACCGGCGTAAGAAGAGCTGCACTCCCGACTCCGGTCCCGCCACCCACCCACCGTGGCGGCCCAAAGTCCTCAGAGCGATTGCGGAGCACCTTTTCCCTCAACAAGGAGTGCCCCGCATGAATGCCCCCGACAAGTTCACCTCCCTGCTCTCGCTCACGCGCGAGCCCTTTCCCGCATCGCACAAGTGCCTGATCCCGGGCAGCCGGCCCGACCTGAACGTGCCGGTGCGCGACGTGCTGCTGACCAACGGCGAGACCGTCTCGCTCTACGACACCTCGGGCCCCTACACCGATGCCAAGGTCGAGATCGACGTGCGCCGCGGCCTGCCCGGCGTGCGCGATGCGTGGATCGCCGAGCGCAACGACACCGAGAGCTATGAAGGCCGCTCGCACCAGGCGCTCGACGAAGGCCTCAAGCACGCGCACGACCACGATGCCCAGCGCCTGGCTGCACTGCGCGCCGATGCCTCGGCGCTGCAGCGCACGCCGCGCCGCGCCAAGGCGGGCGCCAACGTCACGCAGATGCACTACGCGCGCCGCGGCATCGTCACGCCCGAGATGGAATACGTGGCGCTGCGCGAGAACGGCAAGCGCGAGTGGATGGCCGAATACCTCGCCAACGAGGAGCGCGCGAAGCGCGTGGCCGGCAACCCGATGGGCGCGAGCATTCCGCGCATCATCACGCCCGAGTTCGTGCGCGACGAAGTGGCGCGCGGCCGCGCCATCATTCCGGCCAACATCAACCACCCCGAAGTCGAGCCGATGGCCATCGGCCGCAACTTCAAGGTCAAGATCAACGCCAACATCGGCAATTCGGCCGTCACCTCGAGCATCGAGGAAGAAGTGGAAAAGCTCGTGTGGGCGATCCGCTGGGGCGCCGACAACGTGATGGATCTTTCCACCGGCAAGAACATCCACACCACGCGCGACTGGATCGTGCGCAACAGCCCCGTGCCCATCGGCACCGTGCCGATCTACCAAGCGCTCGAGAAGGTGGGCGGCGTGGCCGAGGACCTGACCTGGGAGATCTTCCGCGACACGCTGATCGAGCAGGCCGAGCAGGGCATCGACTACTTCACCATTCATGCCGGCGTGCGCCTGCCGTTCATCCACCTGACGGCCGACCGCATGACGGGCATCGTCTCGCGCGGCGGCTCGATCATGGCCAAGTGGTGCATCGCGCACCACAAGGAGAGCTTCCTGTACGAGCGCTTCGAGGACATCTGCGACATCATGAAGGCCTACGACGTGAGCTTCTCGCTCGGCGACGGCCTGCGCCCCGGCTCGGGTGCGGATGCCAACGACGAAGCGCAGTTCGCCGAGCTGCGCACGCTGGGCGAGCTCACGCAGATCGCGTGGAAGCACGACGTCCAGACCATGATCGAAGGGCCCGGCCACGTGCCGATGCACATGATCCAGGCCAACATGGACGAGCAGCTCAAGCACTGCCACGAGGCGCCGTTCTACACGCTTGGCCCGCTGACCATCGACATCGCACCGGGCTACGACCACATCTCCAGCGCCATCGGCGCCGCGATGATCGGCTGGGCCGGCACCGCGATGCTCTGCTACGTGACGCCCAAGGAGCACCTGGGCCTGCCCGACCGCGACGACGTCAAGCAGGGCATCATCGCCTACAAGATCGCCGCGCATGCGGCCGACGTGGCCAAGGGGCATCCGGGGGCGCGTTCGCGCGACGATGCGCTCAGCAAGGCGCGCTTCGAATTCCGCTGGCAAGACCAGTTCAACCTGGGCCTCGACCCCGACACCGCGCGCGAATTCCATGACGAGACGCTGCCCAAGGATTCGAGCAAGGTGGCGCACTTCTGCTCGATGTGCGGACCGAAGTTCTGCTCGATGAAGATCACGCAGGAAGTGCGCGAGTACGCCGCGAAGAAGGGCGTGGCCGAGGCAGAAGCCCTGGCCGAGGGCATGGAGCAGAAATCCAGGGAGTTCATGGCGGGTGGCGGCGAGATCTATATTCCGATCCAGCCGGTGTCCTGAGTTCCCGCGGGGTCATTGCTACCATGGGGGAACTCCCCCGAACCTCTGCAGCGCAATGACCCCATTCCCCTTCGACGCCGTGCTCTTCGACTGCGACGGCGTCCTCGTCGATTCAGAACCCATCACCAACCGCGTGCTCGCCGAAATGCTCGGCGAACTCGGCTGGCCTCTGACCACCGAGGAGTCGATGAACACCTTCACCGGCAAGGCCGTGAAGGACGAAACCGCGCTCATCGAATCGAAGACCGGCGTCAGGATCACCGAGGACTGGCTCAAGGCCTTCCGGGCTCGCCGCAACGAAGCCCTCGAACGCGACCTCGGGGCCATTCCTCACGCCCCCGCGGCCATCCGCGAAATTCATGCGCGGCTCAGGGGCCGCATCGCCTGCGCCTCGGGCGCCGACCGCCACAAGGTCGAACTGCAATTGACCAAGGTCGGCCTGCTCGATTGCTTCGAAGGCCGCATCTTCAGCGGCCACGAGATGCCGCGCTCCAAGCCGCACCCCGACGTGTACCTTGCCGCCGCCGAGGCGCTGGGCGTCGATCCGAAGCGGTGCGCGGTGGTCGAGGACACCGTCACGGGCGCGATGGCCGGCGTGGCCGCGGGTGCCACGGTGTTCGGCTACAGCACCGGAGAATCCGGCCACAGCGGGCCGGAGGCGCTGCGCAGCGTCGGCGCGCTGCAGGTGTTCAGCGACATGCGGGAACTGCCCGCGCTGCTTGCTTCGCACGGCCTGCAGCCGGCCTGAAGACCAAGCCCCTGCCGCGAGCAAGCCTGCGGGGTTTCTGCTGCAATGGCGTCAAGCAAGCAAGTTCCACAAGGAGCCGGATCCCATGACTTCCGAATACAAGACCGAGCAGCCCGACCGCGCCGAGATCGATGCCCTGAAGGGCCCGGCCGTGGTCGAGTTCGGCACCAACTGGTGCGGCATCTGCAAGGCCGCGCAGCCGAACATCGCCGAGGCCTTCGCCAAGTACCCGGACATCCCGCGCATCAAGGTCGAGGACGGCAGCGGACGTCCGCTGGGCCGCTCGTTCAACGTGCGGTTGTGGCCCACGCTGGTGTTCATGCGCGACGGCCAGCAGGTCGCGAAGCTGGTGCGTCCCGAAGACAGCCAATCGATCGCCGATGCGCTGGCGCTGATTGCGCAGCCGGGCTGAGCCTCGCAACTTCGCGTGGGGGCCTTGTTCGGAGCGCCGTTGTTCAGGGTGCGCTCACGCCGACGGGGTGCTCTGCTCCGCGAATGTCCCCCGGCCTGCGGCCTCCTCCTTAATTTCGCTGCGCAGAGCACCCCATCGACGTGATCGTTATGCAGAGCGGTCGTTGATCGGCCGTACACCAGCAGCGTGCCCTGGTGCACAGGGCATCGGGTGCTCCCCGCAGCGAAATAAAGGAGGAGGGGCGTAGCCCCGGGGGACATTCGCGGAGGGGAGTACCCGGTGTCCTGTGCACGCGCCCCGAACAACAGCGCCGAAACAACAGCGCCCCGAACCGCTACAACCCCCGCAGCCGAAAGTCCCGCGGCGCATGTCCCGTCCACTGCAGGAACGCACGCGAAAAGCTCTTCTCGTTGCGAAATCCCACCGCCAGCGCCACCTGCTTGATCGGCCGGTTGGTGCGGCGCAACTGCTCCACCGCCATCTCGTGGCGCACTTCGTTCTTCAGCGTCTGCAGTGACGTGCCTTCTTCATGCAGCTGCCGGTGCAGCGTGCGGCTCGACACATTGAGCAGCGTGGCCAGCGCCTCCGCCGTGGTGGCCTCGGCGGCGCGCGAGCGCAGCAGCTCGCGCACGCGCTGCCCCAAGAGGCGGTCGCGCCGGTACTGCAGCACCGTGAGCGGCAGCGCCCGCTTGAGCATGGTGCGCAGCGCGCGCTCGTCGCGCTGCAGCGGCAGGGCCAGATAGCGCTCGTCGAAGCTGATGCTGGCCTCGGGTGCATCGAAGCGCACCTCGGGCGTGAACATCAGCGGATAGGCATCGCGGTGCGGCGGCGGCGCAAAGGGAAAGGCCGCGTCGCGCAGCGAAATGCGCGAATCGATGGCCCAGCAGACGTACCCGTGCAGGAAGCGCAGGCTCGTCACCAGGCAGAACTCGCGGAACGCCTCGTCCAGCGGGCGGTGCTCGGCAATGCGCAGCGTGGCCACGCCGCCCGACACCTCCAGCGCCAGCGTGATGTCCTCGGTCAGCAGGCGGTGATGGCGGCACCAGCGCTTGATGGCCACGCCCAAGTCGGGCGAGGTCAGCGAGGCGCGGCACAGCATGCCGTAGCTGCCCCAGGGCAGCCGCCGCGAGAACCAGCCGAGCGCCTCATCGTCGAGTTCCTGCATCGCGTGGCCCGACAGCGCCTCGAACTGCGCGGCCGTCACCCGTGCGTCCGGCCGGGCCAGCTCGCGCGGCGTGATCTGTGCCGCTCGCAGCGCCGCGGACGGATCGATGCCGTAGCGCTCGTAGCCCTTGACAATGGCTCTCACGAAGGCCATCGGCGTGACGGCGCGGGCGGGTCGGAGGAAGGACGGGGACGACATGGTCAGGCGGTGCCGGCGTGGCGCAATTTGCAACCATTGTGGCGCCAATTGCGGCGCAGCGAGGCGTAAGCTGCATTCTTCCAAGCGCCCATCCGCGTGGGACAGCCCGCCTGCGCGCCGACCCCTCAGAGGAGACAACACACATGCACGATCCCGGCCTGAACTTCGACCTGGGCGACACCATCGACTCGCTGCGCAGCGCGATCCAGGACTTTGCCGCTCATGAGATCGCCCCGCGCGCCGCCGACATCGACTGCGACAACCTGTTTCCGCACGACCTCTGGCAGAAGCTCGGCGAGCTCGGTCTGCACGGCATGACGGTGAAGGAAGAGTTCGGCGGCACCGAGCTGGGCTACCTGGCCCACATCGTGGCGATGGAAGAAGTCTCGCGCGCCTCGGCCTCGGTCGGCCTTTCGTACGGCGCGCACTCCAACCTGTGCGTGAACCAGATCCACCGCAACGGCAGCGATGCGCAGAAGAAGAAGTACCTGCCCAAGCTCGTGAGCGGCGAGCACGTCGGCGCCCTGGCCATGAGCGAGCCCAACGCCGGCTCCGACGTGGTGAGCATGAAGCTCAAGGCCGAGAAGAAGAACGGCTATTACGTGCTCAACGGCGGCAAGATGTGGATCACCAACGGCGGCGACGCCGACACGCTGGTGATCTACGCCAAGACCGAACCCGAGATGGGCGCGCGCGGCATGACGGCCTTCATTGTCGAGAAGGGCTTTGCGGGCTTCTCGGCCGGCACCAAGCTCGACAAGCTCGGCATGCGCGGCTCCAACACCTACCCGCTGTTCTTCGACAACTGCGAAGTGCTCGAAGAGAACGTGCTCGGCGGCGAAGGCATGGGCGCGAAGGTGCTGATGAGCGGCCTCGACTACGAGCGCGCGGTGCTTTCGGGCGGGCCGCTGGGCATCATGGCGGCCTGCATGGACGCGGTGCTGCCCTTCATTCACGAGCGCAAGCAGTTCGGCCAGAGCATCGGCGAGTTCCAGCTGATGCAGGGCAAGCTCGCGGACATGTACTCGACCTGGCAGGCCACGCGCGCCTATGTGTACGCGGTCGGCAAAGCCTGCGACCGCAACGACCATGCGCGCACCTTCCGCAAGGACGCGGCCGGCGCCATTCTCTATTCGGCCGAGAAGGCGACGTGGATGGCCGGCGAGGCGATCCAGGCCCTGGGCGGCGTGGGGTACACGAAGGACTTTCCGGTCGAGCGGCTGTGGCGCGATGCCAAGCTGTACGAGATTGGCGCGGGGACGAGCGAGATCCGGCGGATGCTGATCGGGCGCGAGTTGTTCGCTGAAACCGCCTAGGATGTTTTTCTCCCTCCCCTTCCGGGGGAGGGCAGGGGTGGGGGCACGCGGCGTTCGATGAAGCACAGCGCCGAACAAGCGCCGTGTGCCCCCATCCCAACCTTCCCCCGGAAGGGGAAGGAGCCAGACAAGGAGACAAGGACATGAACATGACTGCTGCGCTGGACAAGAGCTACGCCCAAGGCGCCACCGACATCCCCCTCATCGAGCAAACCATCGGCGATTTCTTCGACGAGATGGCCGCGAAGCAGCCCGACCGCGAGGCGCTCGTCAGCCGTCACGAAGGCAGGCGCTTCACCTACCGCGAACTGCAGGCCGAGTCCAACAAGCTCGCGAGCGCATTGCTGAAGCTGGGGCTCGCACCCGGCGACCGCGTGGGCATCTGGTCGCACAACAACGCGCCCTGGGTGCTGATGCAGATCGCGACGGCCAAGGCCGGCCTGATCCTCGTCAACATCAACCCGGCCTACCGCACCTCCGAGCTCGAATACGCGCTCAACAAGGTCGGCTGCAAGGCGCTGGTGACGATGGCGAAGTTCAAGACCAGCGACTACCTGGGCATGCTGCGCGAACTCGGGCCCAAGCGCCTGCCGCAGCTGCTTCATACCTTCTGGATCGACAAGCCCGGCGAGAGCGGCGAGCAGCCCGGCATGCAGCGCTTCAGCCAGCTGCTCGCAAGCGGCGATGCGGCCGACCCGCGCGTGGCCGCCACGCAGAAGACGCTCACGGCCACCGACCCGATCAACATCCAGTTCACCAGCGGCACCACGGGCTTTCCCAAGGGCGCGACGCTCACGCACCGCAACATCCTGAACAACGGCTTCTTCATCGGCGAGTGCATGAAGCTCACGCCCGCCGACAGGCTCTGCATTCCGGTGCCGCTCTACCACTGCTTCGGCATGGTGCTGGGCAACCTCGCCTGCCTCACGCATGGCTCGGCCATCGTGTATCCGAACGACGGCTTCGATCCGCTCACCGTGCTCGAGACCGTGCAGGCCGAGAAGTGCACCGGCCTGCATGGCGTGCCCACGATGTTCATTGCCGAGCTGGACCATCCGCGCTTCAAGGAGTTCGACCTGTCCACGCTGCGCACCGGCATCATGGCCGGCTCGCCGTGCCCGACCGAGGTGATGAAGCGCGTGGTGAATGAAATGCACCTGGGCGAAATCACCATCGCCTACGGCATGACCGAAACCAGCCCCGTGAGCTGCCAGAGCAGCACCGACACGCCGCTCGACAAGCGCGTGTCCACCGTGGGCACGGTGCAGCCGCACCTGGAGATCAAGATCATCGACCCCGAGACCGGCGCCATCGTGCCGCGCGGCAGCTCCGGCGAGTTCTGCACGCGCGGCTACTCGGTGATGCACGGCTACTGGGAAGACGAGCCCAGGACCCGCGAGGCCATCGATGCCGAGCACTGGATGCACACCGGCGACCTGGCGACCATGGACGCCGAGGGCTACGTCAACATCGTCGGCCGCATCAAGGACCTCGTGATCCGCGGCGGCGAGAACATCTACCCGCGCGAGATCGAAGAGTTCCTGTATCGCCATCCGAAGGTGCAGGACGTGCAGGTGGTCGGCCTGCCCGACAAAAAGTACGGCGAGGAGCTGTGCGCATGGATCATCGTCAAGCCCGGCCAGGCTGCGACCGAAGACGAGATCCGCGATTTCTGCAAGGGCCAGATCGCGCACTACAAGGTGCCGAGGTACATCCGCTTCGTCACCGAGTTTCCGATGACGGTGACCGGCAAGATCCAGAAATTCAAGATCCGCGAAGCGATGGCCGAGCAGCTCGGCCTCCAGCAAGAAAAGACAGCATGAGCCAACTCGAAACCAAACTCAACGCCCGCTCGGCCGACTTCCAAGCCAATGCCGCCGCGATGCGCGCGCTGGTCGACGACCTGCACAAGCAGTTCGCCAAGGTGGAGCAGGGCGGCGGCGAGGCCGCGCGCGCCAAGCACACCGCGCGCGGCAAGCTGCTGCCGCGCGACCGCGTGGCCGAACTGCTCGACCCCGGCACGCCGTTCCTCGAGATCGCGCCGCTGGCCGCGCATGCGATGTACCTCGATGCCAAGGGCGCAGAGTCCGCACCCGGCGCGGGCCTCATCGCCGGCATCGGCCGCGTGAACGGCGTCGACTGCATGATCGTCTGCAACGACGCGACGGTGAAGGGCGGCACCTACTACCCGATGACGGTCAAGAAGCACCTGCGCGCGCAGGAGATCGCCGAGCAGAACCGCCTGCCCTGCATCTACCTGGTCGACTCGGGCGGAGCCAACCTGCCGAACCAGGACGAGGTGTTCCCCGACCGCGACCACTTCGGCCGCATCTTCTACAACCAGGCCAACATGAGCGCCCAGGGCATTGCGCAGATCGCGGTGGTCATGGGCTCGTGCACGGCCGGCGGCGCCTACGTGCCGGCGATGAGCGACGAGTCGATCATCGTGAAGAACCAGGGCACCATCTTCCTGGGCGGCCCGCCGCTCGTGAAGGCCGCGACCGGCGAGGTCGTGACGGCCGAGGATCTGGGCGGCGGCGACGTGCACACGCGGCTCTCGGGCGTGGTGGACCACCTGGCGCAAAACGACCTGCATGCGCTCGCGCTCGCGCGCTCGGCGGTAGCCAATCTCAATGCGAAGGCCGCGGCGCAGCCGGCGGCGGGGGCAAGTGCAGTGCGCCCACCCGAGTTCCCGCGCGAAGAGCTCTACGGCGTGATCCCGACCGACACGCGCAAGCCCTTCGATGTGCGCGAGATCATTGCGCGCGTTGTCGACGGCAGCGAGTTCCACGAGTTCAAGGCCCGCTTCGGCGCCACGCTGGTCTGCGGCTTTGCCGAGATCGAGGGCATGCCGGTGGGCATCATCGCCAACAACGGCATCCTGTTTTCCGAGTCGGCGCAGAAGGGCGCGCACTTCATCGAGCTGTGCTGCCATCGCAAGACGCCGCTGGTGTTCCTGCAGAACATCACGGGCTTCATGGTGGGCCGCAAGTACGAGAACGAAGGCATCGCGCGCCACGGCGCCAAGATGGTGACGGCCGTGGCCACCGCCAACGTACCCAAGTTCACGATCATCATCGGCGGCAGCTTCGGCGCCGGCAACTACGGCATGTGCGGCCGTGCGTACTCACCGCGCTTCCTCTGGATGTGGCCGAACGCGCGCATCAGCGTGATGGGCGGCGAGCAGGCCGCGAGCGTGCTGGCCACGGTGAAGCGCGATGGCATCGAGCTGAAGGGTGGCAGCTGGAGCAAGGAAGAGGAAGAAGCCTTCAAGGCGCCGATCCGCCAGCAGTACGAAGACCAGGGCCACCCCTACTACGCGACGGCACGGTTGTGGGACGACGGCATCATCGATCCGGCGGATACGCGGCGGGTGCTGGCGCTGGGCCTTGCTGCCGCACGCAATGCGCCCATCCCAGAGCCGAAGTTCGGCATCTTCCGGATGTAGCCATGGCACCGCTTTTGCGTAATTCGAGTCGATGCGGTCATCGTGCTCCAGGGCGCGCTCCCGCCGACGGGGTACCTTGCTCCGCGAATGTCCCCCGGCCTGCGGCCTCCTCCTTGATTTCGCTGCGCAAGGCACCCCGCCAGCGAGAGCGTTATACGGAGCAGTCGTTGATCAGCGGTACACCCGCAGCCTGCCCAAGTGCACAGGGCATCGGGTGCTCCCCGCAGCGAAATCAAGGAGGAGGGCGAAGCCCGGGGGACATTCGCGGAGGGGAGTACCCGGTGGCCTGTGCACACGCCCCGAATAAACGCGCACCGCGCCACGGATCACTGACATGACCTTCACCAAACTGAAACTCGAAACACAGGGCACCGTCGCGCGCATCTGGCTCGACCAGCCCGACGCGCGCAATGCCTTCGACGACATCGTCATCGCCGAGCTGACGCAGGCCTTCATCGAAACTGGTGCTCAGCCGCAGGTCAAAGCCATCGTGCTCGGCGCCAACGGCCCGGCCTTCTGCGCAGGCGCCAACCTCAACTGGATGCGCCGCATGGCCGACTACACGCGCGACGAGAACATCGCCGACGCGGGCAAGCTGGCCGCCATGCTGCGCACCATTGCCGAATGCCCCAAGCCCACCATCGCGCGCGTGCAGGGCGATGTATATGCGGGCGGCATGGGGCTGGTCGCGGCCTGCGACATGGCGGTGAGCGTGGACACCGCGTGGTATTGCCTGAGCGAGGTCAAGATCGGCCTCGTGCCCGCGACCATCAGCCCGTACGTGCTGCGTGCCATGGGCACGCGCGCCTCGCAGCGCTACTTCCTCACGGCGGAGCGCTTCACGGCCGCCGAGGCGTACCGCATCGGCTTCGTGCATGAAGTGGTGGCGGCCGATGCGCTCGATGCCAAGGTCGACGAGCTGCTGAAGGCGCTCACCAGCGCCAGCCCGGCCGCGGTGCGTGCCTGCAAGCAACTGATCGCCGACGTGGACGGCCGCGAGATCGACGACGCGCTGATCGCGAAGACGGTCGAAGGCATTGCCGACATCCGAGCCAGCGAAGAAGGCCGCGAGGGCGTGCAGGCCTTCCTTCAGAAGCGCAAGCCGTCCTGGCTGGGCCACTGAGCGCAACGCGATGAACGCACTCGACATGCCCCAGCTGCTCGCGCTGGCCGCGGCCATCGGCTGGGCCAGCGGGGTGCGGCTGTACCTGGTCGTGCTGCTGACCGGGCTGGCCGGCTACTTCGGCTGGGTGCCGCTGCCTAGCGGGCTGCAGCTGCTGGCGCATCCGGTGGTCATCGCGGCCAGCGGCTTCATGGTGTTCATCGAGTTCTTCGCCGACAAGATCCCCGGCCTCGATTCGCTGTGGGACGTGGTGCATACGGCCATCCGCATTCCCGCCGGCGCGGCGCTCGCGGCCAGCGTGTTCGGCTCCGACCACGGTGCGATGGCCATCGTGGCCGCGCTCGTGGGCGGCGGCTTTGCGGCCACCGCGCATGCGGCCAAGGCCACGACGCGTGCGGCCATCAACACATCGCCCGAGCCGTTCTCGAACGTGGGCGCGTCGCTGGTCGAGGACACGATGGTGCCAACCGGGCTGTGGCTCGCGGTGGCGCATCCGCTGGTCTTCCTGGTGCTGTTCGTCCTGGTACTGGTGCTCAGCGTGTGGCTCATCCGCAAGAGCTGGCGTTTTCTCAGGGCGCTGTTCACCCGCGTGGCCCGCATCTTCAGCGGCCGGCCCGATCCGGGCGTCACGCCCGCGTTTCAACTGAAAAAGAATCCTCCGGGAGACACTCCGAATGTTTAAGAAGATACTCGTCGCCAACCGTGGTGACCAGCCGCAAAGCGGCGCAGCGGCGAAGCCAAATTGCCTGGCACGCGCAGCGTGCGCAGGCGAATTCACCGCGAAAGCCCTCCATGTTTAAAAAGATCCTGATCGCCAATCGCGGTGAAATCGCCTGCCGCGTTGCGGCCACTGCCCGCCGCATGGCGATCCGCACCGTGGCCGTGTATTCCGACGCCGACGCGCATGCCAACCACGTGCGCGCCTGCGACGAGTCGGTGCACCTCGGCGGCAGCGCGCCCAAGGACAGCTACCTGCGCTGGGAAAAGATCCTCGAAGCGGCCAAGGCCACGGGCGCCGAGGCCGTGCATCCGGGCTACGGCTTCCTGAGTGAGAACGAGGAGTTCGCGCAGGCCTGCGCCGACGCGGGCCTGGTCTTCATCGGCCCGCCGCCTTCGGCCATCAAGGCGATGGGCCTCAAGGCCGAGTCGAAGCAGCTGATGGAAAAGGCCGGCGTGCCGCTGGTGCCGGGATACCACGGCCACGACCAGAACCCGCAGCTGCTGCAGCGCGAGGCCGACCGCATCGGCTATCCGGTGCTCATCAAGGCCAGCGCGGGCGGCGGCGGCAAGGGCATGCGCGCGGTCGACAGGGCCGAGGACTTTGCCGCGGCGCTCGCCTCGTGCCAGCGCGAAGCGATCAACAGCTTCGGCGACGATGCGGTGCTGATCGAGAAATACGTGCAGCGGCCGCGCCACATCGAGATCCAGGTGTTCGGCGACACGCACGGCAACTACGTCTACCTGTTCGAGCGCGACTGCTCGGTGCAGCGCCGCCACCAGAAGGTGCTCGAAGAGGCGCCCGCGCCCGGCATGACCGAAGCGATGCGCAAGCAGATGGGCGAGGCGGCGGTGGCTGCGGCGCGCGCGGTGAACTACGTGGGTGCGGGAACGGTGGAGTTCATCGTCGAGCAGCGCGAAGGCGGCGAAATGAACTTTTTCTTCATGGAGATGAACACACGGCTGCAGGTGGAGCATCCCGTGACCGAAGCCATCACGGCCCTCGATCTCGTCGAATGGCAACTGCGCGTGGCCTCGGGCGAGGCGCTGCCCGCGAAGCAGGCGGAACTGCAAATCCACGGCCACGCGATCGAGGCGCGCATCTGTGCCGAGAATCCCGACAACAACTTCCTGCCTGCGACAGGCAGCTTGCGCGTCTACCGCAAGCCGCAGGCCACCGCATTCCAGCGCAGCCGCGTGCGCATCGACGATGGCGTGCGCGAGGGCGGCGAGATCTCGCCCTTCTACGACTCGATGATCGCCAAGCTGATCGTGCACGGCAGCACGCGCGCCGAGGCGCTGGCGCGGCTCGACGCGGCGCTGGCGCAGGTGCAGATCGTGGGCGTATCGACCAACGTGCAGTTCCTGCGCGGCATCCTCGCGACCGAATCATTCTCGAAAGCCAACCTCGACACCGCGCTGATCGAGCGCGAGCGCGCCGTGCTGTTCGACCGCGAGGCACTGGGCCTGCCGCTGGCCGCGGCCGCCGCCATCACGCGCACGCTGATCACCGAGCGGCCGGTTGGCGCGCCCGATCCGTTCGAGCGGCGCGACGGCTGGCGCTCGCATGGCGAGTACCGGCGCCACTTCGACTTCGAATTTCGCGGCGCCGAGCAGACGGCGCTGCTGACCTACAGGCGCGACGGCAGCCTGTGGCTCGAAGCCGGCGGCGTGCAGGGTCCGCTGGTCGTGGGCCAGTTCCCGACGGGCGAGTTCGAGGTCGAATTCGCCGGCACGCGGCAGACGCTCGATGTGCACCTGGACGGCGCCACGGCCCATGTTTTCGCCTCGAAGGGCGCCACGAAGATCACGGCGATCGACCGCCTGGCCCATGCCGGCGACACCCACGCCGAAGTCGGCCGGCTCACGGCGCCGATGCCCGGCAAGGTCGTCTCTTTCGCGGTCAAGGCCGGCGACAAGGTCAGCCGCGGTCAGCCGCTGGCGGTGATGGAGGCCATGAAGATGGAGCACACCATTGCCGCGCCGGCCGACGGCACGGTGGAAGAACTGATGTTCTCGCCCGGCGAGCAGGTGGCCGAGGGCGAAGAGCTGCTGCGAATGGCTGCGGTGGCGGCCTGAATGCCGCCGCTCAGCCCACCACCACTTCGCTGATCTGCATCACAGGCGCGATGTCGGTGTAGTTCTTGATGTCGCCCAGGATCTCCTTGGCATGCGGGCCGAACGCCGCCTGGAAGGCTTCGGCCGAGTCGCAGAACACGTGGCACATGCCGACATAGGTCGGCGGTGTGCCCGGCGCGCCGCCTGCCAGCCCCTTGTCGATGGTGTACGACCTGCACGCGTCGCCCATGCGCGCCTTCAGGAGCGGCATGTGCTTGTCGCGGTAGTAGGCGTGGTCGAACCGCGCGCCTTCGGTGTAGGGGTACATCACGCTGACTTTGATCATGCTTCGGTCTCCGGGTGTGTCGATGTTCTGGATGGTCGCGCACGAGCATAGAAGAAGGCACCGGGAGGGACAAGCCGCCGATCGGCCGGGGGCCCTAATAAGATTCGATTCATGAAAATCATCGTCTCCCTGACCGACAACCGCCCCGAACCCTGGATCGAGGGCCTCCGGGCCGAACTGCCCGATGCACGGATCGAGGCCTGGAAGCCGGGCGCCGCCCAGGCCGACCACGCGGTGGTGTGGGCGCCGCCTCAGCAGCTGCTCGACGAGCAGCCCGAGCTGCGCGGCCTGTTCAACATCGGCGCGGGCGTCGATGCGCTGCTCAAGCTGCGCGTGCCGGCGCACACGCGCATCGTGCGGCTCGACGATGCCGGCATGTCGGTGCAGATGGCCGAGTACGTGTGCCACACGCTGATCCGCCACTTCCGCGAATTCGACGTCTACGAGGCCGATGCGCGCGAAGGCCGCTGGAGCTACCGCAAGCCGAAGCTGCGGCGCGACTTTCCGGTCGGCATCATGGGCCTGGGCGTGCTCGGCGAGCGCGTGGCCAAGGCCGTGGCGCAGTTCGAGTTTCCGGTGCTGGGCTGGAGCCGTTCGACCAAGGCCATCGACGGCGTGAAGGTGTTCAGCGGCGAGGCGCAGTTCGACGAGTTCCTGTCGTCCACGCGCGTGCTCGTGAACCTGCTGCCGCTGACCGAAGCCACGCGCGGCATCCTCAACCGCAACACGCTCGGCAAGCTGCGGCCGGGCGGCTATCTCATCAGCATTGCGCGCGGCGCGCACCTGGTGGAAGACGACCTGATCCCGATGCTCGATGCCGGCGAACTGGCCGGTGCCACGCTCGACGTGTTCCAGGTCGAGCCGCTGCCGGCCGGCCACGCCTTCTGGCGCCACCCGAAGATCACCGTCACGCCGCACGGCTCGGCGCGCACGCTGCGCGAGGAATCCATCGCCCAGATCGCCGGGAAGATCCGCGCGATGGAACAGGGCCTGCCGGTCAGCGGCGTGGTCGATCCGGTCCGGGGCTACTGACCGCCTGCGTTACCGACGATTACGCTGAAAGGAGGCACGGGCAGGGCAAACCCTGACGCTTTTGTTTTTCACATACGCGAAAATTTATTCATGGTTGTGAAAACTGCTTTTCGCGTGATCGAGATCGTCGAGCTCTTCGCCCGGGAGAAGCAGCCGCTCGCGCTGTCCGAAATGGCGCGGCTGCTCGAGATGCCGGTGTCCAGCTGCCTCGGCCTGATCCGCACGCTCGAAGAGCAGGGCTACATGTACGAGACCGGCCGCCGCCAGGGCTACTACCCCACCGGCCGGCTGCTGGCGATGGCGCAGATCATCGCGGCGCACGACCCGGTGCTCGACCGCGTGCGGCCCGCGCTCGAAGAGCTGCGCGACGGCGCGCGCGAAACCGTGCTGTTCGGCAAGTTCCGCGACCCGAGCACTGTCGTCTACCTGGAAGTGCTGAGTGCGCCGCAGAGCATTCGCTATTCCGCCGAGTCGGGCGAAACCCGCCCGGCCTATGCCAATTCGATGGGCCGCGCGCTGCTTTCCACGCTTGCGCCCGAGGCGCGCCGCAAGCTGCTGGCAGCCACTGCGCTGGCACCGCTGACCGACGCCACGCTGACCACGCCCGATGCCATCGAGCAGGAGCTCGAACGCTCGCCCGCGCGCGGCTGGTACGGCAACCTCGGCGAGAGCATTCCCGATCTCGTCGGCCTCGCGTGGCCGCTGCGCATCGGCGGCGAGGCCTATGCCATCTCGGTGGCGGGCCCGCGCTACCGGCTGGAGCCGCGCATCGACGAGGTGGCCGCCATGCTGCGCTCGGCCTGCCTGGCCATCGAACACAAAGGCTGAAAAAACAATGACCTCCGCACGCTACTTCGTCCGCGAAAGCGACATCACTGGCTATCACCCGGCCAACCACACGGGCACGCTCAACAAGCGCCTGATCGGCCCCGAGACCGTGGGCGCGAAGCAGCTCGAAGTGCTGGTCGGCCACATCCAGAAAGGCAAGGGCGCGCTGCCGCATGCGCACCCGGGCATCGAGCAGGTCTGCTACATGCTCGAAGGCCGCGCGGTCGCCGAGGTGGGCGGCCAGCGGCAGGAACTGCACCCGGGCGACAGCTGCTTTTTCCCGGCCGATGCAATGCACACCTTCACGGTGGTCAGCGACGAGCCGGTGCGCGTGCTGGTGATCTACAGCCCGCCGTACGAGGAATCGCCGGAGCGCGTGATCCGGCCCTGAACGACAACCCCCGGAGACAAGAACCATGCAGACGACGAAGAACGCGACAACCACGGTCGCGGTGGCAAGCCGCCGCCGTTTCATTTCCATCGGCGCCGCCGCGGGCCTGGCCGGCGCGGCGCCCTGGGCCCTTGCACAGGAGGGCTACCCGAAGCAGCCGATCAAGCTGATCGTGCCCTTCGCGGCCGGCAGCGGCACCGATGCGGTGGCGCGCATCACGGCGCAGATGCTGGGCGAGGCGCTCAAGGCTTCGGTCATCGTCGACAACAAGGCGGGCGCCAACGGCGTCATCGGCGCGGAAGCGGTGGCCAAAGCGCCGCCCGACGGCTACACGCTCTTCATGACCACCAACACCACGCATTCGGCCAACCCGAGCCTGATGAAGTCGCTGCCCTACGACCCGGTGAAGGACTTCGCGCCCGTGAGCCGCATGGGCAACCTGCCGTTCATGCTGGTGGTGAACAACGACCTGCCCGTGAAGAGCGCGGCCGAGCTGCTGGCCTGGGGCCGCGCGCATCCGGGCAAGCTCACCTATGCGAGCGGCAACAGCACCGGCATCGTGAGCGGCGCCACGCTCTCGCGCATGAGCGGCGTGCCGATGCTGCACGTGCCCTACAAGAGCACGCCGCCGGCCATTGCCGACCTGATCGGCGGGCAGGTGTCGATGATGGTGGTCGACCTCGCCGCAGGGCTTGCCACGGTGAAGGCCGGCAAGATGCGCGCGATTGCGGTCACCACGCAGGAGCGCACCAAGCTGTTTCCGGAACTGCCACCGCTGGCCGATACGCCGGAACTCAAGGGCTTCGACATCACCTCGTGGAACGGCGTGTTCGCGCCGGCCGGCACGCCGCGCGATGTGGTGCTGAAGCTCAACAAGGTGCTGTCGGAGATGGCGAACGGCACGGCCTTCCGCGAGCGGGTGGCCAAGCTGGGCTTCGATGCCTTCGGCAGCACGCCGGAGGAGCTGGGCGCGTTCACGGTGGCGGAACTGGCCAAGTGGAAGAAGCTGATCCAGGCCGCGGGGATTCAACCGGAATGAGCGTGTTGTTGAATTTGAGTTTCTCCCTCCCCTCCCGGGGGAGGGCAGGGGTGGGGGCAAGCGGCGCCTCCATCGGGCGCTCTGCCTGCCCCCATCCCAGCCTTCCCCCGGAAGGGGAAGGAGCAAAGACATGAATGCCACCGGGCCGCTTCAAGGCATCCGCATCCTCGACCTCACGGCCGTGGTGATGGGACCCTACGCCACGCAGACGCTCGGCGATCTGGGCGCCGACATCGTCAAGGTCGAGCCGCCCGCCGGCGACAACCTGCGCGCGGTCGGCCCGATGCGCCACGCCGGCATGGGCGCGATGGCGATGCACCTCAACCGCAACAAGCGCTCGATCGTGCTCGACCTCAAGCAGCCCGAGGGCCGCGAGGCCTGCCTGCGGCTTGCGGCCGGCTGCGATGCGCTGATCTACAACACGCGCCCCCAGGCCATGGCGCGGCTCGGGCTCGGCTACGAGGCCGTGGCGGCGGCCAACCCGAAGATCGTCTATCTCGGCGCCTTCGGCTATGGCGAGGAGGGCCCCTATGCCGGCAAGCCCGCCTACGACGACCTGATCCAGGGCGCGGCCGGCGTGGCCTCGCTGTTCGCGCAGCAAAGCGGCGATGCGCCGCGCTACGCGCCTGTCACGCTGGCCGACCGCGCCGTGGGGCTGCAGGCCGCCATCGCGCTGCTCGCCGCCGTGCTGCACGCGCAGCGCACCGGCCGCGGCCAGGCGGTCGAGGTGCCGATGTTCGAGGCGCTCTCGCAGTTCGTGATGGGCGACCACCTCGGCGGCCACAGTTTCGAGCCGCCGCTCGGCCCCACCGGCTATGCGCGCCTGCTTGCGCCGCACCGCAAGCCCTACGCCACGGCCGACGGCTACCTGAGCGTGCTGATCTACAACGACAAGCACTGGCAGGCCTTCTTCGACCTGATCGGCCGGCCCGAGCTGCGTGCCTCGCCGATGTTCGGCACGCACACGGCGCGCGCCGCCAACATCGGCGCGGTCTATGCGTTCGTGGCCGAGGTGATGGCCACGCGAAGCAGCGAGGAATGGATGGCTGCGCTGGAAGCGGCCGACATCCCGGTCGCGCGGCTGCACAGCACCGAGAGCCTGCTCGGCGACCCGCACCTGCGCGCGGTCGATTTCTTTCCCGAGTTCGATCATCCGAGCGAAGGCCGCATCCGCACGCTGGCGCCGGTCGGCCGCTACAGCGCCACGCCCGCGGGCATCCGCCGCATGGCGCCGCGCATCGGCGAGCAGAGCGTCGAGCTGCTGCGCGAAGCGGGCTACGCGGACGAAGACATCGACCGCATGCTCGCGTGTGGCGTCACCCTGCAACCGGACCCTGCGAAAGACAGCGAATGAATTTCTCCCTGAACGAAGACCAGCGCTCGCTCGTCGCGGCCATTGAACGTCTCTGCGAAGACTTCCCCGCCGACTACTGGCGCGACCACGACGACCGCGCCGCGTTCCCGCACGAATTCCACCGCGCGGTGGCCGACAGCGGCTGGCTCGGCATCGCGATGCCCGAGGCGCAGGGCGGCGCGGGGCTCGGCATCACCGAGGCGGCGCTGATGATGCGCGCCATCAGCGCCTCGGGCGCGGGCATGTCGGGCGCGTCGTCGGTGCACATGAACATCTTCGGGCTCAACCCGGTGGTGGTGTTCGGCAGCGAGGCGCAGCGCCAGCGCTTCCTGCCGCCGCTGATCGCGGGCACCGAGAAGGCCTGCTTCGCCGTGACCGAGCCCGATGCGGGGCTCGACACCACGAGCCTCAAGACGCAGGCGGTGTGCCAGCCCGATGGCAGCTACCTGCTGCACGGCCGCAAGATCTGGATATCGACCGCGCAGGTGGCCGACCGCATGCTGATCCTCACGCGCACCACACCGCTCGACCAGGTGAAGAAGCCTACGCAGGGCCTCACGCTGTTCTACACGCCGCTCGACCGCGGCAAGGTCGAGGTGCGCGAGATCCACAAGCTCGGCCGCGCGGCGGTCGACTCGAACATGCTCTTCATCGACGGGCTCGAAGTGCCGGAGGAAGACCGCATCGGCGACGAAGGGCGCGGCTTCGAATACATCCTGCACGGGCTCAACCCCGAGCGCATATTGATTGCGGCCGAGGCCATCGGCATCGGCCGCGCGGCGCTGCGCATCGCCTCGCAGTACGCGCAGGAGCGCGTCGTCTTCGGCCGGCCGATCGGCCAGAACCAGGGCGTGGCGCATCCGCTCGCGCGCGCCTGGGCCAATCTCGAGGCGGCCGACCTGATGGTGTTCAAGGCGGCCACGCTGTACGACGCGGGCGAGCCCTGCGGCATCGAGGCCAACGCCGCCAAATACCTGGCGGCCGAGGCGGCGCACGACGCCTGCCAGAACGCCGTGCTCACGCTGGGCGGCATGGGCTATGCGAAGGAATACCATGTCGAGCGGCTGCTGCGCGAGAGCTACATTCCGCGCATTGCGCCGGTCAGCCCGCAGATGATCCTGAACTTCATCGCGGAAAAGGCGCTCGGCCTGCCCAAGTCGTACTGATGTTGCCCATGCCATGAATCCCTCCGCCGTCACCCGCCATCTTGTCGTCCGCGGCCTGGTGCAGGGTGTGGGCTATCGCTGGTCGATGGTGCAGGCCGCGCGGCGCCTGGGCGTGCGCGGCTGGGTGCGCAACCGCCGCGACGGCAGCGTGGAGGCGCTGGCCTTCGGACCGGCTGCTGCGGTCGATGCGCTGGTTTCGTGGGCCCGCAGCGGGCCGGACGGCGCGCGCGTGGATGCGCTGGAAGTGGTGGAGGCGCCCGCGCCCGCCGAGCCGCCATCGGATTTCGTGCAGCGCGAAACGGTGTGAACAGCGGCGCTGGCGCGATCTGCAACGCCGCTGGCAGGCATTGCAACCCCTGCGGCAGGCGCGGCCGAGCACGCAGGACGCAGACGGCCGACAATTGACCGACGGTTTTTTCTTTTCCCAGCGAACCCAGAGACACCCATGAAAATCCCCGCCAAGGTCAAGATCGTCGACGTCGGTCCGCGCGACGGACTGCAGAACGAGAAGCAACCGGTCTCCGCCGAAGTCAAGATCGGCCTCGTGCACCGCCTGCAGGACGCCGGCCTGAAGGAGATCGAGGTCACCAGCTTCGTGAGCCCCAAGTGGGTGCCGCAGATGGCCGACGCTGCCTCCGTGATGCATGGCATCCAACGCAAGGCCGGCGTGCGCTATTCGGTGCTCACGCCCAACATGAAGGGCTTCGAGGCCGCCATTGCCGCGCCGCGCGAAGAGTGGCCCGACGAGATCGTGGTGTTCGGCGCCGCGAGCGAGGCCTTCAGCCAGAAGAACATCAACTGCTCCATTGCCGAGAGCATCGAGCGCTTCGCGCCCGTGGTGGCCGCGGCGCGCGAGAAGGGCATCGCGGTGCGCGGCGCCATGTCGTGCACCGTGGGCTGCCCCTACGAAGGCGAGATCGCACCCGAACGCGTGGGCATGCTGGCAAAGCTGATGAAGGACATCGGCGTGCAGCGCGTGGACGTGGCCGACACCATCGGCGTGGGCACGCCGCGCAAGGTGCAGGCCGCGATCGAGGCCGCGCTGGCGCATTTCGGCGTGGACCACATCTCGGGCCACTTCCACGACACCTACGGCCAGGCGCTGGTCAACACGCTGGCCTCGCTGGAGCTGGGGGTCTGGAACTTCCAGTCGTCCTCCGCCGGGCTGGGCGGCTGTCCCTACGCCAAGGGCGCGACCGGCAACGTGGCGACCGAAGACGTGGTCTACATGCTGCACGGCATGGGCATCGAGACCGGCATCGACCTCGACAAGCTGATCGACGCGGGCGTGTACATCAGCGAGGCGCTGGGGCGCGAGCCGAATTCGCGCGCGTCGAAGGCGCTCCGTACGAAGAGGGCCGGATGATGAGCGTCCACGAAAAGCGGGGAGGCGTGTGATGTGCGGCGCTGAACTTCATTCGCTGCCCGAAGGCGTGCAGCGCGTCTCGCGCGTGCTGCAGGACGCCGGCCACCCCCATTCGCCGCGCATGCTCGACGACGCCTGCCGCACCGCGCAGCAGGCGGCCGACGCGCTCGGCATTCTGGTCGGGCAGATCGCCAAGAGCATCATCTTCCGGCGCAAGAGCGACGACGCGGCGGTGCTGGTCATCACCTCGGGCGACAAGCGCGTGGACGAGAAGAAGGTCGATGCGCTGGTCGGCAAGACCGGCCGCGCCGATGCGGAGTTCGTGAAGGCGCGCACCGGCTTCACGATCGGCGGCGTGTCGCCGGTGGCGCATGCCACGCCGCCGGTGGTGCTGATCGACCGCGAGCTGTTCCGCTTCGAGGAGATCTGGGCCGCGGCGGGCCATCCCCATGCGGTGTTCCAGCTGCGCCCGCACGACCTCGAGAAGCTCACCGGCGCGCCGGTGGCGGACGTGGTGTGACGACGTGAATGTCGACGGCGCGCAGACGCTGGCCGAACGCGCCGCGGCCGTGCAGCGCTCGGCCAGCGACGATGCGTCCGATGTGCCATCGCCCTGCACCTCGGTCTGCCGCATGGACAGCCAGAGCGGCTTCTGCGAAGGGTGCCTGCGCACCCTCCCCGAGATCGCGGGCTGGAGCACGATGGAAGACGTTGCGCGGCGCAGCGTGTGGCGCGCGATAGAGTTGCGGGCACGGGCCGGCCTCTGGCGCATCCCGGAGCAACCAGGAGACAAGCACGCATGAAGCACATCGACTTCTACCTCGACTTCATCTCGCCCTACGCATACCTTGCGTTCGAGCAGCTGCCCCAGGCGCTCGAGGGCCTGAGCTGCAGCGTGGCCTACAAGCCGGTATTGCTCGGCGCGATCCTCAAGCACCACGGCCAGCTCGGGCCGGCCGAGATTCCGGCCAAGCGCAGCTGGACCTACCGCCACGTGCTCTGGCTCGGCCACGCGAACGGCATCGAAATCGAGATGCCGGCCTCGCACCCGTACAACCCGCTGCCGCACCTGCGGCTCGCGCTGTCGACCTCGGAGGACGGCAGCATCAGCCGCCTCGCGGCCGAGACCATCTTCCGCAGCGTGTGGCGCGGCGGCGAGGAAGCCGGCGATGCCACGCGCCTGGCTGCGCTGGCGGCGCAGCTGCGGCTCAAGCGCGACATGAACGGCGACGACAACAAGGCGCTGCTCAAGCGCAACACCGACGAAGCCCTGCAGGCCGGCGTGTTCGGCACGCCGAGCTGCGTGGCCGACGGCCGGCTGTTCTGGGGCTTCGACGGCCTCGCGATGCTGCGTGCCTACCTGGGCCGGGACGCGTGGTTCGAAGGCCCGCAATGGGACGCGGCCGACCAGCGGCCTTCCTTGCTGCGAAGCAGCAAAAGCTGAGCAACCGCCCGATTTCTTACAAGCTGAAACGGGCCCCGCGGGTTTCACCTTAATTCGTAAGCGTCGGTTCAGTTTCGCGAAAGGCTCGGGTCAGTCGCGCCTCCAAGAATGCTTGACGGTCCCGAATGCCGGGGCCGACCGAACGCATACACAGGAGACGACGCAAATGGCAGCAACACTGGATTCGAGGGGGGTGCCGCATCCGGCCCCCCGGCCCATGTCCGCGGAGGAAAAGAAGGTCATCTTCGCTTCCTCCCTTGGCACGGTGTTCGAGTGGTACGACTTCTACCTCTACGGCTCGCTGGCCGCGATCATCGCGAAGCAGTTCTTCAGCGGCCTGGATGCCGGCGCGGCCTTCATCTTTGCGCTGCTGGCGTTTGCCGCGGGCTTCCTGGTGCGGCCGTTCGGCGCCATCGTGTTCGGCCGGCTCGGCGACATGATCGGGCGCAAGTACACCTTCCTGGTCACGATCCTGATCATGGGCCTGTCGACCTTCATCGTCGGCCTCCTGCCCAGCTACGCGACCATCGGCGTCGCGGCGCCGGTGATCCTGATTGCGCTGCGCATGCTGCAGGGCCTCGCGCTCGGCGGCGAGTACGGCGGTGCCGCCACCTACGTGGCCGAGCACTCGCCGCACGGCAAGCGCGGCGCCTACACCTCGTGGATCCAGACCACCGCCACGCTCGGGCTGTTCCTGAGCCTGCTGGTGATCCTGGGCGTGCGCACCTGGCTCGGCGAACAGGCGTTCGGCGATTGGGGCTGGCGCGTTCCTTTCCTGGTGTCGATCGCGCTGCTCGGCGTGTCGGTGTGGATCCGGCTCTCGTTGAGCGAATCGCCGGCGTTCCAGAAGATGAAGGCCGAGGGCAAGACTTCGAAGGCGCCGCTGTCCGAATCCTTCGGCCAATGGAAGAACCTCAAGATCGTGATCCTGGCGCTGGTCGGCCTCACGGCAGGCCAGGCCGTGGTCTGGTACTCGGGCCAGTTCTACGCGCTCTTCTTCCTGACGCAGCAGCTCAAGGTCGATGCGACCACGGCCAACCTGATGATCGCCGCCGCGCTGCTGCTCGGCACGCCGTTCTTCGTGGTCTTCGGCACGCTGTCCGACAAGATCGGCCGCAAGCCGATCATCATGGCCGGCTGCCTTCTGGCCGTGGTCACCTACTTCCCGGTCTTCAAGATGCTGACCGAAGCTGCCAACCCCGACCTGGCCAAGGCGCAAGCCACCGCCGGCGTCACGGTGACGGCCGACCCGGCGACCTGCTCGTTCCAGGGCAACCCGGTGGCCCGTGAGATCGACTTCAGGAGTTCCTGCGACATCGCCAAGCGCTATCTGGTGCAGAACTCGGTGAGCTATGAGAACGTGGCCGGCGCGTCGGGCTCGAAGGCGGTCGTGAAGATCGGCGACAAGACGGTCGAGGCGCCTGTGGGCAACGTGGTGAACCTCAAGTTCGACGAGAACTCCGCCAAGGAAATCGCCGCCTTCAAGAAGGGCGTGGCCGAAGACCTGAAGGTCGCGGGCTACCCGGCCAAGGCCGACCCCGCGAAGATCAACAAGCTGGTGACGGTCGGGCTGCTGTTCTGGCTGGTGCTGCTGGTGACGATGGTCTACGGCCCGATCGCCGCCATGCTGGTCGAACTGTTCCCCACCCGCATCCGCTACACCTCCATGAGCCTGCCGTACCACATCGGCAACGGCTGGTTCGGCGGCCTGCTGCCGACCACCGCCTTCGCCATCGTGGCGTCCACCGGCAACATGTACAACGGCCTCTGGTACCCGATCATCATCGCCGGCATCACGCTGGTGGTGGGCACGCTCTTCATCCGCGAAACCAAGGACGTCGACATTTACGCGAACGACTGACCGCAAGCTCAGACAGGAGGGAGGCGAGAGCCGGCCCTCCGTTCAACAAAGAGGCTTCATGCCGTCGGCATGAGGCCTTTTTCTTGAACCCATCAGGAGACAGAACCCATGTGGAAACTCGTTGTCGGCTTCGTCATCTTTGCCGCCATTGCCCTGTACGTCATCTCGAATGCCGGCGACAAGATCGACATGTCGGGCGAGAAGCACGGCGGCGACGCCACGCACGAGCCTGCGCCCGCCGCCGCACCCAAGTAAGGCGCCGCGCGGCGGCGGCTACCGCTTGAAGCGGCCTTCGCTGACGATGGAGAGATCGACGTAGTCGATGCCGGTATGGTCCGTCGGCGAGTAGCTCACGTCGATGTTGCCGCCCAGGTCGTACTGGAAGCTGTTGAGCGTGGCAATCAGCCTCGCGCGCGTGGGCTTGGGCCCCGTGCGGCGCAGCGCCTCCACCATCACCTTGGTGGCGACGAAGCCTTCGAGCAGCGCCGGCGACAGCTCGGTCTGTCCCTTGGCCTTGGCGAGCGCCATCGCCTCCTTGATCAGCGGATGGCCGAACGAGCGCTCGTAGGGCAGCACCTGCGTGACGATCACGCCGGCGCTGGCCGAGCCGAGCTCCTTGATGAAGCCCGAGGCGGCATTGTTCGACAGCGTGATGATCTGCGCCGCCGAGCCCGCGGCCCGCAGCGCCTTCACGCCTTCGGTCACCGCGGTGCCCGAGCCGATCCACAGCACCGCCTGCGCATTGGCCTTGAGCAGCTGCGGCACGATCGCCGAATAGTCGGGCTTGCTGCGGTCGGCCAGCGCCAGCACGGCCGGCGCGAGCCCGGCCTTCTCGAAGCCCTTGCTCGCGCCTTCCATCGCGTCCTTGCCGAACGAGTCGTCGGCCTGGACCACGGCAATGCGCTGGATGCCCGTGGTGTGCAGGTGCTGCACGGCCTTTTCGGCTTCGCGCTGGTAGGTCGAGCGCACGTTGAAGATGTTCTTCTGCAGCGGCTTGTGCAGCGCCATCGCGCCGGTGGAAGGGCCCACCAGCGCCACGCCGTACTTGTCGAGCAGCGGAATGACGGCCAGGGTGTTGGGCGTGCCGCGGTTGAGCAGCAGCGCCAGCACCTTCTTGTCCTCGATCAGGATGCGCGTGTTCTCGATCGAACGCTTCGCGTCCAGGCCATCGTCCAGCCGGATCACCTCGATCTGCTCGCCGTTGATGCCGCCCTGGGCATTGACCTGGTCGATGACCAGTTGCGAGCCCATGATCGTTTCCTTCACGCTTGCCGCCACGGGGCCCGACAGGTCGGCCGACTGGCCGATCACGATCTGCGCCGAGGCGCCGAGGGCGGACAGCGCAAAGAGCAGCGCAGCAGCGCGGGACGTGGACAACATCTTCATCATCGAACAGGCCTTTGGGCGAAGCGGATGCTTCTGTCAGAAGATGTGTAATGTGTTGCCGCAAGTGACATTCACTCGCTCGTGGAAACCCTGTCAAACCATAGTTCCCAGTGCTCTGGCGTTGCCGCGGCGGGGCCGCCAGCGCGTGCTCAGCGCTTGAAACGACCGTCACTGATGATCGCCAGGTCGGCGAAGTCGATGCCCGAATGGTCCTGCGGCGAATAGCTCACCTCGAGCCCGCCGAGGTCGTAGGCGCGCAGGCTCTCGAGCGCCGCCAGCACCTTGGCGCGTGTCGGCTTGGGTCCGGCGCGGCGCAATGCCTCGACCAGCACCTTGGCCGAAGCAAAGCCTTCGAGCGCGGCCGGCGAAAGCTCGGCCTGGCCCTTGGCGCGCGCCAGGGCGAGCGCTTCCTTGACCATGGGGTAGCTGATGGAGCGCTCGTTCGGGAACACCTGGGTCACGATCACGCCCTTGCTCGCGTCGCCCAGCTGCTTGATGAAGCCCGAGGAGGCGTTGTTCGACAGGGTGACCACCTGCGCGGCCGAGCCGGACGCGCGCAGCGCCTTGATGCCGTCGACCACCGCGGCGCCCGAGCCGATCCACAGCACCGCCTGCGCATTGGCGTCCCTGATGGCCGGCACGATGGCCTTGTAGTCGGGCTTCTCGCGGTCGGCCGGCACGGTCACGACGGGCTTGGCCTGCGCCTTGGCAAAGCCGGCCATGGCGCCCTCGAGCGCGTCCTGCCCGAAGGAATCGGTCACGTGGACCACGGCGATGCGCGCGATGCCGGTGGTGAGCAGGTGCGCGATCGCCTTCTCGGCTTCGCGCTGGTAGGTGGCGCGCACGTTGAACACGTACTTCTGCACCGGCTTGTGCAGCACCATGGCCCCGGTGGAAGGGCCGATCAGGGCCACGTCGTGCTTGTCGAGCCACGGAATGATGGCCTGCGAATGCGGCGTGCCGCGGCTCATGAAGAGCGCCATCACCTTCTTTTCCTCGATCAGCACGCGAGCGTTCTCGCTGGCGCGCTTGACGTCGAAGCCATCGTCCATGCGCAGCACCTCGATCTTCTCGCCGTGGATTCCGCCCTGGGCGTTCGCCGCGTCGATCACCAGCTGGGCCCCGCCGATGGTTTCATTCACGCTGGCGGCCACCGAGCCGGTCATGCCCGCTGTCTGGCCGATCAGGATCTGGGCCGGCGCGGACGTCGCGGCCACTGCCAGCAGGGCGGCGCAAAGAACGTGCAGCTTGTTCATGGGACAACTTTCAAGTGCAGATGGGAATGAAAACAAAGGTGCTATTTGTTACATGAAGTGACAAGGACTGAATCGGTACAAACCCCTGCACGGCCGCGGACCATGTGACGGAGTGCACGAAAACGTCACCGGCCACTCCCTAGAATGTTTGCCCCACCCCCCAAGGCATTCATGACACAGGGCTCCATCCGGATTCGCGGCGCGCGCCAGCACAACCTCCAGAACCTCGATCTCGACATCCGCACCGGCGAGATGACCGTGGTCACCGGGCCCAGCGGCTCGGGCAAGTCGAGCCTCGTGTTCGACACCCTCTATGCCGAGGGCCAGCGGCGCTATGTGGAGACTTTTTCCGCCTACGCGCGCCAGTTCCTGGACCGCATGGACAAGCCGGCCGTCGACAAGGTGGAGGGCGTGCCGCCCGCCATCGCCATCGACCAGACCAACCCGGTGCGCTCCTCGCGCTCCACGGTCGGCACGATGACCGAGCTCAACGACCACCTGAAGCTGCTCTATGCGCGCGCGGCCCAGCTGTTCGACCGCGAGACCGCGCTGCCGGTGCGCCACGATTCGCCCGACAGCATCTATGCGCAGATCGCCGAACGGGCGGCTGCCGCCGGAGATCCGCGCCTGGTCGTCACCTTTCCGGTCGAACTGCCTGCCAGCACCACGGCCGAGGAAGTCACGCAATGGCTCTCGGCCAGCGGTTTCACGCGCGTGCAGGCCGAGCGCGAGGTGGCCACGCCCACCGGCCCGCGCAAGGTGCTCGACGTGGTGGCCGACCGCTTTCGCATCTCGAGCGCCGAGCGCTCGCGCGTGGTGGAAGCCATCGAGGTGGCGCTCAAGCGCGGCAGCGGGCGCGTCACGGTGCATGCGACCGGCGCCGAGGAAAACGCCGTGGCCGAGGTGTGGAAGTTCTCCACTGGCCTGCACTGCCCCGAGAGCGACATCCGCTACACCGACCCGATCCCGTCGATGTTCTCGTTCAACTCGGCCGTCGGCGCCTGCGACACCTGCCGCGGCTTCGGCCGCGTGATCGGCGTCGACCTGGGCCTCGTGATTCCCAACGACAAGCTCACGCTGCGCGCCGGCGCCATCAAGACCATCCAGACCCCGGCGTGGAAGGAAGCGCAGGACGACCTCATGCGCCACGCCGAGGCGGCCGGCATTCCGCGCGACACGCCCTGGAACAAGCTCACCGACGAGCAGAAGCACTGGGTGATCGAGGGCACGCCCAACTACAAGGACGGCAACTGGAACAAGCAGTGGTATGGCGTGCGCCGCTTCTTCGGCTACCTGGAGAGCAAGGCCTACAAGATGCACATCCGCGTGCTCTTGTCCAAGTACCGCAGCTACACGCCATGCCCCGTGTGCAGCGGTGCGCGCCTGAAGCTCGACAGCCTGCTGTGGCGCATCGGCAGCAAGGAAGACGCCGATGCGGTGCTGGAGCCCGCCAAGCGCTTCCTGCCGACCGGCGTGAAGTGGACGCGCGCGCAGCTCGAGGCGCTGCCGGGGCTTTGCCTGCACGACCTGATGCTGCTGCCGATCGAGCGGCTGCGGCGCTTCTTCGACCGCGTCGAGCGCCATGGCAACGGCAGCACCGCGAACGAAGGCGAGGCGCAGGCGCTCAAGCTGCTGTTCGACGAAATCACCACCCGCCTGCGCTACCTGCACGACGTCGGCATCGGCTACCTCACGCTCGACCGCCAGAGCCGCACGCTCTCGGGCGGCGAGGTGCAGCGCATCAACCTCACGACGGCGCTGGGCACCTCGCTGGTCAACACGCTGTTCGTGCTCGACGAGCCCAGCATCGGCCTGCATCCGCGCGACATGAACCGCATCACCGAGGCCATGCTGCGCCTGCGCGACGCCGGCAACACGCTGGTGGTGGTGGAGCACGACCCGGCCGTGATGCTCGCGGCCGACCGCGTGATCGACATGGGCCCGGGCCCCGGCATCCGCGGCGGGCAGATCGTGTTCGACGGCAGCACCGACCAGCTGCGCGACGCCGACACGCTCACCGGCCAGTACCTGGGCGGGCGCAAGAAGATCGGCATGGGCTTCAAGCGGCTCGTGAGCGAGAACACGCACCGGCTCATCCTCGAAGGCGTGCGCGAGCACAACCTCAAGAACATCACGGTCGAGTTTCCGCTCGCGCGGCTGGTGTGCGTGACCGGCGTCAGCGGCTCGGGCAAGTCGACGCTGATCCAGGACGTGCTGGCGCCCGCGCTCATGCGGCACTTCGGCAAAGCCACCGAAACGCCGGGCGCGCACGACCGCCTGCTGGGCGCGGATCACCTGGGCGACGTGGTCTTCGTCGACCAGTCGCCCATCGGCAAGACGGCGCGCTCCAATCCCGCGAGCTATGTGGGCGCATGGGACGCGATCCGCGAGATCTTCGCCACCGCCGCGCTCTCGCGCCAGCGCGGCTACACCGCGAGCAAGTTCAGCTTCAATTCGGGCGACGGGCGCTGCCCGACCTGCGGCGGCTCGGGCTTCGAGCATGTCGAGATGCAGTTCCTGTCGGACGTGTACCTGCGCTGTCCCGATTGCGACGGCAAGCGCTACCGCCCCGAGATCCTCGAGGTGAAGGTCGAACGCAAAGGCAAGAGCTACAACGTGGCCGACGTGCTCGACCTCACCGTGGCCGAAGCGGCCGCGGTGTTCGAGGCCGACCGCGACGTGCTGCGCGTGCTGCAGCCGATTTCCGATGTGGGGCTCGACTACGTCAAGCTCGGCCAGCCGGTGCCCACATTGAGCGGCGGCGAGGCGCAGCGCCTCAAGCTCGCGGGTTTTCTGGCCGATGCGGCCAAGAGCGCGACCGCAAGCAAGCAGTCGGTCGCGCGCAGGGGCACGCTGTTCCTGTTCGACGAGCCGACCACCGGCCTGCACTTCGACGACATCGCGCGCCTGATGCGCGCGCTGCGCAAGCTGCTCGATGCCGGCCATTCGCTGATCGTGATCGAGCACAACCTGGACGTGATCCGCGCCAGCGACTGGTGCATCGACCTCGGTCCCGAAGGCGGCGAGGGCGGTGGCCAGGTGGTGGCGGAGGGCACGCCCGAGCAGCTGCGCGAGAACCGCGCCTCGCTCACCGGCGCGGCGCTGGCCGACTACGACCTGGCCGTCGGCCCCGAAGCCTACAAGGTGGCCGAGCGCGCGGCACGGCGCTACATCGCCAATGCGAAGACGGCGCCCGGCAGCAGCGCGATCGAGATCGTCAATGCGCGCGAGCACAACCTGAAGAACCTCAGCGTGAACATTCCGCGCGGCAAGTTCAGCGTGGTGACGGGCGTCAGCGGCTCGGGCAAGTCGACGCTGGCCTTCGACATTTTGTTCAACGAAGGGCAGCGGCGCTACCTCGAATCGCTCAACGCCTATGCGCGCAGCATCGTGCAGCCCGCGGGCCGGCCCGAGGTGGATGCGGTCTACGGCATTCCGCCCACGGTGGCCATCGAGCAGCGCCTGTCGCGCGGCGGCCGCAAGAGCACGGTGGGCACCACCACCGAGGTCTGGCACTTCCTGCGCCTCTTGTACGTGAAGCTCGGCATCCAGCACTGCATCCACGACGGCGCGGCCGTGCAGCCACAGACTCCCGACAGCATTGCCGCGCAGCTGATGCGCAACTTCAAGGGCCAGCACATCGGCCTGCTCGCGCCGCTGGTGAGCAACCGCAAGGGCGTGTACACCGAGCTGGCCGACTGGGCACGGCCGCGCGGCTTCACGCACCTGCGCGTGGACGGCGAGTTCCTGCCGACCACAGGCTTCCCGCGCATCGACCGCTTCAAGGAACACAGCATCGAGCTGCCGGTGGCCAGTCTCGACGTGCTGCCCTCGAAGGAGACCGAACTGCGCGAGGCGCTGACCAAGGCGCTCGAACACGGCAAGGGCGTGGTGCATGTGCTGAGCCAGCTCGACGGCCTGAAGGCCGCGATGATGGCCGGCGTGTCGGCCCACGGCATCGGCCGCGTCAACGTGTTCTCCACGCTGCGCGCCTGCCCGATCTGCAGCACCAGCTATGCCGAGCTCGATCCACGACTGTTCAGCTACAACAGCAAGCACGGCTGGTGCCCCGACTGCGTGGGCACCGGTGTCAAGCTCAGCAAGGACGAGCGCAAGGTCTTCGACGACTCGATCCGCGACGACGACAACAAGGGCCGCGAACAGACCTTTGCCGAGCCCGAGATCGAAGACCTGGCCGACACCGCCTGCCCGACCTGCGAAGGCACGCGGCTCAATGCCACGGCGCGCGCGGTGGGCTTCGGCGCATCGGTCGCCGACGGCATGGGCGGCATCGGCATCACCGAGCTCGCGCGCATGAGCGTGACCGAGGTGCGCCAGTGGTTCGAAGGCCTGGCGCTCGCGGGCCGCGAAGCCGAGATCGCGCGCGACCTGGTGCCCGAGATCAAGAGCCGCCTCGAATTTCTCGAAGAGGTGGGCCTGGGCTACCTCACGCTCGACCGCGGCGCGCCCACGCTCTCGGGCGGCGAGGCGCAGCGCATCCGCCTGGCGGCGCAGCTCGGCAGCAACCTGCAGGGCGTGTGCTATGTGCTGGACGAGCCGACCATCGGCCTGCATGCGCGCGACAACCAGATCCTGCTCGATGCGCTGCACAAGCTCGGCGACAAGGGCAACACGCTGGTGGTGGTGGAGCACGACGAAGACACCATCCGCCGCGCCGACCACATCATCGACATCGGCCCGAGTGCTGGCAAGCGCGGCGGCCGCCTCGTGGCCGAGGGCTCGGTGGCCGACATCCAGGCGGCGGGCGAATCGCAGACCGGCCGCTACCTGCGCGATGCGATCAAGCACCCGCTGCACGCCCGTCGGCTTGTCCCTCTCCCTCCCCTTCCGGGGGAGGGCCGGGGAGGGGGCACGACGGCCTCCAACAAGGCCTCTGGCCGTGCAAGCGCCGCGAGCCCCCACCCCAACCCACCCCCGGAAGGGGAGGGAGCCAATGCCTGGCTCACCGTGCATGGCGCCGACCTGCACAACCTGCAGGACGTGACCGCCACGCTGCCGCTGCACCGGCTGGTGGTGGTGACCGGCGTGAGCGGCTCGGGCAAGTCGACGCTCGCGCGCGACGTGCTGCTGGCCAGCGTGCATGCCATCGTGGTCCAGCGCATGACCAAGGCCGGCCGCGACGCCGATGCCGCGGGCAAGCGCCCGGCCTGGTCCGGCTGCAGCAGCGTCGAGGGCTACCAGACCATCGACCGCGTGCTGGAGGTCGACCAGACCCCCATCGGCAAGACGCCGCGCAGCTGCCCGGCCACCTACATCGGCTTCTGGGACACCATCCGCAAGCTGTTCGCCGACACGCTCGAAGCCAAGGCGCGCGGCTACGGCCCGGCGCGCTTCAGCTTCAACACCGGCGAAGGCCGCTGCCCGGGCTGCGACGGCGCCGGCGTGCGCACCATCGAGATGAGCTTCCTGCCCGACGTGAAGGTGCCCTGCGAGGTCTGCCACGGCGCACGCTTCAACCCCGAGACGCTGGCCGTGAGCTGGCGCGGCAAGAGCATCGGCGAGGTGCTGCAGATGGAAGTGGACGAGGCGGTGGAGTTCTTCGCGGCCATGCCCAACATCAGCCATCCGCTGCAGCTGCTGAAGGACGTGGGGCTGGGCTACCTCACGCTGGGCCAGCCGTCACCCACACTGAGCGGCGGCGAGGCGCAGCGCATCAAGCTGGTGACCGAGCTCAGCAAGGTGCGCGACGACATCACGCGCCGCGGCCAGAAGGCGCCGCACACGCTGTACGTGCTCGACGAGCCGACCGTGGGCCTGCACATGGCCGACGTCGAGAAGCTGATCCACGTGCTGCACCGGCTGGTCAACGGCGGCCACAGCGTTATCGTGATCGAGCACGACCTCGACCTGATCGCCGAGGCCGACTGGATCATCGACCTGGGGCCTGAAGGCGGCAACGCCGGCGGGCGCATCGTTGCCGCGGCGCCGCCGGAGGAAGTGGTGCGGCTCGGCACGCACACCGGCGTGGCACTGAAGCCGGTGCTGGCGAGATAGGAGAGGGCGGGCTCGCCCCGGCCCTTCTATTTCTGGATGTCGCCCAGGCAGAGGTACTTGATCTCCACGTAGTCGTCCATGCCGTGGTGCGAGCCTTCGCGTCCCAGGCCCGACTGCTTCACGCCGCCGAAGGGCACATGCTCGGTGGCGATCACGCCGGCGTTGATGCCGACCATGCCGTATTCCAGCGCTTCCGCCACGCGGAAGATGCGGCCCACGTCGCGGGTGTAGAAGTAGCTCGCCAGGCCGAACTCGGTGTTGTTCGCCGCGTCGATGCCATCCTGCTCGGTCTTGAAGCGGAACACCGGCGCAAACGGGCCGAAGGTTTCTTCGCGCGCGCACAGCATGTCGGCGCTGGCTTCGGCAATCACGGTGGGCTCGAAGAACTGGCCCTGCATCCTGTGGCCGCCCGCCAGCACCTTGCCGCCCTTGGCAACGGCGTCGGCGACGTGGCGCTGCACCTTGTCGATGGCCGCTTCCTCGATCAGCGGGCCCTGCACCACGCCGTCCTCGAAGCCGTTGCCGACCTTCAGCGCCTTGACCTTGGCCGCGAACTTCTCGACGAAGGCGTCGTAGATGCCGTCCTGCACATACAGCCGGTTCGCGCACACGCAGGTCTGGCCGGCGTTGCGGTACTTGCTGGCCATGGCGCCCTCGACCGCCGAATCCACGTCCGCATCGTCGAACACCAGGAAAGGCGCGTTGCCGCCGAGCTCCAGCGACAGTTTCTTGACCGTCGGCGCGCACTGGCTCATCAGGATGCGGCCCACTTCGGTGGAGCCCGTGAAGCTCAGGTGGCGCACCACGTCGCTCTCGCACAGCTCCTTGCCGATCGCGATGCTGTTGCCGCTGTCGGCCGTGAGCACATTGAGCACGCCCGCCGGAATGCCGGCGCGCACGGCAAGTTCCGCGGCGGCCAGCGCGGTCAGCGGCGTGAGTTCGGCGGGCTTGATGATCACCGTGCAGCCCGCGGCCAGCGCCGGCGCCACCTTGCGCGTGATCATGGCGAGCGGAAAATTCCACGGCGTGATTGCCGCGCACACGCCGATGGCCTGCTTCATCACGAGCAGGCGGCGGTTGTTGTCGAACTGCGGCAGCACCTCGCCGTTCACGCGCTTGGCTTCCTCGGCAAACCATTCGACGAAGCTCGCGCCGTAGACGACCTCGCCCTTGGCCTCGGCAAAGGGCTTGCCCTGCTCGGCGGTCATCAGGCGGCCGAGGTCTTCGGTGTTGGCGATCAGCAGGTCGAACCACTTGCGCAGCACGATGCTGCGCTCCTTGCCGGTCTTGCCGCGCCAGGCGGCGAGCGCCTTGTTGGCGGCGGCAATGGCGCGTGCCGCGTCGGCCCGCGTGAGGTTGGCCACGTCGACCAGCTTGCGGCCGGTGGCCGGGTCGTTGACGTCGAAACGGCTGGCGCCCGCTGTCCATTCGCCGGCGATCAGCGCATCGGTCTTGAGCAGGGTCGGGTCGTTCAGCAATGCGAGAGGGGATGTCTTCGTGTCCATGGTGTTGTCGTGTGGTCTCGGGAAAAATGAGCAGCCGCTGTCAGCGAAAAGGTACACCGGGGAGTACGCAGAGCATTTCGTAAAGCAGATTGGCCCCGAGCAGCGCAGTGTTTCCGCTCGTGTCGTAGGGCGGGCTGACCTCCACCAGGTCGGCGCCCACCACGTTCAGGCCGCGGCAGCCGCGCACGATCTCCAGCGCCTGCGGCACGGTGAGCCCGCCGATCTCGGGCGTGCCGGTGCCGCCGGCGAACGACGGGTCGATGCCGTCGATGTCGAAGCTGATGTAAACCGGATGCGTCGGCCCGATGCGCTCGCGCACCTGCGCCATCAGCGGCGCCAGCGACTGGTACCAGACCTCGTGCGCCTGCACCACGGTGAAGCCCTGTTCGCGCGGCCAGTCGAAATCGTCCGCCGCATAGCCGGTGCCGCGCAGGCCGATCTGCCAGACCTTGTCGCAGGCCAGGAGGCCTTCCTCGACCGCCCGCCGGAACGGCGTGCCGTGGGCGATGCGCTCGCCGAACATGTCGTCGTTGACGTCCGCATGCGCGTCGACGTGCACCAGCGCGACCGGGCCGTGCTTGCGTGCCACCGCGCGCAGGATCGGCAGCGCGATGGTGTGGTCGCCGCCGAGCGTCAGCGGCGCGCAGCCGGCGGCCAGCACCGCGTCGTAGAAGTCCGAGACGATGGCGAGCGACTTGTCGAGCGAGTAGGTGTTGATCGGCACGTCGCCCAGGTCGGCCACGTTCAGCCGGTCGAAGGGCGCCGCGCCGGTGGCCATGTTGTAGGGCCGCAGCAGTGCCGATTCGGCGCGGATCTGGCGCGGCCCGAAGCGCGCGCCGGGCCGGTTGGAGGTGCCGATGTCCAGCGGCACGCCGATGAAGGCCGCGTCCAGCCCCTGCGCGGACGTTGCGGCTGGCAGCCGCATCATCGTGCCGGGGCCGGCGAAGCGCGGCATGGTGTTGCCGCCGAGCGGCTGGTTCGGAATGGTGGCGGACATCGGGCGGAACTTCAGCGCCGCCGGCCGCGCAGCCATTCGAGCGCGAGCAGCAGCGTGGTGGTGAAGACGATCAGCAGCGTCGCCACGGCGGCGATGGTGGGCGAGATGTTCTCGCGGATGCCGGTGAACATCTGGCGCGGCAGCGTGACCTGGTCCGGCCCCGCGAGGAAGAGCGTGACCACCACCTCGTCGAACGAGGTGGCGAAGGCGAACAGCGCGCCCGAGATCACGCCCGGCGCAATCACCGGCAGCGTGACGCGCATGAAGGTCCTGAACGGCGTTTCGCCCAGGCTCAGCGAGGCGCGCACCAGGTTCTGGTTGAAGCCGGCCAGCGTGGCAAGCACGGTGGTCAGCACGAAGGGCGCGCCCAGCGCCGCATGCACCACGATCAGCCCAAGGTAGGTGTCGGCCAGGCCGATGGGTGCGAAGTAGAGGTAGGTGGCGACGCCCACCACCACGATCGGCACCACCATCGGCGAGATCAGCACGCTCATGAGCAGGCCCTTGAACGCGAAGCTCGTGCGCGACAGCCCAACTGCCGCCAATGTGCCCAGCACGGTGGCCAGCACCGTGGCGGCCGGCGCCACGATGAAGCTGTTGCGCGCCGCGCGTGCCCACTCGGGTGATTCGAACAGGTTGCGATACCACTGCAGCGACCAGCCCCGGATCGGGTAGGCCAGGAACGAGCTGTCGGAGAACGACAGCGGAATCACCACCAGGATCGGCGCCAGCAGGAAGGCCAGCACCGCGACGCAGCCGGCGCGCACCGCCCACCAGCCGAGCTTGTCGGCGAAGGTGGCGTAGGCCGGGAATTGAGGAAGCTTCATCTTGTCTTTCGTGCCGCTCAGCCGAGGCTCAGCTCGGCCTTGCCGATGCGGCGGTACACGGCATACAGCAGCAGCGTGGCGACCAGCAGCACGGTGCCCAGCGCGCAGGCCATGCCCCAGTTGATTTCCACGTTGGTATAGCGCGCGATGTAGTAGCTCAGCATCTGGTCGTCCGCGCCGCCGAGCAGCGCCGGCGTCACGTAGTAGCCGATCGCCAGGATGAAGACCAGCAGCGCGCCGGCGCCGATGCCCGGATAGGTCTGTGGCACGTAAACGCGAAAGAAGGCCGCCAGCGGCGAGCTGCCGAGCGAGACGGCCGCGCGCAGGTAGGTGGGCGGCACGCTCTTCATGACGCTGTAGAGCGGCAGGATCATGAAGGGCAGCAGGATGTGCACCATCGCGATGATCACGCCGGTGCGGTTGAACAGCAGCGCCAGCGGATGGTCGATCAGGCCGATGCCCATGAGGCCGCGGTTGACCAGGCCCTCGGACTGCAGCAGCACGATCCAGGCCGCCACGCGCACCAGGATGGAAGTCCAGAACGGCACCAGCACCAGGATCATCAGCACGTTGGCCTTGCGCGCCGGCAGCGTCGACAGCCACCAGGCCAGCGGATAGGCCAGCAGCAGGCAGAAGAAGGTGACCACGGCGCTGATGTTGAAGGTGCGCAGCAGGATGCCGGCAAAGGCGCGCTGGTCGGCGGGCATGCGCTCCACCTCGCCGGCCACGTCGCGCCGCAGGTCGACCGAGGCGAGCAGGTAGTCGGGGGTCCAGCGCGAACCGTTCTTGGCAATGGCCTGCCAGTACGGCAGTTCGCCCCAGCGCGGATCGAGTTCGAGCATGCGCGCCTTGACCTCTTCCGGCGTGCCGGCGATCGGCAGCGCGCGGAAGGTGCTCATCACCAGCGAGCGGGCGCCCGCGATCTCGGTGTTGAGGCGGCGCGCCAGGGCGCCCGCGTCGGAGCTGTCGGGCAACTGGCCGAGATCGGCCGCGATGGCGGCATAGGCCGCGGGCGCGGGCGCTTCCTTGCGGTTCCAGCCGTCGAGCGCGCGCACGGTGCGCGGCAGCGCGTTGGCCACCTCGGGGTTCTCGACCGCGCGCTGCAGCAGCGCCACGATGGGCACCAGCAGCGTCAGCAGCAGGAACACCAGGAGCGGCACCGTGAGCGCGAAGGCGCGCCACTTGCGGCGGGCGTCGGCACGCGCCAGCGCACGCCGCAGCTCGCCAGGCGGCGCCTCGGTGGAACCCAGGGGAGCAAACGTTGCCGCGTGCATGGCCTCTTGCCCGCCTGCTTACTGCGTCGCCCAGGATGCGAAGCGCTTCTCGAGCGCCTCGCCCTGGTCGGCCCAGAAGCCGACGTTGAACTGCAGCGCATCCTTGGCGTTGGTGGCCGAGGTCGGCAGGTCGGACAGCACCTTGGGGCTGAGCGAAGCCAGCGCCTTGGTGTTGGTGGGACCGTAGGCGATGTTCTGCGCATAGACCGCCTGGTTGGCCGGCTGCATCGCGAACTGGATGTACTTGAGCGAGGCCTCCTTGTTCGGCGCGCCCTTCGGAATCACCAGGTAGTCGAGGTCGTAGATGCCGCCCGGCCAGTAGATCTTGAGGTCGCGGCCTTCGCGGTTGGCCGCGTCGATGCGGCCGTTGTACACGGTGGTCAGCACCACGTCGCCGGCCACCAGGAACTGCGGCGGCTGCGCGCCGGCTTCCCACCACTGAATGTTGGGCTTGAGTTCGGTGAGCTTCTTGAATGCGCGATCGGCGCCGTCCTTGGTGGCGAGCACCTTGTAGACATCGGCCGGCTTCACGCCGTCGGCCATGAGCGCGAACTCGAGGTTGTAGCGCGCGCCCTTGCGCATGCCGCGCTTGCCGGGGATCTTCTTCACGTCCCAGAAATCGGCCCAGCTGGTGGGTGCGGTCTTGAGCTTCTCGCCGTTGTAGGCCATCACGGTCGACCACACGAACAGGCCGACGCCGCAGTCGGTGACGGCGGCCGGCAGGAAGTCGGCCTTGCTGCCGATCTTGGAATAGTCGAGCTTCTCGAACAGGCCTTCGTCGCAGCCGCGAGCCGCGTCGGGAGATTCGACTTCGACCACGTCCCAGGTGACTTTCTTGGTCTCGACCATGGCCTTGATCTTGGCCTGCTCGCCGTTGTATTCGACCGGGATGATCTTGGTGCCGGTCTTCTCGTAGGGCTCGTAGTAGGCCTTCTTCTGGGCGTTGGCGTTGGCACCGCCGAAGTTGACCACGGTGAGCTGCTGCTGGGCGAAGGCCGGCAGCGCGAAGCTGGCTGCGACGGTGCAGGCGAGGAGAGTCTTTTTCATGGTGGAAATCTTCCTGGGTGATGAAAGGAAACGAGGGAACAACGGACCGGATTCAGGAGGCATAGATGCGCGCATGCGCCGTCGGAAATTCGAGCACCACCGCTTCGCCGGCCTGCGGCGCGGCAGCACCGCCCGCGCCGTTCAGCGGCAGCTTCACGCTGGCCTCGGCCTGGCCCCCGCCCACGCTGCACAGCAGCCGCAGGTGGTCGCCGAAGTAGATGACGCGCGCGACTTCGGCGGCGAGCATGTTGGCGCCCTGTGCGGCCGGGCTGCGGTGCAGCACCACGCGCTCGGGGCGGATGCAGGCCTCGACGGCCGTGCCCGCGGCTGCGCCGCCGACGTTGAGCCCGTGCAGCACGCGGCCGTCGGGCAGCGTCATCTCGGCGTGTTCGCCGCCGCGGCCCAGCTGGCCCTTGAGCACGGTGTTGTCGCCGACGAAGCCGGCCACGAAGCGGTTGGACGGTGTTTCGTACAGCCGGTCGACCGTGTCCAGCTGCTGGATCACGCCTTCGTTGAACACCGCCACGCGGTCGCTCATGGTGAGCGCCTCGCCCTGGTCGTGCGTCACGTAGACGAAGGTCACGCCGAGCTGGCGGTGCAGGTCCTTGAGTTCGAGCTGCATGTGCTCGCGCAGCTGCTTGTCGAGCGCACCGAGCGGTTCGTCCATCAGCACCAGCTGGGGTTCGAACACCAGCGCGCGCGCCAGCGCCACGCGCTGCTGCTGGCCGCCCGAGAGCTGGCCGGGCAGGCGGTCGGTCATGCCGCGCAGCTGCACCATGTCGAGCGCGCGCTGCACGCGGCGCTGCTGCTCTTCCTTCGGCACCTTGCGCACGGTGAGCGGATAGGCCACGTTCTGGCCCACGCTCAGGTGCGGGAACAGCGCATAGTTCTGGAACACCATGCCGAAGTTGCGCTTGTGCGGCGGCGTGCCGGTGATCGGCTTGCCGTCGAGCAGGATCTCGCCCGAGGTCGGCGACTCGAAGCCCGCCAGCATCATCAGCGTGGTGGTCTTGCCCGAGCCCGACGGCCCGAGCAGGCTCAGGAACTCGCCGCGGTGAATGTCCAGGTCGAGCTGGCGCACCACCAGGTGTTCGCCGTCGTAGGTCTTCTGGACGCGCTGGAAGCGCACCAAGGGTTCTGCTGTCATGGAGGATTTCAGGAAAGGATCGGTCGATCAGCGCAGCGCGGCGAAGCTGTCCGCGAGAAGCGCCAGGCCTTCGTCCACAAGCAAGTCGGATGCCGTCAGCGGCACCAGCACGCGAATTACATTGCCGTAAGTGCCGCATGACAGCAGGATTAACCCGCGCCGCGCCGCCTCCGCCACCACCTGGCGGGTCAGCGTGGCGTCAGGTCGTGCGGTGTCGCCCTCTTCGAACAGCTCGATGGCCACCATGGCGCCGAGCCCGCGCACGTCGCCGATGGCCGGCACCTCGGCCGCGATGCGGCGCAGGCCGGCCGTGAGCCGTTCGCCCAGCGCCCGGCTGCGCGCCAGCAACTGCTCGTCGTGGAACACCTTAAGCACCGCGAGCGCCGCGGCACAGCCGATGGGGCTGCCGGCATAGGTGCCGCCCAGGCCGCCGGGCGCGGGCGCGTCCATCACCTCGGCGCGGCCCACCACGCCGGAGATCGGAAAGCCGCCGGCCATCGACTTGGCGGTGGTGATCAGGTCGGGTGCCACGGGCCACTGCTCGCTGGCAAACCAGGTGCCGGTGCGGCCCGCGCCGGTCTGCACCTCGTCCGCGATGATCAGGATGCCGTGGCGGTCCGCCAGCGCGCGCAGGCCTTCGACGAAGTCGTTGGGCGCCACGTAGAAGCCGCCCTCGCCCTGCACCGGCTCCAGGATGAAGGCCGCCACGCGCTCGGGCTCGATGTCGTTCTTGAACAGCAGCTCGACCGAATGCAGGGCATCGTCCACGCTCACGCCGTGCAGCGCATTCGGGTACAGCGCATGGAACACCTCGCCCGGGAACGGGCCGAAGCCGGTCTTGTAAGGCGCTACCTTGCCGGTCAGGCCGAGCGTCATCATCGTGCGGCCGTGATAGCCGCCGTTGAAGGCGATGACGCCCGGGCGCCGGGTGTAGGCGCGGGCAATCTTCACCGCGTTCTCGACCGCTTCGGCGCCGGTGCTCAGGAAGATCGACTTCTTCGCGAATTCGCCCGGCGCCAGCGCGTTCAGGCGCTCGGCCAGCTCCACATAGGGCTCGTAGGCCACCACCTGGAAGCAGGTGTGCGAATAGAGATCGACCTGCGCCTTCACGGCGGCGCTGATCTCCGGGTGGCAGTGGCCGGTATTGAGCACCGCGATGCCGCCGGCAAAGTCGATGTAGCGGCGCCCCTCGACGTCCCACAGCTCGGCATTGGCGGCGCGGCTGACGAAGAGTTCATGGGCCTGCCCGACACCGCGGGCGACGGCCGCGCTGCGGCGGGCCATGAGGGCGGCATTGCTGAGGTGGGGTTCGCGTTGCATGGGTGCGGCCTGTGCTTTGAAGAAGGAATGCCGGCACTCTAGGTCGCACGAATCGATCCGGCCATGTACACCGGAAGTGATCGCCCGGGAGACTGTACTGGTCTTGTATCCTGTACATACTTTCCTCAATATGGTGCAGGCCGGACCGCCGGAGACGCCCCCGATGCTCATTCTTCGCCCCGAACAGCCGACGCCGCTGGTAAGCCAGATCGTGGAAGGGCTGCGTGGACTGATCGGCTCCCAGAAGCTCAAGGCCGACAGCAAGCTGCCGTCGATCCGCGCCTTTGCCGCGGCCCACGGCGTCAGTGTTTTCACGGTGGTCGAAGCCTACGACCGGCTGGTGGCCCAGGGCCTGCTGGTTTCGCGCGCCAACGCGGGTTTCTTCGTCAAGCGGCGCAGCGAAGAAAGCGCAGCCGGCACCGCCAGCGCGCCCCGCGCAGACCCGCGCTTCGACGCCCGCTGGTACCTGCAGCAGATCTTCGAGAACCGCAACCTTCCGCTCAAGCCCGGCTGCGGCTGGCTGCCGCACGACTGGCTGTTCGAGGACGGCATGCGCCGGAGCCTGCGCCACCTGGCCTCCGAAGGCACCGACATCGGCGGCTACGGCCTGCCCTTCGGCCACATGGCGCTGCGCATGGCCACGGCCGAAGCGCTGTCGGAACAGCAGATCGTGGTCGAGGCCGCCCAGGTCCTCTTGACCCAGGGCTCCAGCCAGGCGCTGGACCTGGTGGCGCGGCGGCTGCTCAAGCCGGGCGATTCGGTGCTGGTGGACGACCCGGGCTATCCGAACCTGATGTTCATGCTGCGCTTCCTGGGGGTCGAGATCATCGGCGTGCCGCGCATCCCCACGGGCTACGACATGCCGGCGCTCGAGGCGCTGCTCGCAGTGCACCGGCCCAAGGCCTTCTTCACCCAGCCCCGGCTGCAGAGTCCGACCTGCTCGATGGCCTCGCTGCCGCAACTGGTGCAACTGCTTCAGCTGGCCCAGACGCACGACTTCACGCTGGTGGAAAACGACATCTATGCCGAGATGGACGCATCGATGCGCCCCTCACTCGCCAGCCTGGGGCAGCTGCGCCGCGTGGTCTACGTGAGCAGCTACTCGAAAACCATCTCGCCGAACATCCGCGTCGGCTATGTCGTGGCCCAGCAGGAGCTGCTCGAAGACCTGGCGCAGCTCAAGATGGTCTCGGGCCTGACCTCGTCCGACATCACCGAACGGCTGGCCTTCGGCACCGTGACCGACGGCCGCTGGCGCAAGCATCTCAAGTCGCTGCGCGACCGCCTCGCCCAGGCACAAGGCAGTGTCGCGCGGCGGCTCGATGGACTCGGCTTCGAGTTGTTCCACGAAGCCGCGGCCGGCATGTACCTGTGGGCCCGGCATCCGGACATTGCCGACAGCGCCGAGCTCTCCCGGCGCGCCGCGGCGGAGGGCATCATGCTCGGCCCGGGCCAGCTGTTCCTGGTCAACCCGCATCCCACCGGCTGGCTGCGGTTCAACGTGGCCTTCAGCGAAGACGAGCGGCTCTGGCGCTTCCTGGAGCGCAGCATCGAAGAGCAGGCACGGCTGACGTGACGGGGCTCGGGGCTCGCAATGGCCCGCAGGCAGGCGCACAATGGCTCCAACCCCTGGCGCAGGCGCATCCTGGATCAGCCATGGTGGAGTGAGCATGTGATGGGATGAAGCGCCGTGCCGGGGCTACGCAAGGAGCCATGCCATGACCCGCTTCATCGATGTTCACAGCCTGGTCCGCCTGGTGGACGAGACCGGCATTCCCCAATTCCTCACGGCCTTGGCTGACGCGCTGCGCGACGACTTCCTGCGCTGGCGCGAGTTCGACAAGAAGGCGCGCGTCGCCAGCCACTCGCACCTCGGCGTGATCGAGCTGATGCCGGTGGCCGACGACGGCGCCTACGCCTTCAAGTACGTCAACGGCCATCCGCACAACACAGCGGTCGGGCTGCCCACGGTCATGGCCTTCGGCGTGCTGGCCGAGGTCGACACGGGCTACCCCGTGCTGCTGTCCGAGCTCACGCTCACCACCGCGCTGCGCACCGCCGCCACCTCGGCCATGGCCGCGCAGGCGCTGGCGCGGCCCGGTTCGCGCAGCATGGCGCTGATCGGCAACGGCTCGCAGAGCGAGTTCCAGGCGCTGGCCTTCCATGCGCTGCTGGGGATCGAGGAGGTGCGCGTGTTCGACATCGATCCGCATGCCACCGACAAGCTGGTGCGCCACCTGTCGGCCTGCACGCCGCTCGCCGTGGTGCGCGCGCCGTCCGTCGCCGAGGCCGTGCGCGGCGCCGACATCGTCACCACGGTCACGGCCCACCAGGGCCATGCGGTCGTGCTCGCGCCCGGGATGATCGAGCCGGGCATGCACATCAACGCGGTCGGCGGCGATTCGCCCGGCAAGACCGAGCTGCACCCCGACGTGCTGCGCCTGGCGCGCGTGTTCGTCGAATACGAACCCCAGACCCGCATCGAGGGCGAGATCCAGCAGCTGCCGGCCGACTTTCCGGTGCACGAGCTCTGGGAGGTGCTGCTCGGCAATGTGCCCGGACGCGAGAGCCCGGAGCAGGTCACGGTGTTCGACTCGGTCGGCTTCGCGCTGGAGGACTACACGGCGCTGCGCTACATCCAGCGCATTGCCACCGAGCGCGGCATCGGCCAGCAGATCGCGCTGGTGCCCGAACTCGACGACCCGAAGGATCTGTTCGGGCTCACCGCCTCCGGCCGGCGCCGGGCGGTGCTGCGGCGTGCGGCATGATGGCGGCATGCTCACCATCTACAACGACCGGCACGCACTGCACCAGGGCAAAGTCGAGATGTTTCGCGGCGAACTGGTGCCGTGCTTCGAGGTGCCCGCCCGCGTCGACCATGTGAGGCATGAGCTGGAGCGCCGGGGCCTGGGCCCGCTGCAGGCGCCCGATGCCTTCGACGAGGCGCTGCTGGCCCGGGTGCATGCGCCGCGCTACCTCGACTTCATTGCCCATGCCTGGGATGAGTGGGTGGCGCTCGATCCGTCCAACGTGTCGCGCGATGCCCTGCCTTCGTACTGGCCCACGCGCGGCATGCGCACCGATGTGTTGCCGAAGAGCTTTCCCGCGCGCATGGGACTGTTCTCGTTCGACGCGGGCACGCCGCTCACGGCCGGCAGCTGGGCCGCCGCGCGCCACGGCGCCGCCTGCGCCTGGACCGCGGCGCAGCGCGTCATCGGCGGCCAGCGCGCCGCCTTTGCGCTCACACGGCCGCCCGGCCACCATGCGGGCGCCGATTTCTTCGGCGGCTACTGCTTCGTCAACAACGCCGCGGTGGCCGCGCAGGCGCTGCGCGATGCGGGCGTGGAGCGGGTGGCGGTGCTCGACGTGGACTACCACCACGGCAACGGCACGCAGGCCATCTTCTACGAGCGCAGCGACGTGCATTTCGCGAGCCTGCATGGCGATCCGCTGACCGACTATCCGTACTACCTGGGCCATGCCGACGAGCGCGGCGCGGGCGACGGGCTCGGCTTCAACCACAACCTGCCGCTTGCGCGCGGCATCGACTTCGCCACCTGGCGCGCGGCACTGAAGGCGGCGCTCGACGGCATTGCCGCGGTGCGCGCGGGCGCGCTGGTCGTGTCGCTCGGCGTCGACACCTTCGAAGGCGACCCGGTCGCGGGCTTCCGGCTTAAGAGCGGCGACTACCTGCGCATGGGCGAAGACCTGGCGCGCGCCGGCCTGCCCACGGTGTTCGTGTTCGAGGGCGGCTATGCGGTGGCGGAGGTGGGCGTCAACGCCGTCAACGTGCTGCAGGGGTTCGACCAGGCCGCGGGCTGAGCCGCATGCGACAGCAGTCGGGTGAGCACCGATTGCCGCCGCGCGAAGGGCGGGGCCCAATGCGCCCTTTGCCTTTTTCCCGTTTCAGGAACCCGCCATGTCCCGCCGATCCCTTCTCCGCGCCGTCACTTTTGCCGCTGCCTGCGGGCTCCTTTCTCCCCTGGCCGCTCTGGCGCAGGCCTTTCCCGCCAAGCCGATCAAGCTGATCATCGCGTTCCCCGCGGGCGGGCCCACCGACATCACGATGCGCCAGCTGGCCGACAACGCGAGCAAGATCCTCGGCCAGCCCGTCATCATCGACAACAAGCCCGGCGCCGGCGGCACCTTGCCTGCCCAGGCGCTGCAGACCGCGCAGCCCGACGGCTACACCGTCGCGCAGATTCCGCTCGGCGTCTTCCGCCTCGGCTACACCACCAAGATCAACTGGGATCCGCTCAAGGACATCAGCTACGTGCTCAACGTCACGGGCTACGCCTTCGGCATCGTGGTGCCCGCCAGCAGCCCGTTCAAGACCTGGGCCGACTTCGTCGCGTATGCCAAGGCCAATCCCGGCAAGCTCACCTACGGTTCCACCGGCAACCTGACGAGTCCGCACCTCACGACCGAACTGGTGGCGCAGAAGGCCGGCATCGAGCTGCAGCACGTGCCCTACAAGGGCAGCGCCGACCTGATGCTCGCCGTGGTCAGCGGCCAGCTGATGGCGGCCGCCGACAGCACCGGCTTTGCGCCGCAAGTGGAGGCCGGCAAGCTGCGCGTGCTGAACACCTGGGGCGAGAAGCGCCTCGCCAAGTTCCCCGACGCACCGACGCTGAAGGAACTGGGCTACGACATCGTGCAGAACTCGCCCTTCGGCATCGGCGCCCCCAAGGGCACGCCGCCCGAGGTGGTGAAGAAGCTGCACGACGCGTTCAAGCAGGCGATGGAAGAGCCGAGCTACGTGGCCTCGCTCGGCCGCTACGACATGCTGCCGAACTACATGAGCTCGGCGACGTACACCAGGTTTGCGCAGGACACGGTGGTGCGCGAGAAGGCGGTGATCGAGAAGCTGGGGCTCGCGAAGGAAGTCAAGACGAACTGAGCACGAACAGCTCGTCCACCAGCCGCCCCGCCAGCTCCGGCTTCACGGGGTCGCCGCCGAACACCAGCCGAAACACGATCGGCGCAATCAGGTGATCGATCACCTGCTGCGCCTCGGGCGCGTGCTCGCCTCGGGCGTGCGCCCGCTCGACAAGCTTCAGGGCCTCCTTGCGGCGGTTGCGCAGGCAGTCGGTGTCGGCGCTGCCGTTGGCCAGGGCGGCCGCGGCTTTCAACAGCGGGATGTTGCAGGGGCGCGCAAGGTGCGTGATGAGTTCCTGCGCCCACGCCGTCAGGTCCTGCCGCAGCGAGCCCGTGTCGGGCAGAGGCCGATTCGGGTCCAGCCGGTGCGTCGCCGTTTCGGCCAGCAGCCCGGACAGGTCGCCCCATCGGCGGTAGATGCTGGAGGCGCTGACGCCTGCGCGCTCGGCCACGGCCGGGACGGTCACGCGTTCGCGCCCCTGTTCGGCCACCAGTTCTTCGAGCGCCGTGCGCACCAGCGCCTGCACCTGGGCGCTGCGGCCGCCGGGGCGCCTGTTCGGAAGGACGACATCGTTCATGGAAGGACTTTAACGCAAAGATATTTGCTTTAGGGGGGATGTAAGTCTAGAATCGCAAAAGCTAAAAAAGTTGCGTTAAGGATTCGCCCATGCCGTCCTCCTGTCCTGAGCTTGCCGCTGCAGCCGCCGCCGCGCGTTCCGAGCCGCGGCGCCTGCCTGCGGCCGTCGGATTTGCGCTGCTGGCCGCGGTGCTGTTTGCGTTCTTCTTCGCGGCTGCCGCGCCGTCGCCGCTGTTCGTGGTGTTCCAGCACGCCTGGGGCTTCTCGTCGTCGATGCTCACCGTGGCTTTCGCGATCTATGCGATCGCGTTGCTGATCTCCCTGCTGGTGGCGGGATCGCTGTCGGACCACATCGGGCGCCGGCCCGTGGTGCTGGCGGCGCTGGTGCTGCAGGCGGTGGCGATGGGACTGTTCCTGCTGGCGCATGGCATCGGCGGGCTGATCGCCGCGCGCGTGGTGCAGGGCGTGGCCACGGGCGTCGCTAGCGGCGCGCTGAGCGCGGCGGTGGTCGAGGCCGCGCCGGCTGCGCGCAAGCAGCTGGGCGCATTGATCACGAGCGTGTCGCCGCTCGCGGGGCTCGCGGTGGGCGCGCTGCTGACGGGCATGGCGGTGAAGTTCACCGCGGCGCCGGTGACACTGGTGTTCGGCGTGCTCGCCGCGGTGTTCGCGCTGGGTGCGGCCGCGGTGCTGTGGATGCCCGAAACCGTCACGCCGCGTGCCGGTGCACTGGCCTCGCTGCTGCCGCGTGTGTCCATTCCCGTGCGGGCGCGGGCCGACTTTGTGCGCGGCCTGCCGGTGTTCATCGTGGTGTGGGCGCTGGGCGGCCTGTATCTGTCGCTCGCACCCTCGCTGATGCACCATGTGTTCGGCATCGACAACGGTGTGGTCAACGGCCTCACGGTGGCGGTGCTCTCGGGCTTCGGCGCGATCGCGCCCAGCCTGCTCGGCCGCCTTGGCGCGCCGCGGTCGGTCATCTTCGGCACGGCCAGCATCGCGGCCGGCCTCGCGTTGCTGCTCGCCTCGCTGGCCACCCGATCGCTTGCGCTGTTCTTTGCCGGCACCGCGATCGCGGGCGTGGGCTTCGGCGGCTCGTTCTCGGCGCTGGTGCAGACGCTCGCACCGCAGGCCGATTCGCACGAGCGCGGCGAACTGTTCGCCGCGATCTTCGTGGTGAGCTATCTCGCGTTCAGCCTGCCCGCGATGCTGGCCGGCTTTCTGGTGGCGCCGCTCGGTTTGCTGAATACGGCGGAGGGCTATGCGGCAGTGCTCCTGCTGATTGCGGCCTTCGGCACCTGGCGCCAATGGGCGGTGCTGCGCCGCTGCGCGCGCAGCCGGCCGGTCAGCGGGTAGCGCGCGCCGAGAGAATCGCGCGCGCCGCCTCCGCAAAGCCCGCGCCGCGCTCGCCCTCGGTCACATAGCGTGGCAGGTGCTCCAGCTGCGGCACGAAGCGCGCGACGTTCGCCACGCCGATGCTGCTCGCGAAGGTGCGGAACATGAGCTGGTCGTTGGTGGAGTCGCCCACGTAGGCCCAGCGATGGAGCTCGTCGTCGAGCGCGCGGCCCCAGAGCTCGCGCACGATCCAGCGTGCGCCCTCGAGCTTGTCGTTGTCGCCATACCAGCCGTTGATGTGGATGCTGCTCACCGTGGCATGCATGCCTTCGCTGCGCATCAGCGCCACGACGTGTGCAATGGTCTCTTCGCTCAGCTGCACGAACTCGCTGTGGTCGATGGCGATGTCGGTCTCGCGGCCCGGCGAGTCGGTGGCGCGCTGCGCACCCGGGATCTCGCGTTCGATGCGCGCCAGCACGGACTGCATGCGCTCGAAGTTGGCGGTGCGCGTGGGCGCATCCTGCATGTAGCGCTTCTCGATCTTTCCATCGGCCGCAGGCAGCAGCGCCACCGCGCCGTTCTCCGCCACGATGGCATCGACCGGCCAGGTGTGGACGAAGGGCAGGCTCCAGCCCACGGGCCGGCCCGTGATCGCCACGATGGCGAGGCCCGCGGCCTTGAGGCTGCCAAGCGCCTGCAGCGCATCGGGCGTGATCGCGCCCTCGGTGGTGAGCGTGTCGTCGATGTCCGTGAACACGCCGGCGAGCGCACTGCGCGCGGGCGCGGCCCAGCGGTCCAGCGGCAGCAGGTGGGTGGGCGAGGGCGGAAGGGAATTCGACGACGGCATGGCGGGTGGGCAATTTCTGGAGAGCCCGTGATCGTACCGGCGGTTTCGTGTAGCATCCCGCCCCCGCCGCGCGTTCCACGCCGGCGCGGCGCTTTCCATGTCCCACATCCTCGTCGACCACCTCCTCAAGAGCTACCGCATCTCCGAGCGCGACCCGGGCGTGATGGGCGCGCTGCGCGGGCTCGTGCAGCGCCGCCATCGCACGGTGCAGGCGCTGTCGGGCGTATCGTTCTCGCTCGAGCGCGGCGAGCTGCTGGGCTTCATCGGCCCGAACGGCGCGGGCAAGTCGACCACCATCAAGATCCTCGCGGGCATCCTGCGCGCCGACGGCGGGCGCGTGGAGATCGACGGGCGTGATCCCTTCGCGGACCGCGAGCGGCATGTGGCGCGCATCGGCGTGGTCTTCGGCCAGCGCACGCAGTTGTGGTGGGACCTGCCGGTGGGCGACGGCTTCGACCTGCTGCGCGACATCTACCGCGTCGATCCGCAGCGCTATCGCAGGACGCGCGACGAACTGGTCGCGCTGCTGCACCTGGAGCGCGTGCTGGGCCAGCCGGTGCGGCAGCTCTCGCTGGGCCAGCGCATGCGCGCCGAGATCGCGGCGGCGCTGCTGCACGAGCCCGACATCCTGTTCCTCGACGAGCCGACCATCGGCCTCGATGCGCCCTCGAAGCTCGCGGTGCGCGACTTCGTGCGCCGCGCCAACCGCGAGCGCGGCACCACCGTGCTGCTGACCACGCACGACATGCACGACATCGAGGCGCTGGCCCAGCGCGTGATCGTCATCGGCCATGGCCGCGTGCTGGCCGACAGCCCGGTCGAGGCGCTGCGCGCGCAGGTGATGGCCGAGCGCCGGCTGGTGGTCGACTTCGCGCAGGAAGCGGCGCTGCCCGAACAGGTGCAAGGCGCCACGGTGCACGCGCGGGACGGCCAGACGCTGGTGCTCGATTTCGATCCCGCGGTCACCTCGGCGCCCGCGCTGATCGCGCGCATCGCCGCTGAGCACGCGGTGGAAGACATCCGCCTCGAGGGCATGGCCATCGAGGCGGTGATCGCGCGCTTCTATGCCATGCACGGAGCGGCCGAAGCGTGAGCGCGCGCGACCTGCTGCGCCCCTATGCCGCGGCCTTCGCGTCGCGCTTCATGCAGATGCTGCAGTACCGCACCGCGGCGCTCGCCGGCTTTGCCACGCAGTGCTGGTGGGGCGGCATCAAGGTGATGGTGTTCGCGGCGTTCTACGGCGGCAGCGCCGTCGCGGGCGCGGCTTCGCCGATGTCGCTCGCCCAGGCCATCACCTACACCTGGCTCGCGCAAGGCCTGCTGGTGCTGCTGCCCTGGCTCGCTGACCCCGAGGTGGCGCAGGCCGTGCGCACCGGCGCGGTCGCCTACGACCGTCTGCGACCGGTGGATGCGTATGTGCTGTGGTTCGCGCGCAGCGCCGGCTGGATCGCGGCGCGGCTGTTGCCGCGCGCGGCGCTGATGGCGGCCTTCGCGGCGGTTGCGCTGCCGCTGGCGGGACTGGGCGAGTGGGCCTGGCAACTGCCCGCGAGCGCGGCGGCCGGCATGGCGTTCCTGCTGTCCGCGGGGCTCGCGCTGCTGCTGTCGACCGCGATGGTGATGCTGCTCAACGTGGCGGCCACGGCGGCACTCAACGAGCGCGGCATCAGCGCGGTGGTCACCCCCGTGGTGATCGTGTTCTCGGGCAACCTGCTGCCGCTGGCGCTGCTGCCCGACGGCTGGCAGACCGCGCTGCTGGTGCAACCGCTGGCGGGGCTGTTCGACATTCCGGCGCGGCTGTACTTCGGGCAGCTGAGCGGCTGGCATGCGCTGGTCGGGCTGGGGCTGCAGTGCTTCTGGATCGGCTTGCTGGCCGCATCCGGCCACCTGGCCATGGGGCGCACGATGCGCAGTCTGCAGGTGCAGGGTGGCTGAGGTGACTTGCTGCTCCTTCACGGAGCGCTGTCGTGCACGCGCCCCGGACAACGGCGTGGAAAACACCATCGGCGGGAGCCACTGACGTGGGATCGCTCGCCCTTTTCTTCCGCCTCATGGCCGCCTCGATCGGCGGCCAGGCGAGGTACCCCGCGTCGGCCCTGCTGCTGACCCTGGGCCAGTTCCTGGGCACAGGCATCGAGTTGGTCGCCGTCTGGGCGCTGTTCCACCGTTTCGGCGAGGTACAGGGCTGGGCCATCGGCGAAGTGGCGTTGTTCTACGGCCTGGTCAACTGCATGTTCGCGATTGCCGACGCGCTGGGGCGCGGCTTCGACGTGCTCGGCACCGAATTCCTGCGCACCGGCACCTTCGACCGGCTGCTGCTGCGCCCGCGCCCGCTCGCGTTGCAACTCATGGGCCACGACGTGCGCATCAGCCGCCTGGGCCGGCTGCTGCAGGGTGTGAGCGTGCTGGCGTTTGCGACCGTTCAGGCCCACATCGCGTGGACACCGGGCGCCGTGGTGCTCGCCCTGTTCGCGCTGGCCGGCGGCATCGCGCTCTTCCTCGGCATCCTGGTGCTGCAGGGTACGCTGTCGTTCTGGACCGTCGAAAGCCTGGAGATCGCCAACGTGCTCACCTACGGCGGCGTGCAGGCGGCGCAGTATCCGCTGGCGCTCTATGCGCAGTGGTTCCGCCGCGTGCTGACCTTCATCGTGCCGCTGGCCTGCGTGGCGTATTACCCCGCGCTCGCGATCCTCGGCAAGCCCGACCCGCTGGGCGCGCCGGCTTGGCTGGGCATGGTGTCGCCGCTCGCGGGCTTCGCGTTCCTCGCGGCGGCGTTCGGCGCATGGCGCCTCGGGCTGCGCCGCTACGCTTCGACCGGGAGCTGAGCCCGCGTCAGCCCGCGCTCTGCAGCGCCAGCCCCGCGTGCTCCCGCAGCGGATGGAAGTGGATCTTCGGAAAGCGCTCCTGCGCCAGCCGCACGTCGTACGGCGAGGTGCACAGGAAGGCCAGCGTGTCGGCCGCGTCCTTCGCCATGCGCACCGGGTAGGCGTTGACGAATTCGCGCAGCTCGGCCGGCGAATCGGCCGTGATCCAGCGCGCGCCGGTGTACTGGCAGCCTTCGAGCCGCACGTCGGCGTCGTACTCGGCCTTCAGGCGGTGCTGCACCACCTCGAACTGCAACTGCCCCACAGCACCCAGCAGCATCGGCCCACCGACTTCGGGGCGGAATACCTGGATCGCGCCTTCTTCACCGAGCTGGGCCAGGCCCTGCTGCAACTGCTTGGTGCGCAGCGGGTTCTTGAGGATCACCGTCATGAACAGCTCGGGCGCGAAAAAGGGCAGCCCGGTGAACTGCAGGCTCGCGCCGTCGGTGATGGTGTCGCCCAGCTGCACGCCGCCATGGGTGGTGAAGCCCACGATGTCGCCCGCGTAGGCTTCTTCGACCGCCTCGCGGCGCTGGCTCATGAAGGTGACGACGCTGGTGGGGCGCAGTTCCTTCGACGTGCGCTGCACCTTGAGCTTCATGCCCGGCGTGTACTTGCCCGAGGCCATGCGCACGAAGGCGATGCGGTCGCGGTGGTTGGCGTCCATGTTGGCCTGCACCTTGAAAACCACGCCCGCGAAGTCCTTGTCCTCGGGCTGGATCTCCTTCACCACCGGCTGGCGGTTGACCATGGTGGTGCTGATGCGCGACTGCGGCGAGGGCGCGAGGTCGACCAGCGCCTCGAGCACTTCCATCACGCCGAAGTTGTTCACGCCGGAGCCGAAGAACACCGGCGTCTGCTTGCCGGCGAGGAAGGCTTCGCGGTCCCAGGTCGGCGAGGCGCCGGTGGCCAGCTCCATGCTGTCCATGGCCGATTCGAAGTCGACGCCGAAGCGTTTGGTGAGCGTTTCGCGTTCCGTGAGCGCAATGGTCTCGAAGTCGTGCGGCAGCCGCTCGCTGCCCGATTCGAACACCGTCATCGTCTGCGTGCGCAGGTTCATGATCCCGCGAAAGCTCTTGCCCTGGCCCACGGGCCAGGTCATCGGCACGCAGGGCATGCCGAGCTCGCGCTCCACCTCGTCGAGGATGTCGAGCGGCTCGCGCACTTCGCGGTCCATCTTGTTGACGAAGGTGATGATGGGCGTGTCGCGCTGGCGGCAGACCTCGATCAGCCGGCGCGTCTGCGCTTCCACGCCATTGGCCGCGTCGATCACCATCAGCGCGGAGTCCACGGCCGTGAGCACGCGGTAGGTGTCTTCCGAAAAGTCCTTGTGGCCGGGCGTGTCGAGCAGGTTGATCACGTGGTCGCGGTACAGCATCTGCATGACCGACGAGGCCACCGAGATGCCCCGCTGCTTTTCGATTTCCATCCAGTCGGACGTGGCGTGGCGCGAGGCCTTGCGCGCCTTCACCGAACCGGCGATCTGGATCGCGCCGGAGAAAAGCAGCAGCTTCTCGGTCAGCGTGGTCTTGCCGGCGTCAGGGTGGGAAATGATCGCGAAGGTGCGACGGCGGCGGGTTTCGGCGAGAAAAGACAAGATGGGCAATCTGCAGGGGGATGGCCCGATTTTAGAAGGCGGCCCCGAGTCGCCCGCCCGGCTCGCCGAAAACGCCTTACTTGCGCTGCAGCATCTTCGTCACTTCATCCACATTGGCCTGGATGCGCTGGCGCACCAGCTCGAACGCATCGGCCTGCGACTTGGCGGCCAGGTTGGCCAGTTCCTTGATGTCGTCGATGGCGCGCTGGAACGACTGGCGGCCGAGCTCGTCGAGCTTGGCGAGGTTTGCCTTGGCATCCTTGCCCGGCATTTCCTTGGCGGCCGTCTGCCATTCGGCGATGGCGCTCTTGATCATTTCCGTCTGACGCTGCACCACGGTCTGCAGGCCCTGGTAGGACTTTTCGTTCGCCTGCACCAGCGCCTGGAGGTCCTTCTGCCCGCTCTCGAGCAGCTTGCTCGCGCCGCCGGTCAGGTTGAGTTCCTGCAGGCGGTCGGTCATGGCCTTGAGGTTCTTCATGGGGTTGAGCATGTCGGCGGCATCGGGAGCCGCCTTGGTGCTGCTGCTGCTGGCAGTGGTCTTCTTCGCGTCGGCTTTCTTGGCAGTGGCCATGGTGCGGTATCTCCTGTGTCGGGTGAAGAACGGGTGAGTGGCAAGGACCGGCCGGACGGCAAAAGTCCCTCGCCACGATACGCCGCACCGGCACGCCCGCGGTTCCCGCGGCGACAAATTTGCCTGCGGGATTTCCCTTGCTCGGGCTACATCGGCGGCGCGAAGCCGTTGCGCCCGGCGGTGACGCGCAGCGCCGTGGGCACGCCGTCCTTTTCCTGCGCATTGACCAGCACCTTGGCGCCGGGCACCAGCAGGGAATCGGTGCCGGGGCGGAAGGTCACGACCGGCACGTCGGGCGGCACGACGACGGTCTTCTCGCCGCCCTTGTAGGTCAGCCGCAGCTGCTGCCCGCCGCGCACGGATTTCGGCGCCGCGGCCAGGTCGGCCACGGTGGCATTGGTCATGGTGCTCTGCGGCAGCAGGTCCCACGGACGGTGGCCTTCGCCGGTGCCGCGCGCGGCCTCGGGGAACACCACCACCTCGAGCGCCTTCTGCGTGCCGTCGGCCTGCGGCATGGCGGCGGTGCCGATGAAGCTGCCCTGCCTGATGTCGGACAGCTTGATCGGATAGACCTCCGACACGGCCATGTCGGCCGGCCGAACGAGGCTGACGACTTCGCCGCCGCGGTCCTGGACCACGAGGGTCCTGGCATCGATGCGCACGATGGTGCCGCGGATGCGCACGGGGTCGGGGGCTGCCTGTGCGGAGGCCAGGACCGGCGCGCCGGCGGCAAGAAGAACGGCCGAGGCCAGCAAGACCGGGGAGATTCTGACGAGCATGGGAGGAACTTCCGTGGTTGAGAGCAGGTCAATTTACGCCCCGGATGCGAAACGCGCTTTCCGGCATGTGGGATTCCCCGGCGATTGGCTCGCCTCGCCGTCCCGTTTACAATCCGCCGTTCCGAGGAGCGTTGCAGCGCCGCCAGGCGTGAGGCTCGGACCACACATCGCAACCACGCTCACCCGCTGTTCTCGCGGTGAGTCTTTTCCCCCGAACGCAGTGGCACCTTTCAAACTAGTTTTGTTGGAGTTCTCATGAGCGCTGTTCTCAAGCCCACCCCCGTTTCTTCCGCCGACCAGGCGATTGCCGACCTTTCGCTGGCCGCCTGGGGCCGCAAGGAAATCCGCATTGCGGAAACCGAAATGCCCGGCCTCATGGCCATCCGCGAGGAGTTCTCGAAGGCGCAGCCGCTCAAGGGCGCGCGCATCACGGGCTCGCTGCACATGACGATCCAGACGGCGGTGCTGATCGAAACGCTGCAGGCACTGGGCGCCACCGTGCGCTGGGCCTCGTGCAACATCTTCTCGACGCAGGACCACGCCGCCGCCGCGATTGCCGCCGCCGGCACGCCGGTGTTCGCGATCAAGGGCGAGTCGCTGAAGGACTACTGGGACTACACCCATGCCATCTTCGACTTCGGCCCCAAGGGTTCGCAGGGCGAAGGCCCGAACATGATCCTGGACGACGGCGGCGACGCCACGCTGCTGATGCACCTGGGCCAGCGCGCCGAGAAGGACCTGGGCGTGCTCGCCAAGCCCACCAGCGAAGAAGAGCGCATTCTCTACGCGGCCATCAAGGCCAAGCTGGCGGTCGATCCGACCTGGTACACCCGCAAGTCGGCCGAGATCATCGGCGTGACCGAGGAAACGACCACCGGCGTGCACCGCCTGAACGAGATGAGCGCCAAGGGCACGCTGCTGTTCCGCGCCATCAACGTGAATGATTCGGTCACCAAGAGCAAGTTCGACAACCTGTACGGCTGCCGCGAATCGCTGGTGGACGGCATCAAGCGCGCAACCGACGTCATGATCGCCGGCAAGGTGGCCTGCGTGGCCGGCTACGGCGACGTGGGCAAGGGCTCGGCCCAGGCGCTGCGCGCACTGAGCGCGCAGGTGTGGGTCACCGAGATCGACCCCATCAACGCGCTTCAGGCCGCGATGGAAGGCTACAAGGTCGTCACGATGGAATATGCCGCCGACAAGGCCGACATCTTCGTGACCACCACCGGCAACAAGGACGTCATCACGCACGACATCATGGCGAAGATGAAGGACCAGGCCATCGTCTGCAACATCGGCCACTTCGACAACGAGATCGACGTCGCGTCGATCGAGAAGTACGAGTGGGAAGAGATCAAGCCGCAGGTCGACCACATCACCTTCCCGGACGGCAAGAAGATCATCCTGCTGGCCAAGGGCCGCCTCGTGAACCTGGGCTGCGGCACGGGCCATCCGAGCTTCGTGATGTCGTCCTCGTTCGCGAACCAGACCATTGCCCAGATCGAGCTGTTCACCAAGCCCGATGTCTACCAGGCCGGCAAGGTCTACGTGCTGCCCAAGCACCTCGACGAGAAGGTTGCGCGCCTGCACCTGAAGAAGGTCGGCGCGATGCTCACCGAACTGACGGACGAGCAGGCCGCCTACATCGGCGTCGACAAGGCGGGTCCGTACAAGGCGGACACGTACCGGTACTGATGCGCGCTGATCAATTGCTGGTGGAGCGCGGCCTCGCCGCGTCGCGTTCGCAGGCCGTGCGGCTGATTGCCGGCGGCATGCGCTGGCGCGATGCGGGTACCGCGGACGCGTGGCGCGCGGTCGTGAAGAACCGCGACGAGGTGCCCGAGGCCGCCGAGGTCGAACTCGACGATGCGGCCGAGGCGCGCTACGTCTCGCGCGGCGGGCTCAAGCTCGAAGGCGCGCTGGCGGCCAGCGGCATCGATGCCGCCGGCAAGCTGTGCTTCGACGTGGGCCAGTCGACCGGCGGCTTCACCGACTGCCTGCTGCAAGGCGGTGCCGCAAAGGTGGTGGGCGTCGATGTCGGCCATGGGCAGCTGCATGCGAAGTTGCGCGAGGACGAGCGCGTGGTGGCCATCGAAGGCGTCAATGCGCGTGCGCTGTCGCCGGACGATCTGCACGAAGAGGGCGAAGAGCCTTCCGAACTGCGCTTCGACCTGATCGTCGGCGACTTGTCGTTCATCTCGCTCACGCTGGTGCTGCCGGCCGTGGTGCCGTTCCTGGCCGGCGACGGCCACCTGCTGATGCTCGTCAAGCCGCAGTTCGAGCTGCAGCCGGGGCAGGTCGGCAAGGGCGGCATCGTGCGCGACCCGTCGATGTACGCGGTGGTCGAGAAGCGCCTGCGCGATGCCTGCGAGGCGCTCGAACTGCGCGTGCTGCAGTGGTTCGACAGCCCGATTGCCGGCGGCGACGGCAACCGCGAGTTTTTCATTCACGCCGTTCGCGCGGAGCAAGACCAGGCGAACGGTTCTTAAGGAGACGCAGGTGCGCCTTCCGCTGAGCTTCGAATTCTTTCCGACCAAGACGCCTGAAGGCGCGGTCAAGCTGCGCGCAGTGCGCCAGCAGCTGTATGTGCGCAAGCCCGAGTTCTGCTCGGTGACCTACGGCGCGGGCGGTTCCACGCACCAGGGCACCTTCGGTGCGGTGCAGGAGATCCTGTCCGAGGGCGTGGACGCCGCGAGCCATTTCTCGTGCATCGGCGCCACGCGCGCCACCGTGCGCGAGCAGCTGGCCGAGCTCAAGGCGATGGGCGTCAAGCGCCTGGTCGCCCTGCGCGGCGACCTGCCGAGCGGCTACGGCATCGGCGGCGAGTTCCTCTATGCGAGCGACCTCGTGGCCTTCATCCGCGAAGAGACCGGGCGCGACTTCCACATCGAGGTGGCCTGCTACCCCGAGGTGCACCCGCAGGCCCGCTCGCCCGAGGCTGACCTGCAGGCCTTCGCCACCAAGGTGAAGGCCGGGGCCGATTCGGCGATCACGCAGTATTTCTTCAGCCCCGAGGCGTATTTCCGCTTTGTCGACGACGCCCGCAAGCTCGGGCTCGACACGCCGATCGTGCCGGGCATCATGCCGATCACCAGCTCGACGCAGCTCATGCGCTTCTCGGATGCCTGCGGCGCCGAGATCCCGCGCTGGATCCGCCTGCGGCTGCAGGGCTTCGGCGACGACACGGCCTCCATCAAGGCGTTTGGCCTCGACGTGGTGACCGACCTCTGCGCGCGCCTGCGCGATGGCGGCGCACCGGCGCTGCACTTCTACACGATGAACCAGTCGGCGGCCACGCTGGCTGTACTGGAGCGCCTCGGTTGAAGGGGTGGCGTCCTGAAGCGGGCCATCGGCTGCTCACTTCGCTTCGCGTTGCGCTGGTCGCGACAACCTGCGTGCTGGCCGGCTGCGCCATGCCGCCGGCCACCGAGGGCGGGCCGGCCGACAAGGACGCCAAGCTCCTGCCCCTGCCGCGCCAGCTGGCAGTTCCGCCGGGCGCGCCGGCGCGATCGAACGTGCCTTCGGTCCGCTATGACCTCGCGGTATCGGGTACCGGCGAGCCCGACGACGGCGTGCCCGGGGACGGCGGCCCGCGCGATATCTTCGAGCGCGGCGGAGCCTCCTGGTACGGCATTCAGTTCCACCAGCGCAAGACCGCGAGCGGCGAGCGCTTCGACATGATGGCCATGACGGCGGCCCACAAGACCCTGCCGTTCAATACCCGCGTGTGCGTGCGCAGCCTCGTCAACGGCAGCGAGGTGCTGGTGCGCATCACCGACCGGGGGCCTTATGCACAGGGCCGCATCATCGACCTGAGCCGCGCCGCGGCCGAGCGCATCGGGCTGATCGGGCTCGGCATCAAGCAGGTGGCGCTGACGATCATCGACCGCGAGGGCATGCGCTGCGGTGGCTCCGAGGTGGAAGAGGGCGAGGCGCAGGCGCAAGCTCCGGCACCTGCACGTCGCCAGGTGAAGGTGCCGCCGCGCCGCCGCCGATGAGCCCGGAAGAAGGCCCGCAGGAGGCTAGCCGCCCGCGTCGAGCGAGAAGGTGGCGTGCCGGTCCTGGGCCAGCCGCTCGACCAGCTGGGGCAGGGCGGCAGCCAGCAGCGGCTTCAGCGTATAGGGCGGGTTGATCAGGAACATGCCGCTGGCGGGCAAGCCCGGACGCTGGGTTTCGCCCGTCGGCGTGGTGGTCAGCTTGCTCGACTTCACCGTCAGCGTGGCGTGCAGCCAGGGCTTGCCGGCCTTGGTGGCCAGGGTCTTGAGCCGCCGTGGCAGGTCGTGCGCCTCGGGGCGCGGAATGATCGGGTACCAGATGGCGTAGGTGCCGGTGGCAAAGCGCTTGAGCGCCTCGGCCGCGAAGTCGAGCACGCGGCCGTAGTCGCTCTTGATCTCGTAGCTCGGATCCATCAGCACCAGCGCGCGCCGCGAGGGCGGCGGCAGGAATTTGGTGGCGCTGCCGAAGCCGTCTTCGCGCAGCACCGCGATCTGCCGGCCTGCCTCGAGCTGGGCGATGTTGGCGTCCAGCGTGCGGGCATCGGTCGGGTGCAGTTCGAACAGCTTGAGCTTGTCGTGGTCGCGCAGCAGGTGATGCACGATGAAAGGCGAGCCGGGATAGATGCGGGCGCCGCCCTTGGGGTTGAAGTCGTGGATCACGCTCAGGTAGCGTGCAATCGCGTCGGCCAGGGGCGCCTCGGCTTCGGGTGCTACCTTTTTGGTAGCGGACTTTGCAGCAGGGGCCGGCGAAGCAGCTGCTTTCTTGTCGGCCAGCAGGCGCAGCACGCCTTCGGCGGCCTCGCCGCTGGTGCCGGCGTAGTCGCCGTCGAGCCGGTACAGGCCGGCGCCGGCGTGGGTGTCGACCACGGTCAGCGCTGCTTCTTTTTCGAGCAGGTGGTCGAGCGTGGCAATCAGGACCGTGTGCTTGAGCACGTCGGCGTGGTTGCCGGCATGGAACGCGTGGCGGTAACTGAACATGGGGTCAATGGTAACGGCTTGGGCGGGCGGTCGGCTCGAATTTGCCCGGATTGGCCGATTCTTCGTATAATCGCAGGCTTCGCAGCGTTTTTGTAGCCCCGCGGCGAAGACACACCACCGCCCTGGGGGCATGTGCAAACCCACCTAAGAGATTCCCGTCAGAGGAACGCCGACCGTGGAAAAGGGCTCGCCAAACCCTCTTTTCAAGAGAAAAACTCATGACCAAAACGTTCAGCGCCAAGCCCGCTGACGTGACGCACGAGTGGTTTGTGATTGACGCGACCGACAAGGTCCTCGGACGAGTAGCCAGCGAAGTTGCTCTCCGTTTGCGCGGCAAACACAAGGCCATTTACACGCCTCACGTCGATACCGGTGACTTCATCGTCATCATCAACGCCGCGCAACTGCGCGTCACCGGCGCCAAGTCGATCGACAAGGTGTACTACCGTCACTCGGGCTACCCGGGCGGTATCACGGCGACGAACTTCCGCGACATGCAGAACAAGTTCCCGGGCCGTGCCCTGGAAAAGGCTGTCAAGGGCATGCTGCCCAAGGGCCCGCTTGGTTACGCGATGATCAAGAAACTCAAGGTGTACGGTGGCGCTGAGCACCCGCATACCGCCCAACAGCCCAAAGTGCTGGAACTGTAAGGAGCCTTGAGAATGATTGGTGAATGGAACAATGGCACCGGCCGTCGCAAATCGAGCGTCGCCCGTGTGTTTCTGAAAAAAGGCACCGGCAAGATCACGGTCAACGGCAAGGACATCCAAGAGTTCTTCGGCCGCGAAACCTCGATCATGATTGCCAAGCAGCCCCTGGTGCTGACCAACAACCTCGAAGCTTTCGATGTCATGGTCAACGTCAACGGCGGTGGTGAATCGGGCCAGGCCGGCGCAACGCGCCACGGCATCACCCGTGCGTTGATCGACTACGACGCAAGCCTCAAGCCGGCGTTGAGCCAGGCTGGCTACGTCACGCGCGATGCACGTGAAGTCGAGCGCAAGAAGGTCGGTCTGCACTCTGCACGCCGCCGCAAGCAGTTCAGCAAGCGTTGATCCTGTTCGCTGCGAACAAAGCCGCCTTCGGGCGGCTTTTTCATTGCCGCGCCCTTGGCGGGTGTGTGTTCGACCCCACTTGCATTGGGTGCTCGCTGCCGCCTGCCAGCCAGGAATGCGGCATTGCAGTAGCATTGGTCCATTGGCCGCATGTTCGGCCCCCAAGGAGTTACCCCCCATGAGCGCTGTTGCCGAAAACATCCAGACCCAGATGCCCGAACCGATCGTCTTCACCGACAGCGCGGCCGCCAAGGTGGCCGACCTGATCGCCGAAGAGGGCAATCCCGACCTCAAGCTGCGCGTGTTCGTGCAGGGCGGCGGGTGCTCGGGCTTCCAATATGGTTTCACTTTCGATGAAATCACGAACGAAGACGACACCACCATGACCAAGAACGGCGTGTCGCTGCTGATCGATGCCATGAGCTACCAGTATCTGGTCGGCGCCGAGATCGACTATAAGGAAGACCTGCAGGGCGCCCAGTTCGTGATCAAGAACCCGAATGCCACCAGCACCTGCGGCTGCGGATCGAGCTTCTCGGCCTGACGCCCGGCTGATGCTGTCACCAGCATTCGTTCTTTAAGGAAAGCCGCCTTCGGGCGGCTTTTTGCTGCCCGGCGCCTTTCTCTTCTTTCCCGCCATTTCATGACCCTCGCCGCAACGGCCATCGATCCTGCACGCAAGAGCCTGCTCTGGCTCGTGGCGGTCGGCTTCTTCATGCAGACGCTCGACGCGACCATCATCAACACCGCGCTGCCGGCCATGGCGGCCAGCCTGGGCGAAAGCCCGCTGCGCATGCAGTCGGTGGTGGTGGCCTACGCGCTCACCATGGCGATGCTGATTCCGGCCTCTGGCTGGATCGCCGACCGGTTCGGCACCCGGCGCGTGTTCTTCTCGGCCATTGTGCTGTTCGTCATCGGGTCCGTCCTGTGCGCCCTGTCGGTGGGCGTGGGGCAATTGGTGGCTGCGCGGGTGGTGCAGGGCCTGGGCGGCGCCTTGCTGCTGCCTGTGGGGCGACTGGCCCTGCTGCGCACCGTGCCGCGCGGCGAGTTCCTGCAGGCGATGAGCTTTGTCGCCATTCCAGGGCTGATCGGCCCATTGCTCGGCCCCACGCTGGGTGGCTGGCTGGTGCAGTACGCCTCCTGGCACTGGATCTTCCTGATCAACGTGCCCGTGGGATTGGCGGGCTGCCTGGCAACGCTGCGCTTCATGCCCGACCTGCGCGGGGCTGTCGAGCGGCGCTTCGACGGCGCGGGCTACGCAATGCTGGCCTTCGGCATGGTTGCGATCTCGCTGGCGCTCGACGGCGTTTCCGGCGCGGGGCTGCGCCAGGTCAGCGTGCTGCTGCTGCTGGTGTTCGGCTTTGCGAGCGTGGTGGCCTATTGGCTGCATGCCGCGCGCCGGCCAGAGCCGCTGTTCTCGCCCTCGCTCTTCGGCGTGCCCACGCTCAGCATCGGCTTGCTCGGCAACCTCTTCTCGCGGCTCGGGAGCAGCTGCATGCCGTTTCTCGTGCCCTTGCTGCTGCAGGTGTCGCTGGGCTATTCACCGCTTCGGGCGGGGCTCATGATGCTGCCGATCGCGCTGGCCGGCATGGCCATGAAGCGTTTCGCGGCCCCGCTGATCACCCACCATGGCTACCGGAAGGTGCTGGTGGCCAATACCGTCCTGGTGGGGCTCGCGATGGCCAGTTTCGGCCTGACCGGCCCGGACCAGCCGGTGGCGCTGCACATCCTGCAATTGCTGGTCTTCGGCGCCGTCAACTCGCTTCAGTTCACCGCCATGAACACCATCACGCTGAAGGACTTGGACGGCGGCATGGCCAGCAGCGGCAACAGCCTGCTGTCGATGGTCCAGATGCTTGCAATGAGCCTCGGCGTGGCGGCTGCGAGCGCGGTGCTGGCCGGCTACAGCAGCGTTTTCGGCCAGGAGACGGCGAAGCAGACGCTCGACGCGTTCCAGGCCACCTTTGCGAGCATGGGGCTGGTCACGATCGCTTCCGCGCTGATCTTCTGGTATTTGCCGGCAGAGGTGCGCGCGGTGCATCCTGCGCAGCCGGAGGTTTCAGGCCAGGGGTGACGGCCTGCGTGCTCAGGCGGGGTAGACCGCTCCGAGCACGCGGCCGCCCCTTGCGCCGGTCACGCTGGCCAGGTTGCCGGCTTCGCGCCGCACCGTGCTTCGGGCCAGCCAGGCGAAAGCCGCGGCCTCGACCTGCAGCGGAGGCAGCCCATGTGCCGTGGACGCGGCCACTTCCACGCCGGGCAAGTGTGCGCGCAGACGCTCGAGCAGATGATCATTCAGCGCCCCGCCACCGCACACGATCAGCAGATTGCTATTGTTTCCGTAGCGAAGAACCTCAGCTGCACAAACGCTGGCGGTGAACTCGGTCAACGTGGCCTGCACGTCGGCAGGCGCCGCGCCCGCGGCCGGGCCCAGGCAGGCGGAAAGCCACGCGGGATTTAACAGGTCGCGGCCGGTGCTCTTGGGAGGTGGCTTCGAAAAATACGGATCGGCCTGAAGCCGCGCGAGCAGTTCGGGCAGGACCTGCCCGCTCGCCGCCCATTGCCCGCCCCGGTCAAAGGGCTGGCCCGTATGAAGCTGGCACCAGTGGTCCATCAAGGCATTGCCGGGGCCGCAGTCGAAACCAAGCACCGCCGGGTCTCCCGGTGCATCGGCTGCGAGCAGCAGGCTCAGGTTGGAAATGCCGCCGATATTCAGCACCGCCACGGATTCGCCCGCCCGTGCGAACAGCGCGCGGTGGAAGGCCGGCACCAGCGGTGCGCCCTGTCCGCCTGCCGCCAGGTCGCGGCTGCGGAAGTCCGCGACCACGTCGATGCCGGTCAATTCGGCCAGCAGCGAGGGATTGTTGACCTGCAGGGTGTAGCCGACGCCGTCGAACTCGGTGGGCCGGTGGCGCACCGTTTGCCCGTGCGCGCCGACGGCGGTCACCTGGCCTGCGGGAACGCCGCTGTCCGCCAGGAGCTGATTGGCCACGCCGGCGTAGATCCGGGCCAGGCCGTTGCCGGCCAGCGCGGCACGGTGAAGTTCGTTGTCGCCGGGGGTGTTGAGCGCCATCAGCTCGGCCCGCAGCGCTGCGGGAAAGGGCGCCGTGGCATAGGCCCGCACGGCGATGCGGCCGCCCGCGAAATCGGCCAGGACGCCATCGACCCCGTCGAGCGAGGTGCCGGACATCAGGCCGATGAACAGTTCGGCGACCATCGCAGAATGGGAGGCGAGCCGCGCGCTGGGTGCCGCGCGGGGCTCAGTCCGCGCTGGCCTGAATGACCGAGAACGCGGCAGCCAGCTCGGTGCGCGCACCGACCGCCATGCGCTCGAAGGCCGGGCGCAGTGCCGCGGTGATGGGGGCGCCGCCCTCTTGCGCGATGGAAGTGGGGTCCTGGTACTCGCCGTTCACGCGGAATTCGAAGTGCAGGTGAGGGCCCGTGGCCCAGCCGGTGGAGCCCACGGCGCCGACCGTCTGGCCCTGGGTGATGCTCTCGCCGGCCTTGACGTTGATGCGGCTCAGATGGGCGTAGGCCGTCTGCTGGTTGTTGCGGTGCTTGATGATGACGATGTTGCCGTAGCCGTTTTGCGTGCCGGCGAAATCGACCGTGCCGTCGCCGACGCTGCGCACCGCGGTGCCCGTGGGGGCTGCGAAATCGATGCCATTGTGCTGGCGCCAGCTGTTGAGGATCGGGTGCATGCGCATCGCGAAGCCGCTCGACACGCGCGAAAACTCGACCGGCGAGCTCAGGTAAGCCTTGCGCAGGCTGTCGCCATTCGGGCGGTAGTAGCTGCCCTTCTGACCCGCAGGCTGGAACCACACGGCCTGGTGCACCTTGCCGCCGCTCTCGAACTCGGCCGAGAGCACGCGGCCGCTGCGCAGCGCCTGGCCGTCGGCCTCGAAGGTTTCGTACACCACGGCGAAACGGTCGCCCTTGCGCAGCGCGCGCACGTCGACGTCGCCCGCGAAGATGTCGGCCAGCTGGCTGGCGACTGCGTCGGGCACGCGGGAGTCGTCGGTGGCGGCGAACAGCGAGGTGCGGATGGTGCCGCTGGCCAGGCGCGTGCCCGGCGTCAGCGTGTCGCGTTCGGTGAGCGCCACGAAGCCGACCGGCGTGCGCTCGATGACGAAGCGCTTGAAGCCGCCATCGCCATCGGGAATCCAGCGGGCGCTCAGTTTCTTGAGTTCGTTTTCCTGCGTAGCCTCGGCCGTGACGGTGCGCCCTGCGCGCGCGAACAGGGCATTGCGGGCTTCACTGCTGCCGCGCACGAAAGCCGTGGCGGCCGGATCGGAAATGCCCAGGCGCTTCAGCAGGGCCTCGGCCGTGTCGCTGGAGCGCGTGATATCGGTGCGAAACAGCGTGAAGCTGAAGTTTTCCAGCGATTCGCTCTGTTGGGCGAAAGACAGTGGAGCAGTCGCCTCGAGGACCTGCTTGACGGGGAGGTCGGAAGCGTCGGGGCCCAGGGAGGCCACCGCCAGGGTTCCGGCGCTCAGCAAGGCAGCCGCGATGAGCGCGGTGATCTGCTTGGGATAGGTCCGGAATGTATAGGCCACGCGAGAAGCAAGTAGCTCCTCGGCGGCGAGAATGCCGTTGATCAAACTGTGAATTCCAGCTCAGGTTCTGCAAATCCGCGCTGCAAAGCCCAGGACGGACAGGGCGGCAGGACGGTGCGGAAAAAAGCGCCGCTTAGAATTCGGCGCAAGAAAAGTCGGGCTGAGTATAGCTTCGGCAACCTGAAAATCAGCTGAAAAAGCCTATGAATGCCGAATCTGTTACATCCACAAGCCTCTCGGATGGTGTAAGACGAGCGCTCGAAATATCGCTCCGGGGCACCCACGAACTGCTCCCCCAGGACGAATGGGTGCGCAAGCTCCAGCGCTCGGAAGCCACCGGAACGCCGCTGCGCATCAAATTGGGGCTCGATCCGACCGCCCCGGACATCCACATCGGCCATACGGTGGTGCTCAACAAGATGCGGCAGCTGCAGGACCTGGGGCACCGCGTCATCTTCCTGATCGGCGACTTCACGACCACCATCGGCGACCCCTCGGGCCGCAACAGCACGCGTCCGCCGCTGACACGCGAGCAGATCGAAGCCAACGCGCAGACCTACTACCGGCAGGCCAGCCTGGTGCTGGACCCCGAAAAGACCGAGATCCGCTACAACTCCGAGTGGAGCGACCCGCTGGGCGCCCGCGGCATGATCCAGCTCGCGGCCAAGTACACGGTGGCGCGGATGATGGAGCGCGACGACTTCAACAAGCGCTTCAACGCCGGCCAGTCGATCTCGGTGCACGAATTCCTCTATCCGCTGATGCAGGGCTACGACTCGGTGGCGTTGAAGAGCGACCTCGAACTCGGCGGCACCGACCAGAAGTTCAACCTGCTCGTCGGCCGCCATCTCCAGCAGGAATACGGTCAAGAGCCGCAGTGCATACTCACTATGCCGCTGCTGGAAGGGCTCGATGGCATCGAGAAGATGTCCAAGAGCAAGAACAACTACATCGGCATCAGCGAAGACGCCAACACCATGTTTGCCAAGGTGCTGTCGATCTCCGACGAGCTGATGTGGCGCTGGTACACGCTGCTGAGCTTCCAGTCGCTGGGGCAGATCGAGGCGCTCAAGGCAGAGATCGCGGCCGGCCGCAATCCCAAGGATGCGAAGGTGGCACTGGCCAAGGAAATCACCGCGCGCTTCCACAGCGCGGCGGCGGCCGAGGCGGCGGAACAGGACTTCATCAACCGCAGCAAAGGCGGCGTGCCCGACGACATTCCCGAGCTGTCATTGGCAGGTGCGCCGCTGGGCATTGCCCAGCTGCTCAAGCAGGCCGGCCTCGCGCCCTCGACCTCCGAAGGCAACCGGCTGATCGACGGTGGCGGCGTGCGCGTCGACTCCGTGGTGATCGGCGACAAGGCGCTCAAGCTGCCCGCGGGCAGCTATGTGGTGCAGGTCGGCAAGCGCAAGTTTGCGCGCGTGACCGTCAGCTGACGGCGCTGGTCCGCGGCCCTGTCACCGGACTTCGATGGTGACGCGCCGGTTGCGCGGCTCGTCCACCTCGTCGGCGGTGGGTACCGCGGGTTCGCGCTCGCCGCGGCCCACGGCCTCGATCCGCGCCGACGGAAACTGCCGCTCCACGAAAAGCTGCGCCACTTCCTGCGCGCGCCGCTGCGAGAGCATGTCGTTCTGCTCGAGTGCGCCCTTGGTGTCGGTGTGCCCGGTCACCACGATGTCGCTGCCGCTGCGCGTTTGCGCGGCAGTCAGCGCCTCGTTCATGACCTGTTGCGACGCCGGCGTGAGCGTGGTGCCGCCAACTTCGAAATACACCGTGTAGCGCTGCGGCGCGGGCGGCCGCATGTCGAACAGGATCTTGTGGTCCGCCTGCACCCTGGCGGGGTCGGCCTGGTCGACCACCGGCGCGCCGGAAGCACCGACCGCGGCCGTTGCACGCTGGTAAGGCCGGGAAAGAACTTCTTCGCCATCGTTCGCGCGCACGATCACGGCGGAAGGTTTGTCATCCGCCTGGGGCAGCAGCACCACGCGGGTGCCCGGCGTCGAACATGCGGCAAGCAGCGCAGTGACCAGCACGGCAACGACAAGGAAAGCCCGGTCCGTCGTCATCTTCCTCATGGCTGGCCGTCGGTCTGCACGATGAAGTCGGTTCCGCGAATGCCGATGGTGGCGGTTTGCGTCTCCACCCGTATCGCGTCGGGATTGGTCTTGCCGATCAGGCCGGTGATCATGCGCATGGAGCCCCGCAGCAGCGAAACGAGCACGCCACCTTCGTGCGTGGTGGCGTTGAAATGGAATTCCTTCAGGTCCAGCCGCGACGAAGGCCCGACCACCAGCGTCGTGTCGTCGCGCAAGACCACGGAAGCGGAAGAATCGGGACCGGTCACGATGCGGTCCACGGCCGCCAGCGCGTCGCCGGCGTTGGCCGCGCGGGGCGTGCCGGCGGTGCTGAGCAGCTGCACGCTGCCCCGCACCGATTTCACGAATCCCGCCTGAGGTTCTGCAGTGGGGACGGAGCCTGCAGGACGCGAAGGCGCCTGTGCTTGAGCCAACGCCGCTGCGCCCCAGAAGGCGAAGCCCCCCACGGCGATCAGGATTTTTTTCATCATCGTTCTTCTGCGAATGTTTCGCGGTGCCACAAATACTAAATACATCGAGTCGGCAGATGGAGTCCGCGCTCGATAATTCGATCGCGGATGCGGACCTTTGCCGCATTCTTGCCGACTTTTATCGCCTACGCCTTCCCCGCATGACTTTCACGCCCAAGACGCTGCTTCGTGTTTCCATTGCGGTTGCGCTCGTCACCATCCTGCTCAAGGGCCTGGCGGGCTATGTGACGAACTCGATGGGCTTGATCTCCGATGCAATGGAGTCGTTCGTCAACCTTGCCAGCGCGATGTTCGCCCTCGCAATGGTGACCATCGCCTCGCGGCCGGCCGACGAGGACCATCCCTACGGCCATCACAAGGCCGAGTATTTCTCCTCGGGCTTCGAGGGCATCCTGATCGTCGGCGCCGCAGCCGCCATCCTCTGGGTTTCGGTGCAGCGGCTGCTTTCGCCGCAGCCGCTGGAGCAGCTGGGCTGGGGGCTCGGGCTCTCGGTGGTGAGTTCGGGCTTCAATGCGGCCCTGGCTTTTGCGCTGTTCCGCGCCGCGCGAACGCACCGCTCGATTGCGCTCGAAGCCGATGCGCGGCATCTGATGACCGACGTGTGGACCTCGGCCGGGGTGGTGGTCGGCATCGTGGCGGTGCACTTCAGCGGCTGGCTCTGGCTCGACCCGGTGCTGGCCATTGGCGTGGCGCTCAACATCGTGCGCGAAGGCGTCAGGCTGGTGTGGCGCTCGTCGCAGGGGCTGATGGACGAGGCCCTCGACCCCGAAACCATTGCCACGCTGCGCACCACGCTCGACCAGTTCGCCGCACGGATGCCGGAAGGCACGCGCATGCGCTTCGACGACATGGTGACGCGGCGCGCGGGCCAGCGCCGCTTCGCCGACCTGCACATGCATGTGCCCGGCGAGTGGACGCTGCAGCATGCCGCCGCGATGCGCGATGAGCTGGAACAGGCGCTGATGGACGCCGTGCCGGGCCTGCGCGTGACCATCCAGCTGCTGCCGCTGGGCATGGAAGCCCGCGGTCCACGAGCCGAGGAAGAAGCAGCATGAAAGCCGTCGTCCAGCGCGTGGCCAGCGCGCGTGTCGACATCGCCGGGCAGACCGTCGGCGCGATCGGCGCCGGCCTGCTCGTCCTGCTGTGCGCCGAGCGCGGCGATGCCGATGCGATGGCCGACCGCATGCTGGCCAAGCTGTTGAAGCTGCGCATCTTTTCCGACGAGGCGGGCAAGATGAACCGCAGCGTGCAGGACATCGGCGGCGGCCTGCTGGTGGTGAGCCAGTTCACGCTGGCCGCCGACGTGAGCGGCGGCAACCGGCCCAGCTTCACGCAGGCGGCGGCGCCCGACGAGGGGCGGCGGCTCTACGACTATTTTGTGGCGCTGGCCCGCGCCGCACACCCGGTGGTGGCAACGGGCGAGTTCGGCGCCGACATGCAGGTGCACCTGGTCAACGACGGGCCGGTCACCATCCCGCTGCAGATGGCGTAGCGCCGCGCGCGGGCCTCACCGTCCGTACGGATTGCGGATGCCAAGGCCCGCGAGGATCTCGATCTCGCGCGCTTCCATGGCCTCGGCGTCGGCCTCGCCGGTCTCGTGGTCCCACCCTTGCGCATGCAGCGTGCCGTGAACCAGCAGGTGCGCGTAGTGGGCGGCCAAGGTCTTGCGGTGTTCCCTCGCCTCGCTCGCGACCACCGGCGCGCACAACACCAGATCGGCCATCACCATCGGGCTCTGGGCATAGTCGAAGGTCAGCACGTTGGTCGCGTAGTCCTTGCCGCGGAACTCGCGGTTCAGGCGCTGGCCTTCCTCGGCGTCGACGATGCGCACCGTGATCTCCGCGTCGATCTCGAGTGCATGGCGGATCCAGCGCGTCACGCTGTGGCGCGGCAGCGCGGCGCGGTGCCGTTCGACGCCCTTGAAGCGCGCGAACTGCAGCGAAAGGGACAGTGCGGGCAGCGCCATCTCAATGCGCTCCGGCGCGCTTGCGTTGCCCGTCGTAGGCATCGACGATCTTGGCCACCAGCGGATGCCGCACCACGTCGGCGCTGGTGAAGTGCGTGATCGAAATGCCGTTCACGCGCCTGAGCACGCGCTCGGCGTCGATGAGGCCGCTCAGCTGCTGCTTGGGCAGGTCGATCTGGCTCACATCGCCCGTCACCACCGCCTTGGCACCGAAGCCGATGCGCGTGAGGAACATCTTCATCTGCTCGACCGAGGTGTTCTGCGCCTCGTCGAGGATGACGAAGGCGTTGTTCAGCGTTCGTCCGCGCATGAAGGCCAGCGGTGCAATTTCGAGCGCATTGCGTTCGAAGGCCTTCTGCACCTTCTCGTAGCCCATCAGGTCATAGAGCGCGTCGTACAGCGGCCGCAGGTAGGGGTCGACCTTCTGCGTCAGGTCGCCCGGCAGAAAGCCGAGCCGCTCGCCGGCTTCCACCGCCGGGCGCGTGAGCACGATGCGCTGCACCGCGGCGCGCTCCAGCGCATCGACCGCGCAGGCCACCGCGAGGTAGGTCTTGCCGGTGCCGGCCGGGCCGATGCCGAAGGTGATGTCGTGCTTGGCGATGTTGTCGAGGTACAGCGCCTGCGTGGGCGTGCGCGCGCGCAGGTCCGCGCGGCGCGTGACCAGCATGGCCGAGTCCTCGTCGCTCATCGAGCCGTCGCCCGCGAGCGTGAGCTGCACCACGGCCGGGTCGATCGGGCGCTGCGCGATCTCGTAGAGCGCCTGCAGCACGTCCATTGCGCGCTGGGCGGGAGCCTTGGGGCCGTCGACCTTGAACTGCTCGTGGCGGTGCGCGATCTTCACCCCCAGGGCTTCCTCGATGCGGCGCAGGTGCGCGTCCAGCGGGCCGCACAGGTGGCCCAGGCGCGAGTTGTTGGGAGGAGCAAAGGTGTGTCGCAGAATCACGCCGGACATTTCAAGGAAAAAGGGCACCCATGATAGGCAAACTCACCGGCATCCTGGCCGAACGCAACCCCCCGCAGGTGGTGGTGGACTGCAACGGCGTCGGTTACGAGGTCGATGTGCCGATGAGCACGTTCTACAACCTGCCCGGCACCGGAGAGCGCGTTTCGCTGCTCACGCACTTCGTGGTGCGCGAGGACGCGCAGATTCTCTACGGTTTCGGCACCGCCGAGGAGCGTGCGGCCTTTCGGCAACTCATCAAGATCACGGGCGTAGGCCCGCGCACCGCGCTCGGCCTGCTGTCGGGCATGAGCGTGGGCGAGCTGTCGCAGGCGATCACGACGCAGGAGCTGGGCCGGCTCGTGAAGATCCCGGGCATCGGGAAGAAGACCGCCGAACGGCTGCTGCTGGAGCTCAAGGGCAAGCTGGGCGCCGACATCGGCACGCCCGCGCACGCGGCCTCGGACGCGCAGGCCGACATCCTGCAGGCGCTGGTCGCGCTGGGCTACAGCGACAAGGAAGCCGCGCTCGCGCTCAAGGCGCTGCCGAAGGATGCGACGGTGAGCGAAGGGATCAAGCTGGCGTTGAAAGCATTGGCGAAGTAGGGTGCCGGGCCTGCTTCAGGGATGGATCTTCTCGCCCTTCGCGAGCATTTCCACGAACTGCGCGATGCGCTTCGCCCGCGTCTCGGGCTTCTTCGCGCCCTGGGTGCGGAACAGCACCGAATAGCGGTTGCGTGAATCCAAGGTGGCGAAGAAGGCGGCGGCCTTGCGGTTGGCATCGAGCGCGGCCTGCAGGTCGGGCGGCACGGTGGCGATGCTCTGGGCGTCGTAGGCTGCATCCCAGCGGCCGTCGGCGCGGGCGCGCTCCACTTCGGCCAGGCCGGCGGACTGCATGCGGCCGTCGTCGATCAGCTTCAGGGCCTTGTCGCGGTTGATCTTCGACCAGGTGCTGCGCGGCGTGCGCGGGGTGAAGCGCTGCAGGAAATACTGCTCGCCGTCGCCCTTGCGCTGGCCGTCGATCCAGCCGTAGCACAGCGCAAGCTCGAGCGCCTCGGGGTGGTCGATGGAGGCGATGCCGCTGGCCTTCTTGGCCATGCGGATCCACACGCCGGCCGCGGTGGCATGGTGGCGTTTCAGCCAACGCTCCCATGCGGCGGCGCTGGTGCATTCGACCGGCGTGTCGTGCACAACGCGCTCGGCGGCCGCGGGCTTTCTTGCGCGCGTGCTGGCGCTGCTTGTGCTCATGGCACCCACCAGTAGCGCAGCGCATGAAAATAGATCGGCGCCGCGAAGATCACCGAATCGAGCCGGTCGAGCATGCCGCCGTGGCCCTCGATCATCGAGCCCCAGTCCTTCACGCCGCGGTCGCGCTTGATGGCCGACATCACGAGCCCGCCGAAGAAGCCCATGAGGCAGATGGTGAGCGCCATCAGCGCGGCCTGCCAGGGGTTGAACGGCGTGGCCCAGGAGAGCGCCGCACCGAGCGCGGTGGCGCTCGCCACGCCGCCAACCAGGCCTTCCCAGGTCTTGGAGGGCGAGAGCTCGGGCGCCACCTTGCGCTTGCCGAAGAGCTTGCCCCACACGTACTGCAGCACGTCGCTGCCCTGCACCACGATCACGAGGAAGGCGATCAGCAGCAGGTTGCGCCCTTCGAAGCCGGGGATCTGCAGCGTGAGCAGCGCTGGCACGTGGCTGATGCAGAACACGCAGACCATCAGGCCCCACTGGATCTTGGAAGTGCGCTCCAGGAAGCGCTGCGTGTCGCCGCCCACGGCCGCGAGAATCGGCAGCACGAGAAAGGCGTAAACCGGGATGAAGATCGAATAGAGCCCGTACCAGTCGATCCACACCAGGAAATACTGCACCGGCAGGCCGATGTAGAAGGCCGCCGCAATCGCATGATGGTCGCCGCGCCGCGTGTAGGCCAGGCTGATGAACTCGCGCAGCGCATAGAACGAGATCAGGTAGAACAGCACGATCACGCCGCCTTTGCCGAATGCAAAGGCCAGGCCGATCACCGCCACCATCACCCACCACGCATTGACGCGCGCATTGAGGTTGTCGATCACCGAGTTCGGCTGCCCCGATGCCACGCGCCACTTGAGCAGCGCGCCGATGGCCGAGGCGAGCATCAGCACGCCGGCCACGCCGCCGAACAACTGCAGCGTGGTCTGGGTGGAAGGGGAGATGTTCATGGCGTCGTTGCTGGTTTTTCTTGTTCTGGCAGGCGGTCGTACTCGGGGCGCAGGTCGAGCATGGCGGCGCGTGCGCGCGCGAGGAACACCGCCTTTTCTTCACCTTCGGCCAGCCGGATCGGCGTGCCATAGCGCACCGTGCACGCCAGCGGAATCGGCACCAGCGTGCCCTTGGGCAGCACGCGCTTGAGGTTTTCGATCCACACCGGCACCAGCCGCACATTGGGGCAGGCGCGCGCCAGGTGGAACAGGCCGCTCTTGAGCGGCAGCAGGATCTCGTCGCCGGTGTTGCGCGTGCCCTCGGGAAACATGATGAGCGAGTCGCCGCCCTCCAGCGCCGCCTTCATCTGCTCGACCGGGTTCTCGCCCTGGCCCGAGCCGTCGCGCCGGATCATGAGTGCGTTGAACACGTCGGCGCCGATGAAGTGGCGCAGCTTCGAGGCATTCCAGTAGTCCTGCCCCGCCACCGGCCGCGTGAGCGCGCGCAGGTCGGGCGGCAGCGTGGCCCACAGCAGCACGAAGTCGCCGTGGCTCGTGTGGTTGGCGAAGTAGAGCGTCTGCTCGGCCCTGGGCGTGGTGCCGCTCCAGATGGCGCGCACGCCGGTCAGGAGGCCGGCCGCGCCGATGATCAGCTGGCCCGCGACCACGGCCAGCGCGCGACGCAGCACCGTGCTCTGGGGCCGGTAATTTTTGTTGTCGTCTTCTTCGGTCAAGAGAGGTCCTGTGTCATCAAGGCAAGCAGAAACATCGCGCTCTGGCAGGCGACCACGATGGCATGACGCTGCATGAGTTGGCGGGTGCCCTGCACGCGGTCATCGAGCGGGCGAACGGCCTTCGACGCCTCTGCGTTGCGCAGGCCGAGCCGGTCGAGCGCGGTGTCGAGCGCGTCCAGCGATGCGATGGCGCCGCGCGCCAGATCGGCGAACAGCGCCTGGTCGAAGCGCAGCCTGAACGCGAAATAGCGCTCGAGCGCGCCCAGCACCAGCACCGCGCCGAACCCCATGGCGGCCGTGCTCGACAGCGAGCGCAGCGTGAGCGCGAGCACCAGCGCCGCAATGCATGTGAGTGCAAAGCCCCACGCCGCCAGCACCGCTGCGGCGCGCAGCAGCGCGGCCAGCGAGGCGCAGGTGGCGCGCTCGTTGTCAGTCATGAGGCGGTGCTCCCGGCGCGGCGGTGCCCAATGGCTCGAGCGAGATCCGCCACGCGGGTCGCAGCACGATCTGCGGACGCGCAAGGCGCACGGCATCCTCGGCCTGCGCCAGTCCGCCCACCGCACCGTAGCGGCCCAGCCAGGCGATCACGGCGGCGGCGCTGCGCGAAAAGCCCAGCGCGCAGCACACCCACACGGCCGCGCCTTCCGCATTGCGGCGCTGCCCCTCGATGACCGCGGCCGCGCGCTGCAGCCGCACGGTCGGCGGCACGGTCAGGTCGAGGATCGGCACGCAGCGCGCATGCGGCACGCCGCCCGGCATCTGCAGTTCGGCGCACAGGCTCACGAGCCGGGGCCGGCCGGCAGCGATCCATTCGGCCTTCGTCGGCAAACGGCCGAGCAGCAGGCCCGGCACCACCTCGACCGAAGCTGGCAGCCTGCGCGTCCAGAGCCATGCGTTGACGGCCGCGCCGAGCCGATAGGGCGCGAGCAGCCAGCGCGCAGCCCAGCCCATGCGGCCCCGGCCGTTCATCTGGAAGCCGCGGGCGCCAAAGCCGATGTAGTTGAGCGCCACCAGCGCCAGCGAGGCCGAAGGCCAGGCGAGCCACAGCGCAACACCGCCCAACTGCATGGCCGCCGCAAGGAACAGCACCGCACCCACGGCGTAGAAGCTCGCGAGCTTCCAGCGCTGCGCGTCGCGCGTGCATTGCCAGGCGCGCGGCATCGAAACCGTGCGCTCCAGCGGCCAGAGCCAGACGCAGAAGAGCCCGAGCAGCGCGCCTGTAGGAATGTCGATGAAGTGGTGCTGCCAGGTCGTGAGCACCGAGGCGCAGATCGCGAACGCCCACACATGCAGCACCAGCCTGGCCCATGCGGCGCGCAGGAACTGGCGATACCAGTCCCACAGGATCACCGCCAGCGCGATGTGCAGCGAAGGCGCCTGGTTGTAGGGCTGGTCGAAGCCGCGCAGGGCGTTGAACAGGAAGGCCGGCGCACCCTCGACTGCCGGCTGCCCGAAGCTGAAATGCAGCGGCCAGATCACGAAGCAGATGCAGGCGATGAGCGTCGCGCTCACGAGCCGCAGCGCGTGCCGGTCGAGCGTGTGCCTGCTGCGCGCCAAGAAGAGCGAGAGCGCATAGAAGACGTTGATGGTCCAGTACGGAAAGATCGTCCAGGCCCAGAAGGGCAGCTGCCGCTCCCACTCGAAGGCCATCGAGGGCACCTGCGTGCGCGTGGTGGCCCACCAGTTGGCCAGGCCGTAGGTGGCATAGAACAGCGGCCCCAGGAACACCAGCCATGCGGCGGCGCGCTTCCAGGGCCGTTGTGCCAGCCAGTGTTTCATCTGGCGCGAAGCCCGCAGCTCACGCGACCCTCACCGCGAGCGAGACGGTGAAGATGCCCCACTCGTCGATGCGCTGGTCGATCTTGCGGAAGCCCGCTTCCTCCACCAGCTGGTCCATCTCGGCCTGCGTGCGGCGGCGCATCACCCAGGCTTCGCCCTGGCGATGGCTGGTGAGCGCGCGCGCAATCATTTCGAGCTGCGGATGCCAGGGTTGGCCGGTGTAGACCAGATAGCCGCGGTCTTCCACCGCATCGCCCACGCCCGCGAGCGAGCGCCGCACCATCTCGTTGTCGGGGAACAGCTCATAGAGGCCCGACACCACCGCGAGCGTGGGGCGCGGCGTCACGGTGGCCAGGCTGATGCGGTCGAAGGCATCGGCCTGCACGAACTGCGCCACGTCTTCCAGGCCCTTCTCGGCAATGAGCGCGCGGCCGTCGCGCACGTTGATGTCGCTGTAGTCGCGCAGCAGGATCGAGCTGGCCTTGACCGGGCTCGCAAGCACCGCGTCGAGCACGTAGCGGCCATGGCCGGCCGCGATGTCCATCACGCGCACCTCGCGGTGCATCTCGGCCAGGCGCTCCATGGCGATGCGGATCAGCTCCTCGACATGGATCTTGCGTTGCCGGATGCCGCGCCAGCCGATCGAGTTCAGGTAGGTTTTGTCAACGGAGCGGCCCAGCGCGCCCTTGCCCTGCGGCTCGTTGCGGTAGACGTAGTCGAGCGTGCTGCCCGAATCGAAGCCGGTGTCGTGCCCGAGCTTCACGCCGCGCGAGAGCATGCCGCCCAGGCGCAGGCTGGCCCGCGTCATCCCCCAGTAGGCGCCGCGCAGCGAGAGCGGCGCCAGCGGCTCGGCCAGCGCGCGCGACTCGTCGGCGGTGTTGCCGCCCAGGTGCGCGGCGCGCAGGTCGACCGGCGCGGGAGGCTGGTCGAACAGCTGCAGGATGAACTCGCGGATGGCCTGCACCGCGGGCGCCCGGTCCTTCTCGCCCAGCGTGTCGTGGAAGAAGCCCGGCAGTTCCAGCTTGGTTTTCACCGCGCTGCCCAGACGTTCGAAGAACTGGTGCTGCGGCTTGTGGTGCACCACCCAGTCCGCGCCTGAGATCAGCAATTGCACCGGCAGCGTGATCGCGTTGGCGTCGGCCACCACCCGGTCGGCCGCTTCGTAGAGGCCGAGCAGGATGTTCACCGCGATGGGCCGCGAGATCAGCGGATCGCTTTCGTAGCTTGCGATGCGCTCGGGGTCGTGCGTGAGGAACTTCGCCTTCACATAGCTGTTGACGAAGAACAGGCCGCGCAGCTTGTGCATCAGCCCCAGCCCGGCGCGCGCGAACGGCACGTAGAGCTTGACCTTGAAGGCCGGCGAGGGCCAGCGTGAGCCCGCGCACCTTGGGCGCGTAGTCGTGCGCCCAGGTTGCAACCAGCACGGCGCCCACGCTCTGCGCAATCACGTGGATGTCGTGTTCCGCCACGCCGTGCGCGCTGCCGATGTGCTGGACGAAGGTCTGCACGTCGCGCACCGAGCTTGCAAAGCTCGGGCTGTAGCCGCGCTGGCCCGGCGAGCGGCCGTGGCCGCGCGCGTCCCATGCGAAGAAGTCGAAGTCGGGCAGATTCAGCTCGTCGACCAGGTGCGCCATGCGTGCGCCGTGCTCGTGGCCGCGGTGAAACAGCACGATCGCGCCGCGGCGCGTGGCACCCGTGGCCGGCCAGTGCCGGTAGAAGAGCGATTCGCCGTCGTGCGTGCGGAACTGGCGCTCCTGCGGAATGCGTTGTTGATTGGTGTTGTGGTCGGTCATCGGATCCCTGTCGCTATTTATGTTTGTTCGTTGTGTGCGGGTTTACGCCGCTTCGGCCAGCGCGTGGCGCACGCGGTTGACCACCGTCCAGGCCACGAGCACTGCGGCAAGCGGCATCAGCCACGCCGTCCAGCCCGGCAGCGGCCAGCCCAGTGCCACATAGAGGCCGAGCGCGCCGAACACGAAGGCACGGTCGCTCTTGCCGAGCGGGCCGTCGTAGCGGCGCGAGGCACCCACCGTGGGGCCCAGCGCGCCCGCGAATTCGCTCAGCCCCGCCAGCACGATCACCGTGCCGACCCAGAACGGGCTGAACGGCTGCACCAGCGCAAACGGCAGGTACAGCGCGGCATCGGACACCACGTCGGTCAGTTCGTTGAGGAAGGCGCCGAGTCGGCTTTGCTGGCCATGCTCGCGCGCCAGCATGCCGTCGATGGCGTTGAACGCCATGCGCACGGCCATCCACGCCGGGATGAGCCCGAAGGCGGCCAGAGAGGGTGCGGCGAAGAAAAGCCAGAGCCCGAGGGCGACCGAAACCACGCACGCGGCCAAGGTGACCTGGTTCGCGGTGATGCCCATGGCATGCAGGCGGCCGACGAGCGGCCGCAGCAGCCCCTGGAACCGGGGTTTCAGTTCGTAGATCGACACGTGCTGGCTTCCCCTCGTTTGTTATATGGCCGAAGCATTCTGCCAGTGTGGGGAGTGGCCCCCACGCTCGGCACTTCGTGTCCTCGCTGCCCCCCGAGGGGGCCGCTCGCTTGCTTGGGGCGGCCCGGCGCGCGCTCGGACTAAACTTGCTGTCGCACCCCCTCATTTCATGACCATCCAGACCGACGATTTCGCCCCTGCAGCGCCCCGCGTGGTGTCCGCCGCCCCCTCTTCGCCCCAGGAAGAGGCCATCGAGCGGGCGCTGCGCCCCAAGCTGCTCGACGAATACGTCGGCCAGGCCAAGGTGCGCGAGCAGCTCGAGATCTTCATCGGCGCGGCGCGCAAGCGCAAGGAAGCGCTCGACCACGTGCTGCTGTTCGGCCCGCCAGGCCTGGGCAAGACCACGCTGTCGCACATCATCGCGGCCGAACTGGGCGTGAACCTGCGCCAGACCTCCGGGCCGGTGCTCGAGAAGCCCAAGGACCTGGCGGCGCTTCTGACCAACCTGGAGCCCAACGATGTGCTCTTCATCGACGAGATCCACCGGCTCAGCCCGGTGGTCGAGGAAATCCTCTACCCCGCGCTGGAGGACTACCAGATCGACATCATGATCGGCGAAGGCCCCGCGGCGCGCAGCATCAAGCTCGACCTGCAGCCTTTCACGCTGGTGGGCGCCACCACCCGCGCCGGCATGCTCACCAACCCGCTGCGCGACCGCTTCGGCATCGTGGCGCGGCTGGAGTTCTACACGCCCGAGGAACTGGCGCGCATCGTGCGGCGCAGCGCCGGCCTGCTCAAGGTGGACACCGACGCGGCCGGCGGTTTCGAGATCGCGCGCCGTTCGCGCGGCACGCCCCGCATTGCCAACCGCCTGCTGCGGCGCGTGCGCGACTATGCCGAAGTGAAGGGCGACGGCCGCATCACCGAAGACATCGCGCACAAGGCGCTCGCCATGCTCGACGTCGATCCGCAGGGCTTCGACCTGATGGACCGCAAGCTGCTCGAAGCCGTGATCCATCGCTTCGACGGCGGCCCGGTCGGGCTGGACAACGTGGCGGCCAGCATCGGCGAGGAGCCGGGCACCATCGAGGACGTGATCGAGCCCTACCTGATCCAGCAGGGCTACCTGCAGCGCACGCCGCGCGGGCGCATCGCCACGCTGGCGGCCTACCGCCACCTGGGCGTGACGCCGCCCTCGAGCCGCTCCGACGGACAAGACCTTTTCGGAATCTGACCCACCATGCATACCCATGACCTGAGTGCCTGGCAGCACGACCATCATTTCGGCGCAGGCAACGAATCGGCCGAGCGCAGCACCCGCCTCGTGATGTGGATCACCGCCGCAATGATGGTGGTCGAGATCGGCGCCGGCTGGTGGTTCAACTCCATGGCGCTTCTGGCCGACGGCTGGCACATGAGCTCGCATGCGCTGGCCATCGGCCTGAGCGCCTTCGCCTACGCGGCGGCGCGGCGCTATGCGCGCGATCCGCGCTTTGCCTTCGGCACCTGGAAGATCGAGGTGCTGGGCGGCTTTGCGAGCGCGCTGATGCTGCTGGGGGTCGCGGCGCTGATGGTGGTGGGCTCGGTCGAGCGGCTCCTCTCGCCCTCGGTCATCCACTACCGCGAAGCCGTGGCGGTGGCCGTGCTCGGGCTGGTGGTCAACCTGGTCTGCGCACGGCTGCTGGGGTCGGCGCACCATCACGGGCATGGGCACGACCATGGCCATGCGCACCATCATCACGACGACCATGGCCATGCGCACGGCCACGACCTGAACCTGCGCTCCGCCTACCTGCACGTGGTGGCCGATGCCGCCACCTCGGTGCTGGCCATCGGCGCGCTGCTCGGCGGCTGGTTCTTCGGCTGGTCCTGGCTCGACCCGGTGATGGGCATCGTCGGCGCGGTGCTGGTGGCCGTGTGGGCCAAGGGCCTGCTCAAGGAAACCGGCAAGGTGCTGCTCGACCGCGAGATGGACCATCCCGTGACGGCCGAGATCCGCGAAGGCGTGGAAACGATGCTGGCCGATTCGGAAACCCGCGTGGCCGACCTGCACGTGTGGCGCGTCGGCCGCGAGGCCTATGCCTGCGCGCTCACGGTGGTGACGCACTCGCCCACGCTCACGGCCGACGAGGTGCGGGCCTGCTTCTCGATGCACGAGGAAATCCGCCACTCCACAGTGGAAATCCAGCGCTGCTGAGGACGCTCGCCGAAGCGCGGACTTCGGCGTCACCGAAACGTCACGGGAGTGCCATCGCCCGGTCACGCGGTGGTGGGAGCCTACCCGTCCATGCAACGCGACGATGCTTTCCTGCGCGCATGGCGCGACACCGCGACCCGGGCTCCCGAGCCGGAGGACGACGATCTTGCGCGCCCGCCGCTGCGCTGCCGCACCCTCTGGATCTCCGACCTGCACCTGGGCACGCCCGGCTGCCAGGCGCGCGCGCTGCTCGACTTTCTCAAGCACACCGAGTGCGAGACCCTGTTCCTGGTCGGCGACATCATCGACGGCTGGCAGCTCAAGCGCCACTGGTACTGGCCGCAGGCGCACAACGACGTGATCCAGAAGCTGCTGCGCAAGGCGCGCAAGGGCACGCGCGTGATCTTCATCCCGGGCAACCACGACGAGTTCGCGCGCAAGTACCTCCACCACAACTTCGGCGGCATCGACGTGGCCGAGGAATGGATCCACGAGACCGCCGACGGCCGCAAGCTCTGGATCATCCACGGCGACCTGTTCGATGGCGTGATCCAGTGCGCCAAGTGGCTCGCGCACGTGGGCGATTCGCTCTACGAATTCACGCTCAAGCTCAACCGCCACCTCAACTCGCTGCGCGCGCGCATGGGGCTGCCGTACTGGTCGCTCTCCAAGTACCTCAAGGGCAAGGTCAAGCGCGCCGTGAGCTACGTGGGCGACTTCGAGAACGCCGTGGCGCGCGAGGCCCGCAAGCGCGGCGTGCAGGGTGTGGTCTGCGGCCACATCCACCATGCCGAGATGCGCGACATCGACGGCATCCTCTACTGCAACGATGGCGACTGGGTCGAGAGCCTCACGGCGCTGGCCGAGCATGCCGACGGCACGCTGGAGATCATCGACTGGGCGCAGCACATGCCGGTGCCGGCGAAAGCGGGCGCGCCGCGCGAGCCCGTGGCGGCCTGAGCCTGAGCGGGCGGGCCTGCCAGCCGATTCTTCAGCGCCGCATCGTGTCGAGCTGCGTCACGGGCGGGCTGTCATTGCCCCACGACCCGCGAATGAAGGTGAGCACTGCGGCCACGTCGCCCGCATCGAGCACTTGCCCGAACGGCGGCATGCCATAGGGCCGCGGGTTGCCTGCCGTGGAGGGCAGGTAGCCGCCGTGTGCAATCACCTGGATCAGGTTCGTCGTCTGCGCCATGTTCACGGCGCGGTTGCCTGCCAGCGGCGGAAAGGCGCCGGGCGCGCCCTGGCCCTGGTCGCCGTGGCAGTAGGCGCATTGCTGGTCGTAGATTTTGGCGCCGCGGGCCATGGTGCCGGCATCGCGGCGCGCGGATGCGGCTGCCGTGCGAACGGGCGCCGCAGGTTGCGCCGGCACGCCGGGCAGGTCTTTCAGGTAGCTGGCCATCGCGGCCAGGTCGGCCTCGCTCAGGTACTGCGTGCTGCGAAAGACCACGTCCGCCATCGGCCCCATGACCGAGCCGCGCGGCGCAACGCCGTTCTTGAGCAGCGCCACCACATCGGCCGTCGGCCAATCGGCCACGCCGGCCTCGTGCGGATCGGCCAGCGATGGCGCATACCAGTTCTCCACCGCGATCAGCCCACCCGAAAGCCCCAGCTTCGCCTGCGTTGCGCCGAGCGAATCGCGGCTGCCATGGCAGGCGATGCAATGGCCCAGTCCGCCGACTAGGTAGGCGCCGCGGTTCCATTCGGCCGGCTTTCCTGCGTTGGCCACGAAAGCCTCGGGCTTGAAAGAGAGGGCCCGCCAAACCGCCAGCGCGGCCTGCGTGTCGTAGGGAAAGCGCAGCCGGTGCGCCAGGTTGGGCGCCGGCGCGGGCGGCACGCTGCGCAGGTAGGCGTAGATCGCATCCGAGTCTTCGCGCGTCACCTGCGTGAAGTTCGGATACGGGAACGCGGGATACAGCAGGCGGCCGTCCTTGCTGCGGCCGTTGTGCATCGCGCGCCAGAAGTGCGCGCTGCTCCAGCTGCCGATGCCGTTCTGCGCGTCGGGCGTGAGATTGCTCGAATACACGGTGCCGAAGGGCGTCTCGATCGGCAGCCCGCCGGCATAGGGCTGGCCGCCGCGCGTGGTGTGGCAGCCGGCGCAATTGCCGGCCAGCGCGAGGTAGCGCCCGCGCTCGATCAGCTGCGGCGTGGCGTTGAAGTCTTCGGCCTGTTCCGGCAGCGGGTCTTCGCCGCGCAGATTCAGCGCGGCGATGCCGCCGGCCGCGGCGCCCAGCAGCAGCACCAGAACCAGCAGCGTCCAGCCGAGGTGTCGCATCTTCATCGGCGCCTCACTTCGGCATACCGCCGCAGGGCATCGGCAGTGCGGCGGGCAGCGAGGCGGCGGGCTTGGGATCGGCCGGCATCGGCTGCACCGCGAGCCAGCTGGCCACGGCGTTGATGTCGGCGGTGGTCATGCGGCGGCCGATGTCGGCCATGCAGTCGGGCGCCAGCGCATGCCGCTCGCTGGTGAGCCAGGCGCCGAGCTGCGACGACACATAGAGGCGGGGCAGCCCCAGCAGCCCTGGAATGGCCGGCTGCACGCCGGTGAGCGCGGCGCCGTGGCATTGCACGCAGGCCGGAATGCGTCGCGCGGCATCGCCTTCGAGCGCCAGCTGGCGGCCGCGCGCCAGCTGCGCGGGCGGCGCGTCGCTGGCGGGCGAGACGGGCGGATAGGGCAGGTCTAGGCCCGCGAAGTACTCGGCCATTTCCATCAGGTAGGCGTCGGAGAGGTGCTGCACCATGTAGCTCATGTCGGCGTTGAAGCGCCGGCCGTCGCGAAAGCTCCGCAGCTGGTTGAACAGGTAGCCCGCGGGCTTGCCCGAGAGGCGCGGAAAGTAGCCGGCGTTGGTGGTCGCGCCTTCGCGCCCGTGGCAGGCGATGCAGGCGGCGACGCGCTGCTCGATGCCGCCCGCGGAAGAAGCTGCCGGAGTGGCAGGCGTCGCCGCCATGGCGAGAATGCCGTGGCCGAGCAGCAGCAATGCAATTGCGGCGAACCGGCGGGCGGCCTTGTTCTTCTTCATGTGCCGGCCGCGAAGTGCGCCAGCGCCAGCAGCCCCGCAATGAGCAGCAGCACCGTGACCAGCGCAACGCCGACGAGCGGCAGCAGCCCCACCTGGGCGGTGCGCCGGTCGGCATCCGCGCGGCGGCCGCCCAGCCCGATGAAACTCCAGAGAACCGCGCGTACCGCGCGCATGAGATTGGACATGCACCGACTGTGCCGCAAGCGCGGCCAAAAAAACAGACGCAGATCCGAGCCAAATCACCGGTGCAGATAAAGTCTCCCCTCGAATGAAGACCGCCCTGCCATGAAGCGCTACGAAGCCCTTGCCGCCGACATCGAGGCGTCGATCCGCCACGGCACGCTCAAGACCGGCGACCGGCTGCCCTCGGTGCGGCACACCGGCGAGAGCCGCGGCGTGAGCGCGTCCACCGTGTTCCAGGCGTACTACCTGCTGGAGGCGCGCGGCCTGGTGCGCGCGCGGGACCGCTCGGGCTACTACGTCACCGGCGGCGGGCTGCGCGATGCGCCGCCCGAGGCCAACCTCACCTCCCGCCCGGCCGAGGGCCCCAGGTCGCTCGACGTGAGCGACCAGGTGTTCGACATCCTCGAGGCCAGCATGTCGCGCAAGGTGGTTCCCTTCGGCTCGGCGTTTCCGAGCCCGTTGCTGTTTCCGCTCGCACGGCTGGGCCAGTTCATGGCCGCGAGCGCCAAGTCGCTCGATCCGTGGAGCACCGTGGACGATCTCACGCCCGGCAGCGCGGCACTGCGCCGGCAGATCGCGCTGCGCTACCTGGGCGACGGCATGCAGGTGCCGGCCGATGAAATCGTCATTACCAACGGCGCTCTGGAGGCGCTCAACCTGTGCCTCGCGGCGGTCACGCGCCCCGGCGATTCGGTGATCGTCGAATCGCCCACCTTCTATGCGGCCCTGCAGGCGCTCGAGCGCATGGGCCTGCGCGCGATCGAGGTGCCGACGCATCCCGGCGAAGGCATCGACCTGGGCGCGCTGGAGCTCGCCATTGCTGCGCACCGGCCCAAGGTCTGCTGGCTGATGACCACCTTCCAGAACCCGCTGGGCAGCCTGATGCCCGACGCGAAGAAAAAAGCCCTGGTGGAACTGCTCGCGCGCCACGCGCTGCCGCTGATCGAGGACGACGTGTATGCCGAGCTCTACTTCGGCGACCGGCGCCCGCCGCCGGCCAAGGCCTTCGACACGCAGGGCCTGGTGCTGCATTGCTCGTCGTTCTCGAAATGCCTCGCACCGGGCTACCGCATCGGATGGGCATCGGCCGGTCGCTTTGCGCGCAACGTGGCGCGCTTGAAGCTGACGACCACGCTCAGCACCTCGGTGCCCGCGCAGCTCGCGCTGGCAAGCTACCTGGAAAAAGGCGGCCTCGACAAGCACCTGCGCAAGCTGCGCCAGGTACTGGCCGTGCAACAGGCAAGTTTCGCGCAGGCGGTGGGCCACTACTTTCCCGCGGGCACGCGCGCCACGCGGCCGCTGGGCGGCTACTTCCTGTGGGTCGAGCTGCCGGCGCAGGTGAATGCGCTCGAGATTCATCGCAAGGCGCTGGAACTGGGCATCAGCGTGGCACCGGGGCCGATCTTTTCGGCCACGCGCGGCTTCGCGCACTGCCTGCGCCTGAACTATGGGCATGCCTGGAACGCGCAGAGCGAAAAGGCGATGCAGACCCTGGGGCAATTGGTGGCAGCAGCTGCCGCAGACAGCCCGCCGCGCGAGAAAATCGTTTCGTGACCTTCGACCTTTTCTCCGATGCCCTCGAAGATGCCGCATCGCCGCGCGGCAAGGAAGCGATCGGGCCCGGCGCATTCGTCCTGCGCGGATTCGCGCTGCCCTTCGCGGACGAGCTGCTGCTTGCGCTGCATGAGGTCGAGCAGCGTGCCGCCTTCCGCCATCTGGTGACCCCCGGCGGTTTCACGATGTCGGTCGCGATGACCAACTGCGGGCGGCTCGGCTGGATCTCCGACCGGCGCGGCTATCGCTATGGCGAACACGATCCCGAAACGGGCCTGCCCTGGCCCGCGATGCCGGCGGCTTTCGCGCGCTTGGCCGAGGCGTCGGCCGCCGAGGCGGGGTTTGCGGGCTTCCAGCCCGACGCCTGCCTGGTGAACCGCTACGAACCCGGCACGCGGCTGTCACTGCACCAGGACAAGGACGAGCGCGACTATGGCGCGCCCATCGTCTCGGTGTCGCTCGGCATGCCGGCCACATTTCTCTTCGGCGGACTCGCGCGCAGCGACAAGGCCACGCGCATTGCGCTGGTGCACGGCGACGTGGTGGTGTGGGGTGGGCCCGACCGGCTGCGCTACCACGGCGTGCTGCCGCTCCAAGACCGGCCGCATGCGCTGCTGGGCAGCCGCCGCATCAACCTGACCTTTCGCAAGGCAGGCTGATGAAGCGTGCCGCGATGGCCGCGCGCTAACTCTGCGAGCCCGACGGAAGGCTCTTCAGGAACAGGTGCAATGCGCGCACGTCGGTGTCGTTCATCTCGCGCAGCGACTCGAAGGGCATGACCTTCACCGCCGTTCCATCCGGCCGCTTGCCCGTCTTGAACAGCGCGAGCAGCGCCTCCGCATCCGGATAGCGGACCATCGCGCTTCCATCGCCCGGCGTCAGGTTGGAAGCCGCCGGCCATTCGGGCGGGCCGCCCGGGATCTTGCCGCCGGCGAGCCTGGCGCCGTGGCACCCGAGGCACATGTTCGCGACGTAGGCGCCGTGCTTCACCGTCACGCTCTCGGGCACCGGCTGCTCGGGCGGCTTCGCGTGGTCGATCTTCGCCGCGGCATCGTGCATGAGGCCGAAGCCATAGAAGGCGCGCACCGGCAGCGGCAGCTCGACCACCGCGCCCGCGCCGCTTGCCGGCTCCTTGAAGCGCAGGTAGGCCACCAGCGATGCAAGATCGTCGTCGGTCAGCCGGTTGTAGTCTTCGCTCGGCATCACCATGAGCGGCCGGCCGCCGCGCGAGACGCCATGGCGGATGGCGCGAACCCAGTCCACCGGCGTGTAGCCGGCCACCACGCTGCCCGGCCCGGGGCTGATGTTCGGCCCCGCAATGCGCATGCCCTTGCCGTCGTCCAGGAACACGCGGCCGTTGGCCTGCGCGCCATGGCAATCGACGCAGCCGCGCGATGCGAACAGGTAGCGCCCCCGTTCGAGCGCTGCGCTGTCGCTCGCGCTGCGGAACGGCACGCCTTGCACCGCGATGTCGACCGTGCGCTGCATCTTGCGGGTCGCGAGTTCGTTGCCCAGCCACAGGGCGGCGGCCGCCATGGCCACCAGCACCGCGATCAGCACGGCGGCGCGCTTCGCCCATCTTCTGGCGGCGTTCATTGGCGCACCCTTGGCGCTGCGCTCATGCAAAGCCTTTGCGATGCGCGCGCATTGCTGCGCATTTCAAAGACCGGACGGAAGGGGCGGAGATCGGATCGCATGGCAGACTCTTGCTATTGAATGTGTTGATCAAAAATGCATACAGCGTTTAAAAATGGATAGTACGTTCGGCTTCATGGCACCGTCCATACCACTTCCGGCCGCCCTGGCCGAAAGTCTTGGTGTGCCCCGGCCCGGCCTGTTGAAGCGCGAGCGCACGCGGCTGCAGCTGGTGCAGGCGGCCATCAGGGTATTCAGCGCGCGCAGCTACGCTGGCGCCACCATGCAGGAAATAGCGGCCGTGGCCGGCATGACGACGGGCACCGTCTACAACCACTTCAAGACCAAGGAAGACGTGGCAAGCGCCGTGGCGCTGTGGCTCGCCGACACGCTGTGCCAGCGCATTGCCGACAGCCAGGCCGGCGTGGCCGAGGGCGCCCAGCGCATGGCCATCGGAATCCAGCGCTACATCTGGCTGGCGCGGGAAAGCCCCGCGTGGGCGCTGCTGATGCTCGATGTGTCGGCTGCCGCGCCGGTGCTGCTGCACGAGATCCGGCACTACGCGCTGGCCGACATGCGCCTTGCCATCAGGCAGAAGAGCTTTCGCGTGCCCAGCGAAGCGGCCGCCATGGATGTGCTGAACGGCAGCGTGGCGCAGGCCATGCGCAGCGTCGCCATGGGCGGGCCGCCGGCCAGCCACGGGCGGCACGTGGCAGCCTGCCTGCTGCGGGCATTCGGCATGGAGCCCGCCGACGCCACAGAAGTGGCCCGCCGCCCCCTGCCGCCGTTTCCCGCCTTGGCGGCCGGACCGATCAAGGCGGCGCGCGGCCGGCGCAAGGCCTGAAATCCGGCCAAGTCAACTGATGACTTGTTCCTTCTTTCTGTGCACAACTCTGTGGGTTGTCTGAGGACCGGGGTCGCCGAAGCCAGCATTGACGGGGGTTTGCACCACATTGCCTGCGGAATGGGCACCGGGGCGGGCGACGCCAAAAACGGAGATGACGGTGAGCCGAAACAGTCGCCTGGAAAAAACAAAAAAGCCTTGCAAGTTGTTGACTTGCAAGGCTTTTAGTGAACTTGGTGTCGTTGTTTCGTTCCGAGTTTTTCGCTCGGGAAATATCAGTTCCTCTGCTGCTCCGCCTTCGAGTGATGGAAGTAAAGATAGATCAAGCCGATGGGCGCAATGAAGATCGCAAAGGCCCAGCAAAGCAGCATCGTGATCGCCTTCACGAAAAGCATCAAAAAGGCATTGACGAAGAAGACATTGTTGCCCATGACGAATCCAACTGCGCTCTCATAGACGAAGCGCGCGTAAGGGTAGAGCAGGGTGTTGAGCGCGAACAGCAGTGCCAGAGGCAGGCCCACATCTGTGGGCCCCGACCGGCCTCTTGTCATCATGAACAAGGTGAATGCGGGGAAGATCAGGCCGAAAAGAAACTGCCTGATGTAGTAGGCGCGTGACAGCCCGCCAAAAGTTTTGACCAGCACTGGGTGCATATTGTTCTCTCCCTGAAAATCGTTTTATATCGGCGTGACAGCGCCGAAATTGATGCTACTTCACCGATGCGCGGATTTCGCTGCGACGTTTTGAGATGAGTCGACGAAATTCGCGAGGTTGTGTGCAAAATTGCCGCCGCCGGAGCCGGGCAGGAGCAGTTTCAGAAGACGCGATGCACTGCTTGGTTGCGGCCGCCGCGATCGCCGTCGGTTCCTGCGAAAGTTGCTGCGGAATCGCGTGCGTGCACCAAAGGTACAAGGACTCGAGCGGCATGAAAAAAGCCCCAAGTAGTTGATTTACTTGGGGCTTTCTGACTTTTGCGGAGAACCGCAAAAGTGGTGTTGGTGGCTCTTCACGGACTCGAACCGCGGACCTGTGGATTATGATTCCATCGCTCTAACCGACTGAGCTAAAGAGCCGTTCGGCACAGTTTTGTGCCGAGCCCGAAATTATAGCGCAAGCTGCGGGCCCGGAATCGAGCCCGCCGAGCCGCATGCGGCGTCTTTTTTGCGATGGCCAACCCCGAAGCCGGCCGCCGCCCGTACAACCCCGGGTGAAAATCCGTCGATGTCTGCGCTGCCCCGCGCCCCTTCCTCCAAAGCCGCCACCGAGCGCGACGCCATGCCCGACGACCAGTTGATGCTGGCCTATGCGCACGGCGACGGTGCAGCGTTCGACGTGCTCTATGCGCGCCACGAGGGCGGGCTGTTCCGCTTCGTCAAGCGGCTGCTGGGCGCCCGGCTGGCCGCGCAGGCGGACGAGGTGTTCCAGGACACTTGGGTGCGCATCATCTCCGCGCGCGACAGCTTCTCGCCGCAGGGCGCCGCCTGGCGCACCTGGGCCTTCACGATCGCGCACAACCTGGCGATGGACCGGCTGCGCGTGAGCGGGCGCGAAGTGGCGCTCGATACGCATCCGGACGATGGCGACGACGCCGTTCCCGCGCTCGACCGCGGCGTGCGCGGCGCGATGGACGCCGCGGCGCATCCTTCGGCCGAGGAGCTCGCGTTCTGGCGCGCCGCCGGCCGGCGCCTGCTGGCCTGCCTCGACGAACTGCCGCCCGAGCAGCGCGCCGCGTTCCTGCTGCACCACGAAGACGGGTTGACCGTCGAGGCTCTTGCGGCCAGCCTGGAGATCGGTTTCGAGACGGTGCGCAGCCGCCTGCGCTATGGGCTGCAGAAACTGCGCGGCTGCATGGAACGCTACCTGTCGGTGCTGGAGCAGCGCGCATGAACAGCGGCAGCGGCAGCGGCAACGGCACCCCCGGCTTCGAAGGTGGCAGCGAAGACGCCACGCTGCGCGACCCCGCACTGCGCCGCGCGCTGGACCATGCGCCGGACAGCGACGCGCTGCCCGATCCGCGCACACGCGACGCCATCAGGAAGATGGCGCACAACCTTGCACCGGTTCCCGCGGCGGCGGCCGAAGACAAGGGGGCCGCGCCGTGGTGGCGCCGGCTGTTCGGCGGCGGTGGGGGATCGCATGCCCGCATGCCGTGGAACGCGGCCTTTGCGACCGTGCTGCTGGCCACCTTCGTGACTGTGCTCTGGCACCGCGAACCGGTGCCCGATGCGCGGCTGGATGGAGAGGCGGGAGTTGCCTCGGCACCTGCAACCGCTCCAGAGGCGGCGCCGTCCGCGGCCGCGGTTCCGGCACCGGCACCGGCGCCGGCACCGGCGCAGCCGCAGGCCGAGGCGGCGAGAGACTCGGCGAGCGAAGAATCAATGCGAAAGAGGGAGAGCGCAGCCCGCCGATCCGCGCCGCCGCCCTCCGGCAAGCAGGCTGCTGCGCCAGCGCCCCAGTCCCAGATCAGCCAGGCCGCGCCGGAGCCATCGCCCTTGCCACCACCGCTCCCCGCAACAGCGCCACCAGCAGCGGCGATTGCACCGGCGCCGCCTCCCCCGGCCATGGCTCCTGCAGCGCCGCCCGCTACCCGCGAGGCCGTCAGCGGCGGCGTTTCTGCGTCCTCTCTAGCCCTGTCGGCGCCGCAGCAGCGCAGCCCCAATGCCGAGGCCGCCGCCGGCATGTTGCGCTCGGCCCCCGCGCCGCGCGCGGCCGTGATGGGTGACAAGGCTGCGGCAAGTCCGGCTGAAGGTGCGCCGACGTTCTCGGCGCTCGACCAATGGACGTCGTTGAATGCAATGCGCGCCGGACAAGGCGTGCGCCATGCGCGCGGCGATACCGAGGGGCTGGCCGCGCTGGTCAACACGCTGGCCCGTTCGGCCACGGCGCCCGGCGCCGAGCTGGCCGCGCCGGTCGAGGCGCGGCTGGAGCTCTACCGCGGTGCCGCCTTGCTCGCGGTGCTCGAAATCGCAGGCGACCAGGTGCGCTGGATGCCGCAGGGCAGGGCGGCCGGTGCCTCGGTCGGCACGCCGCCAGCCCAGGCGCTGGCTGATCTGAGAGCGCTGCTCGTGCGCCAGTAGCGCAGCAAGCAAACAGCCGCCGGCGCGGCGCTCAACCAGGCGCGCGCTGTCGCTCAGGCGTTCTTGAAGTCCGGCTGGCGCTTGGCAAGAAAGGCGTCCATGCCTTCCTTCTGGTCGGCCGTGGCGAACAGCGCATGGAACAGCCGGCGCTCGAACATCACACCGTCGGAAAGGCCGCTCTCGAAGGCGCGGTTGACCGACTCCTTGGCCGCCATCACCGCGATCTGCGAGTAGCCCGCGATGATGAGCGCAGCGCCGAGCGCTTCGTCGGCCAGTTTCTCGAAGGGCACCACGCGGCTCACGAGGCCCGCGCGCTCGGCTTCGGCGGCGTCCATCATGCGGGCGGTGAGCGCCATGTCCATCGCCTTGCTCTTGCCCACCGCGCGCGGCAGGCGCTGCGTGCCGCCGGCGCCGGGGATCACGCCGATCTTGATTTCGGGCTGGCCGAACTTGGCGTTGTCGGCCGCGATGATGAAGTCGCACATCATCGCCAGTTCGCAGCCGCCGCCGAGCGCAAAGCCGCTCACGGCCGCGATCACGGGCTTGCGGATCGAGCGGATGGTTTCCCAGTTGCGCGTGATGTAGTCGCCCTTGTAGGTGTCGATGAAGCTGTACTTGGCCATCGCGGCAATGTCGGCGCCGGCCGCAAAAGCGCGTTCGCTGCCCGTCAGGATGATGCAGCCGATGGCATCGTCGGCATCGAAGGCCTTGAGCGCGGTGCCCAGTTCGGTCATGAGCGCGTCGTTGAGCGCGTTGAGCGCTTTGGGCCGGTTGAGGGTAACGATGCCGACCTTGCCTGCTTCGGTCCGCACTTCGATGTTTTCGTAGCTCATGGTGTCTCCAGGGGAAGGAAAAAAACGCGTCCCACTATACCGAGCAAGGTTTGCCATCCACCGGCGCCGGGGCGATCGCGAGGTTCTGCATTTGAGAATTATTCTCATCTAGAATGCCCGCCATGGAGTTCCCGATGCAAGAACATGCCGTGTTGCTGCGGGCCTATGCCCGGGTCCAGGAACGCTGCTCGCAAATGATGGCCGAGCAGGCTGCCCGGATCGAGCGGCTCGAGGCGCAGGTCGCGCGGCTGCGCGGCGCGCTGGTGGCGCGCGATTCCGCCGTGGCCATCGTGCGCGAAGAACTCGCGGCGCGCGCGGCCGCGGGCAGTGCGCTGCCCAAGCGCCTCGATGCGCTGCTGGCACCGGCGAGCCAGCAGCGCGCCATGCCGATGCCGCAGCCTCACGACGCGCCGGCCGACCTGCGCGAAAAGGCCGTGCTGTGCGTCGGCCGCGAGCAGCAAGAGGCGCCATCGCTCGCGCGCCAGCTGGTGGAAATTGCCGGCGGCCGCTATTTGCACCACGACGGCGGCGACGATGCCGACGAGCTGGCACTCGAAGCCGGGCTGCGCGCCGCCGATCTGGTCATCTGCCAGACCGGCTGCGTGAGCCACGGCGCCTACTGGCGCGTGCAGGACCATTGCCGGCGAACCGGCAAGCCCTGCGTGCTGGTGGGCGAGCCGCAGCCGATCCAGTTCGTGCGGCAGCAGCCGGCTGCCACTGCCACCGGGTCCGAACGGTAGCGGGCCGTCCTCAGCGCCGGGCGCCCGGCGCGAGCCAGTCTGCGACCTTGGTCGCGTCGTGCAGGAACAGGCGCCAGGTGGTCGAACCCACCGGCAGCACCAGCGGGAGCCTCCGCAGCTTGCGATCGCGCGCCACCAGCGCGGTGCAGCGCGTGGCGTCGCCGAGGTACAGCGCCAGGTCGTCGAGCTTGGCGATGCGCCAGGCCTGCGCGGGGCGTTGCTGGCCCTTGCGGCCGACCGCGGGCAGCTCGACGCCGATCCATTCGTCGTGGGCCGAGAAGCCCGCCTTTTCGGCCGCGCCGCCGCGCAGCACCACCTTGACCTGAACGCTTCCGTTGGCCTCGGCCACGCGCAGGCCCAATGCCTGCGCCTGCTGCGAGGGGTCTTCGAGCGCGGCCACGCCATGCGCACGCAGCAGCTCCGCCAGCGGCAGCTCGTCGGTCGAATGCACCCACTGCGCGATCTCGGCCGCATAGGAGCGGCCGCCCACGGCCTCGAGCGCCGCGGCCACGTCGGCTTCGCTGATCGGGCCGCCGCCGCCCTGCGTCCACAGGTGGCGCATCACGTCGTCGAGCGTGCCCTGGCCTTCGCGGCGCAGCGTGAGGTCGAAGCACAGCGCCACCAGCGCGCCCTTGGTGTAGTAGCTGACGGTGCCGTTGGGCGTTTGCTCGTCCTGCCGGTAGTACTTGACCCAGGCGTCGAAGCTCGCCTCGGCCACCGACTGCACGAGCCGGCCCGGCGTCTGCAGCACCTGGTTCACGGTCTTGTTGAGCAGGCGCAGGTAGCCCGCATCGTCGATGCGTCCGGCGCGGCGCAGCAGCAGGTCGTCGAAGTAGCTGGTGAAGCCCTCGAAGAACCACAGCATGTGCGTGTAGTTTTCGCGGCTGTAGTCGTAGTGCGCGAATTCCGCCGGGCGCATGCGCTTCACGTTCCAGGTGTGGAAGTACTCGTGGCTGATGAGGCCCATCAGCGTGGTGTAGCCCTCGGGCTGCTTCTTCACGCCGCGCTGCGGCAGGTCGCGCCGGTTGCAGATCAGCGCGGTGGAGTGCCGGTGCTCGAGCCCGCCGTAGCCGTCGTCCACCGCGTTGAGCATGAACACGTAGCGGTCGATCGGCAGCTTGGGCCCGCCTCGCTTGCCGGCCTTGTCGCCGTGCCAGAAGCGGATCTCGGCTTCGCAGATGGCCTGGGTGTCGGCGATCAGGCGCTCGCCATCGAACGAGGCGGCGGCACCCGCGATCACAAAGCGGTGCGGCACCCCGCAGGCCTCGAACTCGGCGCTCCAGAAAGCGCCCATCTCGACCGGGCTGTCGGCCAGTTCGCCGTAGCCGGCGGCCAGGTAGCGGCCGAAGCCGTGCTTGTCGATCTTCGCGGGCACGAGCGCCGTGGCGCACGACCAGCGCGCATCGCCGGACAAAGCGGGCGCGGCGATCTCCAGCGCATGCGGCGCGTCGGTCTGGCCCTCGACCCGCAGGCACAGGCTGGTGCCGTTGAAGAAGCCGCGATCGGCGTCGAGCCAGGCGGTGCGCACCGAGTTGTCATAGGCGCAGACCTGGTAATGCAGCACCAGCGGTTGGCCCGGCACGCAATCGGCCTGCCAGCTGCACTTGTCGAGCTGCGTCAGCGCGGGCTTGCGGCGTCCTTGGGTGGCGCGCAGGCCCTGCAGGTTCTTGGCGAACTCGCGCACCAGGTAGCTGCCCGGAATCCACACCGGCAGCGTCACGCGCTGCTGCGCGGCGGGTGCTTCGATGGTCAGGGTGACGGCGAACAGGTGCGCATGCAGGTCGGCGCACTCGATGCGGTAGTGCACCGCGGCGGCCGGCGCAGCCGCTCGCGCGCGCCGGGAAACGGTCGACGTGGCCATCAGTTGATGGAGGCGGCGAGTTGCTTCTCGACCTGGTCCGCGGGAATGGCGCCCGGCGCGCGGGTGCCGTCGCTGAAGATCAGCGTGGGCGTGCCGGTGATGTTGTACTTGCGGCCGAACTCGACATTGCGCTGCAGCGCCGTTACGTCGCAGCTGCTGGCCGCGGCGGTGGGCTTGACGCTGGCTTCCATCCAGTCGCCCCAGGCCTTGCCCTTGTCCTTGCTGCACCAGATGTCGCGCGACTTCACGGCCGAATCGGGGCCGAGCACCGGGTAGAGGAACAGGTAGACGGTGACGTTGTCGACCGTCTTCATGTCCTTTTCGAAGCGCTTGCAGTAGCCGCAGTTCGGGTCTTCGAACACCGCGAGCTTGCGCTTGCCGGTGCCGCGCACGATCTTGATGGCGTCCTTCACGGGCAGCTTGTCGAACGAGACCTGGCTGAGCTTCTCGATGCGCTCCTCGGTCAGGTTCTTGCGCGCATTCACGTCGATGAGGTTGCCCTGCAGCAGGTAGTTGCCCTGCTCGTCGGTGTAGTAGATCTGGAAGCCGTTCACGCGCACTTCGTAGAGGCCCGGCAGCGGCGACTTCGTGACTTCCTCGATGGCCGGGAACTGCGGAATGCGCGCCGGAAGGTTCTTGCGGATTTCGGCTTCGCCGGCCAGGGCCGTGGCGGCCGCACCGAGCGTGCAGGCGGCGAGAAGAAGGTTGCGTACAAGTTTCATTGGAAGTCCGGTCGATGGATTCATGCCTTCAAGCCCATCGCCCGGTTGGCGATCCAGTGCTTGAGGAGGCGCGTGCGGTCGAAGCCGCGCATGCCCCAGTTGCGCAGCGCGGGCAGGGGCCCCGCGCTGTGCGAGAACAGCTGCTGCAGGCCGTCGGTGGCCAGGCTCATCTGCAGCACGTCGGCGCGGCGCGCGCGCTCGTAGCGGCGCAGCAGGCGCGGATCGCCCACGCTGCGCCAGTACTCGCGCTGCCTGATCACGTCGGCCAGCATGGCCGCATCGGCCAGGCCGAGATTGAGGCCTTGGCCCGCGAGCGGATGCACCGTGTGGGCCGCGTCGCCGGCCAGTGCCCAAGACTGCGAAGCAGCGCCCGGTGCCTGCGGCATCGTGCCGGTCCAGCGGTCGGCAATGGCGCGCGCGAGCGGCCAGGCGGCGCGTTCGCTCGTGAGCTTGAGAGCGCCGAGCGCGCCATGGCTGGCTTCGCTCACCGCAACATTGAATTCCTCCGCGCCTTGCGCCAGCAGGGCGGGCGCGCGCAGCTGGTCGACCGACCACACCAGCGCCAGCGAATGGCCCTGCACGCCGTCCATCGGCAGCAGCGCCAGCACCTCGCCCGTGTCGCTGAACCACTGGCGCGCCACGCCGTCGTGCGGCTGCGCTGCTTCGAGCCGCGCCGCAATCGCATGCTGCGGATAGCGTGTGACCGCGTAGCTCACACCGAGCGCATCGCGCGTGGCGCTGGCCTTGCCTTCGCACACCACGGTGAGCGGCGCGGGCACGGGCTCGGAGACGATCTCGACCTGCGGCTGGAAGCGGACCGCATCGGCCAGCTGCTGCTCGAGCGCGGGCACGTCGACGATCCAGGCCAGCGCATCGACCTTCTGCCGCACGGCGCTGAACTGCACGCGTCCGCCTTCGTCGCCGTTCACGAGCATCTCGCGCACCGGCGTGGCATGCGCCGCGTCGGGCCAGGCGCGCAGCGATTCGAGCAAGTTGCGCGAGGCGGTGTTGAGCGCATAGGCCCGGATGTCTTGCTTGCCCGCATCGGTGGGCGGAACCACCAGCGCGACGCGCACGCGCTCGCGCGCGAGCAGCAGGGCCAGCGTGCGGCCCACGATGCCGGCGCCGCGTATGCAAACTTCAGGAGGGAGGGCCATTCGGCCATTGTAAGAACAAGCTCATCCCCGGGGCTGCGCCGCTGGCGGGCCGATGCGGGACAATCGCTGCCCAATTCGAAGGAATCCAAGGAACCCCACGTGCCACAGCCCGCTTTCGACCTTGAAGCCACCATTGCGCGCCTGTTCGTCTACCCCGTCAAATCGTGCGCGGGGGTCGAGCTCCCCGAGATGCTGCTGACCGAGACCGGCCTGGAGTTCGACCGCGCCTGGATGGTGGTCGACGCGCAGGGCGAGTTCGTGACCCAGCGGCAATTGCCGCGCATGGCGCTGATCCGGCCGCAGATGAAGCACATGGAAGTGGTGCTGCGCGCGCCGGGCATGCTGGCCCTGCACCTGGCGTTCGACCGGGTCGAGAAGCCGGTGCGCGTGCGCGTCTGGAAGGACGAGGTGGCCGCCTACGACATGGGCGACATCGCCGCCCAGTGGTTCAGCGACTTTCTCTCCGAGCCGGGCAAGCCGCAGGCGCTGCGGCTGGTGCGCTTCGACCCCGAGCACAAGCGCCTGTCGAGCCTGCAGTGGACCGACGGCGTCGAGGCGACGAACCAGTTCGCCGACGGCTATCCGCTGCTGGTGGCCAGCGAGGGCTCGCTAGCCGAACTCAACGAGCGGCTGGCCGCTGCCGGCCATGATGCGGTCGGCATCGAGCGCTTCCGGCCGAACATCGTGCTGGCTGGCATCGAGTCGCACGACGAAGATCGGGTCGACGCGCTGCACGTCGCCACCGGCGAAGGCGAGGCCGAGCTCAAGCCCGTCAAGCCCTGCACCCGCTGCCCGATTCCCGACATCGACCCGGCCACCGCCACGAGCAGCCCCGAGGTCGGCGACATGCTGCGCACCTACCGCGCCGATCCGCGCGTCGACGGGCGCATCACCTTCGGCATGAACTGCATCGTGCTGCAGGGCGTGGAGCACATGCTCAAAGTGGGGCAGGCCGTGGGTGCGAACTACCGCTTCGAATAGCTAGAAGGTCACGCCGGCGTACAGGACGATGTTGGCGTAGGGCGTGCATTCGCCCGTGCGGATCACCGCCTTGGCGCGCGCGCTCAGGCGCTTGAGTTCCTCGTGCGACACCGTCTCCGGCAGGGCGGCCAGCTGGCCTTCGCACCATGCCGGCAGCTGTCCCGCCGGCAGCTGCCCGATGGCTTCGCGCGCGATCAGCGCGCGCTCCACCTGCATCTCCGAAAGCACGACCTTGAGCACGTCCGCGACCCGCGGAATCCCCGGCGTGAGCGCCAAGTCGATGCGCCGGGGGCCGTCCGGAATCGGCAGGCCGGCATCGCCGATCACCAGCATGTCGCCGTGGCCGAGCGCGGCAATCACTTGCGAGAGTTCGGCATGCAGCAGGGCGGTACGTTTCACAGCGCGATCCAGTCGGGAGTCAAGGGGCTTTGCAGCACGGCATCGCGCTGCGGAATGGAAGGCTGGGCGCCGGGCTGCTGAATGCACAGCGCGGCGGCGCGGATGCCCAGGCGCACGGCTTCGTCGAAGGACTGGCCTTCGCCCAGCGCCACGGCCAGCGCACCCAGGAAGGTGTCGCCTGCGGCCGTGGTGTCGACCGCCTGCACGGTGGGCGCGGGATGGTGGCGCGCGCCGTCGGCATCGATGGCCACGGCCCCGCGTGCGCCGAGCGTGACGACCACGCGCGCGACGCCCTTGGCGCGCAGGGCCTGGCCAGCCAGCGCGGCTTCCTGCGGGCTGTCGGCGGCCTGGCCGCACAGCGCCTGCGCTTCGATCTCGTTGACCACCAGCGTGTCGATGCGCGGCCACAGCGGCACGGCAATCGGCTGCACCGGCGATGGGTTGAGCAGCACCTTGCAGCCAGCCTCGTGCGCCACCGAAATGGCGCGCACGACCTGGTCCATAGGTATCTCGAACTGCGTCACCAGGAAGGCGGCGCCCTGCAGCTGCTGCCGCAGCGCCGCCGCGTCGATCTCGGCCTTTGCGTTGGCGCCGGGGATCATCACGATGCGGTTCTGGCCGCCGTCTTCCACCAGGATCAGCGCGGTGCCCGTGGGCTCGCTGCGGCTGGTGCGCAGCGCGGCGGTGTCGATGCCGTCGCGCATGAGCGCGTCGCGCAGCGCCTGGCCGTGCGCGTCGTCGCCGACGCAGCCGATCATGGCCACGCGGCCGCCTTCGCGCGCGCAGCTCACGGCCTGGTTGGCGCCCTTGCCGCCCGGGATGTGGGCGATCGAATGGCCCAGCAGTGTTTCGCCCGCGGCCGGCGCATGCGGCACGCGCAGCACGATGTCCATGTTGAGGCTGCCGAGCACCACGATGCGCGGCGGCGGGGCGGCGCTGGAAGAAGAAGGCTTCGAACTCACGGGGCGCGGGACTTTCGGTTTTGCATCGATGGCGCTTCGGACGAAGGCGCGGAAGAGGAAGAAGACGGAGCGGCCGCCTCGCGGAAGCTCGCATGCCGCGCGGTCGAGGCGCGCACGCGCAGCTCCGGCTGCAGCACCACCTTGCGCGCATCGCGCCGCTTGCCGCCCACGCGCTCCAGCAGCATGTCGACCGCCAGCGCACCGATGCGCTCCTTGGGCTGCGCCACGGTGGTGAGCGGCGGGCTGGTGTAGGCCGAGAGTTCGATGTCGTCGAAGCCGACGATCGAGAGCTCGTCGGGCACGTGCACGCCGCTTTCATGCGCGGCGCGCAGGGCGCCGATGGCCATCAGGTCGTTGCAGACGAAGACGGCCGAGGGCACCTCTTCGGTCCGCAGGATCGCGTGCATCGCCTCGTAGCCGCCCTGGCTCGTGAAGCCGCCGCGCCACAGCAGCGCGTCCGCATTCGCGATATCGGGTGTGGCGCCGCTCTCGGCCAGCGCCATGCGCCAGCCCTCGATGCGCTGCTCGCTCGGCATCACGCCCACCGGCCCGCCGATGCAGGCAATGCGCTTGTGGCCGAGCGACAGCAGGTGCCGCACCGCGAGCAGGCCGCCCTGCATGTGGGCGGTTTCCACCAGGTCGCAGGCCGGGTCGGCAATCTCGCGGTCGACCAGCACCGTGGGAATGCGCAGGCCGTGCAGCTGCGTGACGAGCGAATCGTCGTCGCCCGCGCCGGTCGACACCACGATCAGGCCGTCGATGCGGCGCTCGGCCAGCACCTGCAGGTAGACGCTCTGGCGGCGCGGCTCGTCGTCGGTGTTGCACAGCACCAGCGTGTAGCCGGCGCCGAAGCAGCGGTCTTCCACGATGCGCACGATCTCGGCAAAGTACGGGTTCGAGCTGTTCGGAATCAGCATGCCGAGCGTCGACGTGGTGTTGCTCTTGAGGCTGCGCGCCATGGCGTTGGGCACGTAGCCCAGTTCGCGGATGGCCTCTTCCACGCGCTCGCGCCCCTTGGCGCTCACATGGCGCGTGTCGTTGACCACGTGCGACACGGTGGTGACCGAAACCCCCGCGCGCAGCGCGACGTCCTTGATGGTGGCCATGGTTGCTTCCCCCTTTTTTTGCAGCGTCAGGCCAGGCGGCGGTCGGCCCGGCGCTGGCGCAAGGTGTCGATGATCACCGCAACCACGATGACCGCGCCGGTGATGATGCGTTTGCTCGGCTCGCTGGCGCCCACCTGCGCGAGCCCGGCCTCGAGCACCGCGATGATCAGCACGCCGAAGAAAGTGTTGACCACCGAGCCGCGCCCGCCCATGAGGCTGGTGCCGCCGATCACCACGGCCGCAATCACCTGCAGTTCGATGCCGACGCCGGCGTTGGGGTCGGCCGCTTCGAGCCGGGCCGACTGCATCAGTCCCGCGAGCCCGGCCAAGAGGCCGGTGGCGGCAAACACGATGATGCGGATCGGCCGCGGATCGATGCCCGCGAGCCGCATCGCTTCTTCGTTGGTGCCGATGCCCACCACGTGCCGGCCGAACACGGTGCGCGTGAGCACCAGCTGGCCGGCGGCCACCAGCAGCACCGCGAGCACGAAGGCCGCGGAGATGCCGCCGATCCACGGCGCGGCCAGGCCCGAGATGGCGTCGCCCACATACTGCGTGCGCGAATCGGTCACCAGGTAGGCGCCGCCGCGCACCGCTTCCAGCATGCCCAGCGAGACGATGAAGCTCGGCAGGCGCCATGCGACCGACACCGCGCCCGTCACGCTGCCGCACACCAGCCCGGTGGCAAGGCCGAGTGCGGCGGCCACCGGCACCGAGAGCTTCCACTGGAGGATGGCGGCGGCCGTCACCGCCGCGCTCAACGCGAGCACCGAGCCCACCGAAAGATCGATGCCCGCGATGATCAGCACGAAGGTCATGCCGACCGCCATCACCGCCAGCGCGGGAATTTCGTTGGCAATGGAGATGAAGGTTTCGCGCGTCAGGAAATATTCGCTCAGCGTGCCGAAGAGCGCGACCATGCCCACGAGCACGACCGTCAGGCCCAGGTAGGTGCCCAGCTGGCCCTTCAGGGCGGGGGGCGGGGCGGAGGTGGCAGCGGCTGCGGTCATGGTGTGTCGGCGGTGGCCTGTTGGCCCGGATTCGAATCGGAAATGGCGGATCCCGCCGTGGGGGTAGCGGCGCGGCCTGCCGCATCGCTGAACGCGGCGGCCAGCAGCGATTGTTCGCTCCACTGGCCGCGCTCGAACACCGCGACCAGCCGGCCGGCGCTCATCACGCCGATGCGGTCGCACATGGCCATGAGTTCGCGCAGGTCGCTCGACACCATCAGCAGGGCCTTGCCGGCATCGGTCATGCGGTCGAGCTCGGTGTACAGGTCGGCGCGCGCGCCAACGTCCACGCCGCGCGTGGGCTCGTCGAGCAGCAGCACCTTGCATTCGCGGTGCAGCCAGCGCGCGAACACCACCTTCTGCTGGTTGCCGCCGCTCAGGGTGGCAACGGGCTGCTCGATGCTGCGCGAGCGGATGCGCAGCAGCTCCACCAGCCGCCTGGCAATGCCGCGCTCCTTGGCGCGCTGCAGCCAGCCGGCCTGCGAAATGGCGCCCAGATCGCTCAGCGTCGCATTGACGCGGATCGGCTGCGTGAGCAGCAGCCCTTGCGACTTGCGGTCCTCGGTCACCAGGCCGATGCCCGCGCGGATGGCCTGCATCGGCGAGCGCCAGCCCTTGCGGGCGCGCAGCACCGGCTGCGTGGCGGCAACGCCGTCATACAGAAGAATTTCGCCGCGGTCGGCGCGGTCGGCACCGAACAGCAGGCGCACGAGTTCGGTCCGGCCCGAGCCGACCAGGCCCGCCAGGCCCATGACTTCGCCCGCGTGCAGGTCGATGTCGACGTCCTTCACGGCCTCTGCCCGGCCGATACCGCGCGCGCTCAGCAGCACCGGCCCCGCCATGCGGCGCTCGCGCCCTTCATGCTCGTGCACCGCGCGGCCCACCATGCGCTGCACCAGTTCGGATTCGCGCACGCCGGCCATGGCGCGCATGTCCACCAGCCGCCCGTCGCGCAGCACCGCCACGCGGTCGGCAATGCGCTGCAGCTCTTCGAGCCGGTGCGACACGTAGACGATGGCCACCCCGCGCGCCTTCAGCAGGTCGATCTGCTCGAACAGATGCGAAGTCTCGCGCGGCGTCAGCATGGCGGTGGGCTCGTCGAGCACCAGCACGCGCGTGTCGTCCTGCAGGTTGCGCGCAATCTCGACCATCTGCTGCTGGCCGATGCCCAGGCGCGCCACGGGCGTGGCCGGGTCGATGTGTTCCATGCCGATCTTCGCGAGCTGGCGCGCGGCCAGCTCGTGCAGCTTGCCGCGGCGGATCCAGCCGGTCCGGCTGGGCAGCCGGTCGAGCAGCAGGTTCTCGGCCACCGACAGCGTGGTGACCAGGCCCAGCTCCTGCATGACCATGCGCACGCCCAGCCGTTCGGCGTCGCGGCGCGAGGCGGGCTGGAACGCGGCGCCGTCGAGCAGCATCCGGCCGCGTGTCGGCTGCACCAGGCCGCAGACGATCTTCGACAGCGTGCTCTTGCCGGCGCCGTTCTCGCCCGTGAGCGCGAGCACTTCGCCGGCGTTCAGCACCAGCGAGACGTCGTCGAGCACCGGCGCCGCGTAGTCCTTGCCGAGCGCGCTCAGCGAGAGCACGGGAACGGCAAGGCCGGCATTCATGGCGGCGGCAGGTGCGTTCAACGTCGGCCTTTTCTCTTACTTTGCCGATGACTTGGTGACCAGCACCACGTCGGTCTTCACTTCGGCGGGCATCGATGACTGCGGCTTCTTCTCGGCCAGCGCCTTGAGCGCGGTCTCGATGCCGAACACCGCCTGCTTCGCGGCGAACTGGTCGGCCGTGGCGAGCACGCGGCCGTCGGCCAGCATCGGCTTGATGGCGCCGATGTTGTCGTAGCCCACCACCAGCACCTTGCCGGTCTTGCCCGCGGCCTTGACGGCCGCCACGGCGCCCAGCGCCATGCTGTCGTTGCCCGCGAGCAGCGCCTTCAGGTCGGGGTGCTCGCGCATCATGCCGGCGGCCACCGTGTTGCCCTTGTCGATTTCCCACTGGCCCGACTGCACGCCCACCACCGTCACGCCGGCGGCCTTCATGGCGTCCTGGTAGCCGAGGGTGCGCTGCTGCGCATTGAAGGTGGTCGAGACGCCTTCGATGATGCCGACCTTGTCGCCGGGCTTCAGGCTCTTGGCGAGCTCGTCGCCGACCAGCTTGGCGCCGGCGCGGTTGTCTGGGCCGACGAAGGGCACGGGGATGCCCTTTTCCTTGAGCGCGGCGGCGTCGAACTGGTTGTCGATGTTGACCACCAGGATGCCGCGGTCGATGGCCGCCTTGACCACCGGCACCAGCGCCTTCGAATCGGCCGGCGCGATGACCAGCGCATTGATCTTCTGCGCCATCATCTGTTCGACCATCTTGATCTGGGCGGCCGTGTCGGTCTCGTCCTTGATGCCGTTGGCCACCAGCGTGTACTGCGCGGCATGCGCCTTCTGGTGCGCCTTGGCGCCGTCTTCCATGGTGCGGAAGAATTCGTTGGCGAGCGACTTCATGACCAGCGCGACCTTGGGCTTGTCCTGCGCGAGGGCGGGCGAGGCGGCGAGGGTGCCCAGCAGCGCCAGGGCGGCTGCGCTTTGCAGCGTACGGCGGGTGAACTTCATGGCTGTTGTCTCCTGAGGTGGTTGAGCGGTGCGCCGGTCTCTGGCCGGGGGCACCGATATTACCGAACGAAAACGTTTGCGCAAACGTTTGCTAATCCGGTTTAACCCTGATCCCGAGCCGCCACGAAGTGCGTACTGCATTTCGGGACGAACCACGTCCCGCAAGCGCGTCCTTTAAAATCGCCGGTTACCCAAGAGGACCCCCCATGAGTTTGCAATGCGGCATCGTCGGCCTGCCCAACGTCGGTAAATCCACACTTTTCAATGCGTTGACCAAGGCCGGCATCGCGGCGGAAAACTATCCGTTCTGCACCATCGAGCCCAACGTGGGCGTGGTGGAAGTGCCCGATCCGCGGCTTGGCGCATTGAGCGGGATCGTCAAGCCCGAGCGCGTGGTGCCCGCCATCGTCGAGTTCGTCGACATTGCCGGCCTGGTGGCTGGCGCCAGTACGGGCGAGGGCCTGGGCAACAAGTTTCTCGCGCATATCCGCGAAACCGACGCCACCGTGAACGTGGTGCGCTGCTTCGACGACGACAACGTGATCCACGTGGCCGGCAAGGTCGATCCGATCTCCGACATCGAGGTGATCCAGACCGAACTCTGCCTGGCCGACCTCGCCACGGTCGAGAAGGCGCTGCACCGCCACACCAAGGTGGCGCGCTCGGGCGACAAGGAAGCGCAGAAGCTGGTCGGCCTGCTCGAGCGCTGCCAGGCCGCGCTGAACGAGAACACGCCGGTGCGCGCGTTGGAGTTCACCAAGGAAGAGCAGCCGCTGGTCAAGTCGTTCACGCTGATCACCGCCAAGCCCGCGATGTTCGTCGGCAACGTGGCCGAAGACGGTTTCGAGAACAACCCCTACCTCGACCGCCTGCGCGAATATGCGGCCAAGCAGGGCGCCCCCGTGGTCGCCATCTGCGCCAAGATCGAAGCCGAACTCGCCGAGATGGACGACGAGGACAAGAAGATGTTCCTCGCCGAAATCGGCCAGGACGAGCCGGGCCTGAACCGCCTGATCCGCGCGGCCTACACGCTGCTGGGTTTGCAAACCTACTTCACCGCCGGCGTGAAGGAAGTGCGCGCCTGGACCATCCACATCGGCGACACCGGCCCCCAGGCCGCCGGCGTGATCCACGGCGACTTCGAGAAGGGCTACATCCGCGCCCAGACCATCTCGTTCGAGGACTACATCGCCTACAAGGGCGAGCAGGGCGCGAAGGACGCGGGCAAGATGCGTTCGGAAGGCAAGGAATACGTGGTCAAGGACGGCGACGTGATGAACTTCCTGTTCAGTTCGTAAAGCCGCCGCATGCTCACCGTCCACCACCTCAACAACTCGCGCTCGCAGCGCGTGCTTTGGCTGCTTGAAGAACTCGGTCTGCCCTACGAGATCGTCCACTACCAGCGCGATCCCCGGACGATGCTGGCGCCCGCTTCGCTGCGGGCCGTGCATCCGCTCGGCAAGTCGCCGGTGGTGACCACGGACGACGGCCTGGCGCTGGCGGAATCGGGTGCCGTGATCGAAACGCTGATCGAGCGCCATGGCAGCGGCCGGCTGGCGCCCGCGGCGGGCACGCCGGAGGCGGTGCGCTATCGCTACTGGCTGCATTTCGCGGAAGGCTCGGCCATGTCGCCGCTGCTGCTCAAGCTGGTGTTCGACAGGATCGAGAGCAGCAAGATGCCGTTCTTCGTGAAGCCGATCGCGAAGATGATCTCCGGCAAGGCCAAGGCGGCCATCGTCATGCCCAACATCGAGAACCACCTGAACTTCATGGAAGCCGAGCTTGGCAAGAGCGAGTGGTTCGCCGGCAGTGAATTCACGGGTGCCGACATCCAGATGAGTTTTCCGGTGGAGGCCGCGCAGGCACGCGGCGGGCTCGACGCGAAGCGGCCCAGGCTCATGGCGTACCTGGAGCGCATCCACGCGCGCCCGGCCTACCAGCGCGCGCTCGAACGCGGCGGCCCCTACGGCCTGTTGAGCTGAAGCGTTCGTCTCAGGACGGGAACACGTAGAGCAGCGCGACCGTCATGCTGACATAGCGCAGGAATTTTCCAATCGCCATGTACCCAAGGCATGGCCAGAAGGGCAGCTTGAGCCAGCCCGCCACTGCGCAGAGCGGATCGCCCACGATCGGCAGCCAGCTCAACAGGCAGGCCTTGGGCCCGAGCCGCTCCAGCCAGCCCAATACGCGCACATGATGTTTCGAGTGCGAGTATTTGTCGGCCACCTTGTGCGCGCCGTAGCCCATCCACCAGTCGACCGCGCCGCCCAGCGTGTTGCCCACCGTGGCCACCAGGATGGCCGGCCAGAACATGTCGGGGTTGAGCTTGAGCAGCCCGAAAAGAATGGGCTCCGAGCCCACCGGCAGCAGCGTGGCCGAGACGAAGGCCGCGATGAACAGCGTGGAGAGTCCGTATTGCGGAAGCGCGAGTAGCGCCAGAAGTGCGTCGAGCCAGGCTTGCATAGGGTGAAATGAGTCGACGCAGTATAGGCAGCGGGCCTTCTGCGGCAGGTCGGAGAAAGCGCCGTGCATGGCGGGGGTGTCGCCGCGGTACCGCGCGCGCAAATCGTTTCAGCCGCCGGCATCGCGCGTGGCTACAATCGTGCCTCATTTTTCAGCAGCCGAACTCGCGACGCTTCCTCCTTCATGACCTTGCAGATCGGCACCCACACGCTGGAAAACCGCTTGTTCGTTGCGCCCATGGCCGGCGTGACGGACCGGCCGTTCCGCATGCTGTGCCGCGAACTCGGCGCGGGCTATGCAGTCAGCGAGATGGTCACGTCGCAGAAGGAACTCTGGAACACGCTCAAGACCTCGCGCCGCGCCAACCACGATGGCGAGCCGGGTCCCATTGCGGTGCAGATTGCCGGCACCGATGCGGCCATGATGGCCGAGGCCGCGGTCTACAACATCGAGCGCGGCGCGCAGATCATCGACATCAACATGGGCTGCCCGGCCAAGAAGGTCTGCAACAAGTGGGCCGGCTCGGCGCTGATGCGCGACGAGCCGCTGGCGCTTGAAATCGTGCAGGCCGTGGTCGATGCGGCAGAGCCGTTCAACGTGCCGGTCACGCTCAAGATGCGCACCGGCTGGAGCCAGGAGCACCGCAATGCGGTGAAGCTCGCGCGCGATTTCGAATCGGCCGGCGTGCAGATGCTCACCGTGCACGGCCGCACCCGCGAGCAAGGCTACAAGGGCAACGCCGAGTACGACACCATTGCCGCCGTGAAGGCCGCGGTGCGCGTGCCGGTGGTGGCCAACGGCGACATCCGCTCGCCCGAGAAGGCGCGCGACGTGCTCGCGGCCACCGGCGCCGACGCGGTGATGATCGGCCGCGCGGCGCAGGGGCGGCCGTGGATCTTCCGCGAGATCTCCCATTTCCTCGCAACGGGCACGCACCTTGCACCACCGCTGGTCGCCGAAGTGCGCCGTCTGCTGCTCGACCACCTGGTGGAGCACTACGCGCTCTACGGCGAGTTCAGCGGCGTGCGCACCGCGCGCAAGCACATCGGCTGGTATGTGCGCACGTTGCCGGACGGTGAAGCTTTCCGCGCGCGGATGAACACCATCGAGGACTCCGCCGCGCAGCTGAGTGCGGTCGGCGATTATTTCGACGGGCTGGCGGACCGCATGGACCGTATGCCCGTATACCAGGCGGCCGAAGAGCTGTCCGGTGAAGAGGAGGCGGCCTGCGCCGCCGATTGAGAGGAAGAGAAGAAAAAGCATGAGCAAGAAACACATCGAGGACTGCGTGCGCACCAGTCTGGACAGCTACTTTCGCGATCTGCGCGGCACCGAACCCGACGGCATGTACGAGATGCTCGTGCGCGTGGTCGAGAAGCCCCTGCTCGACGTCGTGATGACGCGCGCCGAGGGCAACCAGTCGAAGGCTGCGCAATGGCTGGGCCTGAATCGCAACACGCTTCGCAAGAAGCTGGTCGAACACAAACTTCTGAAATAACTACCCGGCATATTCCATGGCCCAGACCGCACTCATCTCCGTCTCCGACAAAACCGGCATCCTCGAATTCGCGCAAGCCTTGCATGCGCTGGGCATCAAGCTGCTGTCCACCGGCGGCACCGCCAAGCTGTTGGCCGATGCCGGGCTGCCCGTGACCGAAGTGGCCGACCACACCGGCTTTCCTGAAATGCTCGACGGCCGCGTGAAGACGCTGCATCCCAAGATCCACGGCGGCCTGCTCGCGCGGCGCGACCTGCCGGCGCATGTGGCAGCCATCAAGGAACACGGCATCGACACCATCGACCTGCTGGTGGTCAATCTCTATCCCTTCGAAGCCACCGTGGCCAAGGCCGGCTGCACGCTGGAAGACGCGATCGAGAACATCGACATCGGCGGCCCGGCCATGGTGCGCAGCGCGGCCAAGAACTGGAAGGACGTGGGCGTGCTGACCGACGCCTCGCAGTACGCCGTGGCGCTGGCCGAGCTCCAGGCCGGCGGCAAGCTCAGCGACAAGACCAGGTTCGCGTTCTCGGTGGCCGCGTTCAACCGCATCGCCGACTACGACGGCGCCATCAGTGACTACCTCTCGGCCATCGACTTCGACGCCAGCATCGGCCAGCCTTCGCCCACGCGCTCGATGTTCCCGGCGCAGAGCAATGGCCGCTTCGTGAAGGTGCAGGACCTGCGCTACGGCGAGAACCCGCACCAGCAGGCCGCGTTCTACCGCGACCTGTATCCGGCGCCCGGCTCGCTCGTGTCGGCGAAGCAATTGCAGGGCAAGGAACTGAGCTACAACAACATCGCCGATGCCGACGCCGCATGGGAATGCGTGAAGAGCTTCGACGTGCCCGCCTGCGTGATCGTCAAGCACGCCAACCCCTGCGGCGTGGCCGTGGGCAAGGACGCGGCCGAAGCCTACGCCAAGGCCTTCAAGACCGACCCGACCTCGGCCTTCGGCGGCATCATCGCCTTCAACCGCCCGGTCGATGGCGAGACCGCGCAGGCCATTGCCAAGCAGTTCGTCGAAGTGCTGATGGCGCCGGGCTACACGCCCGAGGCGCTTGCCGTGTTCCAGGCCACCAAGGTCAAGCAGAACGTGCGCGTGCTCGAAATTGCTTTGCCGCCGGGCGGCCAGACCGACTGGGACAACGGCCGCAACTTCATGGACGTCAAGCGCGTCGGTTCGGGCCTGTTGATGCAGACCGCCGACAACCACGAGCTCGCGGCCAGCGACCTCAAGGTGGTCACCAAGAAGCAGCCCACGCCCGAGCAGCTGCAGGACCTGCTGTTCGCGTGGAAGGTCGCCAAGTATGTGAAGAGCAACGCCATCGTGTTCTGCGCCGGCGGCATGACCATGGGCGTGGGCGCGGGCCAGATGAGCCGCCTCGACTCGGCGCGCATCGCAAGCATCAAGGCCGAGCACGCGGGCCTGTCGCTCAAGGGCACGGCGGTGGCAAGCGATGCCTTCTTCCCGTTCCGCGACGGGCTCGACGTGGTGGTCGATGCCGGCGCGAGCAGCGTCATCCAGCCGGGCGGCTCGATGCGCGACCAGGAAGTGATCGATGCCGCCGACGAGCGCGGCGTGGTCATGGTGCTCTCGGGCGTGCGCCACTTCCGGCACTGAGCCTCGCGCCGCTCCTCGGCCAGGGCCGGGCTGTCCGCTAGCGTTTCGCTGGCGTGCGCAGTCCGGCTTTTTTCTTTGCTGGTGGAGCCGTCGTTTCGTTCGCCTGTGCCGCGCCCGCGAGCAGCGACATGAAGAAGTCGAGCGTGCCGGCCATTGTCTTCGCGGTCGATTGGCGCGACAGGCTCCATTCCGGAAAGTGCCCGTCGACCGCCATGCGCGCGAGGCCGTAGACCAATGCGCGTGCGGCGATCTGCGCATGGGCGGCATCGGCGCCGCCTGCATTGCCTCCAGTCGCGAAGGCTTCGTCGAACAGCTCGCGCATCCGGGTGCGGATCGTCTCGTTGTCGCTGCGCAGGCTCGGCGAACTGTCGTAGTCGATCAGCGCGCGTTCGCTGATCACGCGGAAGTGCGTCGGGTTCGTGCGTGCCCATTCGATATAGGCGTGGCCGATGGCGCCGAAGCGCACCAGCGCGGGCGCGTCGGCTACTGCTGCCACGGCCTGCTCCACATGCGCGCGCAGCCGCTGGGTGGCCTGCTCGGCCACCGCCGTCAGCAGCGCGGTCTTGGTGGCGAAGTGGCGAAACGGCGCACCCGGGGAAACGCCCGCGCGCTTGGCCGCTTCGCGCACGCTGAGCTTGTCGAGGCCGTCGCGTTCGATCAACTCGACCGCGGCCTGGATCAGGGCTTCGCGCAGATTGCCGTGGTGATAGGCGCCGCGCATTTCGGGCACGGGCGGAGATGAGCGAGTGGTCATGCGGCGAGAAAGAGTTGAACCCTCAATGTAATCAATGCTTATTTTGCGCTAGACTGCGCCTGCCTTGATGTATGCATTGATTACATCGAGGCGATCGTCCTGCTTTCTCCCACCCATCGTTCCCATTGGAGTCTTTCATGCGCATTCGTCCTGCTTTCCTGTTTGCCGCTGCTCTGTGGGTTTGTGCAGCCTCGGCCCAGGAGCCCGCGGCAACCCTGCAGATCGCCTGGCCACCCGAAGGGGCGGTGATCCCGCTCGGCGGCGATGCGGAGCGCTCCGTCGGCGTCGTGGTGCAGAGCAACTTCAAGCTGCTGCCGGCCGGGCAGTGCGGCAGCGACACGCGCTGCGGCCACATCCACATGAAGATCGACCCCGAGGGCGACAGCTGCAACTTGCCGGGCCGGCCCTACAACAGCATGAACAGCGACTTCGGCGGCGACCTGATCAAGGCGCGCTTCGGTCCGTGTCCGTCGCCGGTGGGAAGCCATGTGGTCGGCGTGCTGCTGGCGGATGACCATCACAAGCCGATCCTGGTGAACGGCAAGCCCGTGACGGCGCTGGTGAAGGTCAGCACCCGCTGAGCGGAAGGGGGCCGTTCCCGCCCCCCACAGGCGATCAGAGGGATCGGACAGTCCTGAAAACCTGCCGCGCCGCTTCGATGGTCGCGGCAATGTCGTCGTCGCTGTGGGCAGCGCTCACGAAACCGGCCTCGTAGAGCGCCGGCGCGATGTACACGCCGCGGTCCAGCAGGCCGTGGAACAGCGCGTTGAACTTCGCGTTGTCGGTGGTCATCACGGTGGCGTAGTTCTGCGGCAGCTCGTTCATCAGGAAGAAGCCGAACATGCCGCCTTCGCTGTCGGCGTTGAAGGGCAGCCCTTCGGCCGCGGCGGCGGCCTTGAGGCCGTCGGCCAGCGAGCGCGTCTTCCTGCCCAGCGCCTCGTAGAAGCCGGGGCGCGCAATTTCCTTCAGCGTGGCCAGGCCGCAGGCCGTAGCCACCGGGTTGCCCGACAGCGTGCCAGCCTGGTAGACCGGGCCGAGCGGCGCCAGCTGCTCCATGATGGCGCGCGGACCGCCGAAGGCCGCCAGCGGCATGCCGCCGCCAATGACCTTGCCAAGCACCGTGAGGTCGGGCGTGATGCCCAGCACGCCCTGCGCGCCGTGCAGGCCGACGCGAAAGCCGGTCATCACTTCGTCGAACACCAGGAGCGCGCCGTGCTGCGTGCACAGCGCGCGGCAGCGGGCGGCGAAGGCGGGCGTGGCGCGCACGAAGTTCATGTTGCCGGCAATCGCCTCGATCATCAGGCAGGCGATGTCGTTGCCGTGCAGCGCGAAGGCTTCTTCGAGCTGCGCGATGTTGTTGTACTCGAGCACCAGCGTGTGCTGCGTGACCTCGGGCGGCACGCCGGCCGAGGTGGGATGGCCGAAGGTGGCGAGGCCGGAGCCGGCCTTCACCAGCAGCGCGTCGGCATGGCCGTGGTAGCAGCCCTCGAACTTGATGATGTGCTTGCGGCCGGTGGCGCCGCGCGCCAGGCGCAGCGCGCTCATGGCGGCCTCGGTGCCCGAGCTCACGAGCCGCACCATCTCCATCGACGGGACCAGCGCGAGGATGGCTTCGGCCAGCTCGATCTCGCGCTCGGTGGGCGCGCCGTAGGAGAAGCCCTCGAGCACGGCCTTCTGCACCGCCTCGACGACGGCCGGATGGCCGTGGCCCAGGATCATCGGGCCCCAGGAGCCGATGTAGTCGATGTAGCGCTTGTCGTTGGCGTCCCAGAAATAGGCGCCCTCGGCCCGGCGGATGAAGCGCGGCGTGCCGCCCACGGCCTTGAAGGCGCGCACCGGCGAATTGACGCCGCCGGGAATGACGGCGCGGGCGCGCTCGAAAAGAATGTCGTTTTGATCAGCGGTGGGCATCAGTGTCGGGTGTCGTGAGGGGGCAGTGCGAAATCGGGGGTCGCGTCGGGGTCTTCATCGTCGTCTTCGTCGTCCTCCGGCTCGGCCCAGAACAGGCGGTCCGGCAGCACGTGGCCCATGCCGGGGCGGAAACCGGCGTCGAGGCAGCGGTCCATGTAGGCCAGGGCCTCGGTGGTGGCGGCCACCAGGTCGGTGCCGCTCGCGAGCAGGGCGGCCAGCGCGGCCGACAGGGTGTCGCCCGCGCCGGCGAAGACGGCTTCGAGCCGCTCGTATTTCTCGCTGGCGAGCACCGACTGCGGGGAGGCCAGCACGTTGTCGATGAACTGGTCGGGCAGCACCATGCCGGTGACCAGCGTGTAGGGCACGCCGAACTCGCCAGCGGCCTTGGCGATGTCGCGCGCGCCGGGCGGACGCTCGCCGCTCCAGTCGGGAAGCAGCCAGCGCCACAGCGTACTGTGGTTTCCTACCAACACTGTGGCCTGCGGCAGGAGCAGTTCGCGGAACGCGTCGAGATAGCCCTCGATCAGGTTCTCGTCCCACCAGGAAAGGTTGGGCATGTAGGCCACCAGCGGCACCTCGGGGTAGTCGGAGGCGGTCTCGGCGATGGTGCTCAGGGCCTCGGGCGTTCCGACGAAGCCCACCTTGATGAGCTGGACCTCCACGTCCTCGAGGATGGCGCGCGCCTGTTCGGCGATGGCCTCTTCCTCGAAGGCGAAGTGGTCGAATATCTCGGCCGTGTCGCGGGCGTAGGCGCCTGTGACCACCGGCAGCATGTGCGCGCCGACCGAGGCCATGGCCAGGGCGTCGGCGCCCAGGCCGCCCGCACCGCTCGGATCGCTGGCATTGAAGACCAGCACGCAGGGCGGATTCAGGTCGCGCTCGGCCAGCTCTTCGGCGTCCGGCGGGGGGTCGTTAAGATTGCCCGGTTTGCGGGCGCTGTCTGCTGGATGTAAGTAAATGGTCATACGCCGGGCGAAATCCCTTGGATGGTGGCATGGGCGCGACGTTTACCGCCTGCCAGTGAGATACGCATAGATACACTCGTTGCATTTAATGAACAAGGACTTTAAGCTCCGATGAATACGAAAACTTGGATGTGCCTGATTTGTGGGTGGATCTATGACGAAGCGGTTGGTGTGCCGGAAGACGGCATCGCGGCAGGCACGGCCTGGGCCGATGTCCCGATGAACTGGACCTGTCCTGAGTGCGGTGCGCGCAAGGAAGACTTCGAAATGGTTGAAATCTAAAAGCATGGCATAGGGCTACGCGATCTGCGCCGATGTACGGCGCGGCGGGCATCCAAGTCTCGTCAGCAGGAGTGTGTGCAATGGGGCCGAATGGATCAGGTTACAAGGTGCTTGTCATCGACGACAGCAATACGATCCGGCGCAGCGCCGAAATATTTCTGAAGCAGGGCGGGCACGAGGTTCTTCTTGCGGAAGACGGCTTCGACGCGCTCTCCAAGGTTAACGACCACAAGCCGCATCTGATTTTCTGCGACATCCTGATGCCGCGCCTGGATGGTTACCAGACCTGCGCCATCATCAAGCGCAACGCTCATTTCTCCAATGTTCCGGTCGTGATGCTTTCGTCGAAGGACGGTGTCTTCGACAAGGCCCGCGGCCGCATGGTCGGATCGCAAGACTACCTGACCAAACCTTTCACCAAAGACCAGCTGCTGCAGGCCGTGCAGCAGTTTGGCATCGTTCAACAGGAAGTGCAGTAAATGCCCATTCGAAAAATCCTCGTCGTCGACGACTCCAAGACGGAACTGGTGTTCCTCACGGACCTGCTCCAGAAGAACGGCTTTGCCGTCAAGACCGCCGAAAATGCCGAAGACGCCATGCGCCGCCTCGAAGAGGACCAGCCCGACCTGATCCTCATGGACGTCGTCATGCCCGGCCAGAACGGTTTCCAGCTGACGCGCGCCATTGCCCGCGATCCGCAGTACGCCGCCATCCCGATCATCCTGTGCACGAGCAAGAACCAGGAAACCGATCGCGTCTGGGGCATGCGCCAGGGCGCCCGCGACTACATCGTGAAGCCGGTCAACGCGGCCGAGCTGATGTCCAAGATCAGCGCGCTGGCCTGAGCCGGAGCCTGCCGAGTCCATGGCGAATCGCGACGCTCTCCGAGCCTTCCAGTCCCGGCTTGCGAGCCGCCTGCAGGCCGCGCGCACGACCGGCGTTGCCGCCGCGTGGCTCGCGGTCGAGGCGGGCGAGGGCAGGTACCTCTTTCCACTTGGCCATGCGGGCGAGATATTCCCGTGGACGCCGCCCCAGCCCGTGCCCTACACCCGACCCTGGTTCCTGGGCGTTGCCAACCTGCGCGGCGGCCTCTACGGCGTGGTGCACCTGTCGACGTTCGCCTCGGGTGCGCCCGGCGTCGCGGCCGCCACCGAGGCGGCGCGCATGCAATCGCGGCTCGTTGCCTTCAACGAGTTGCTCGAAGTGAACTGCGCATTGCTGGTCGACCGGCTGGCGGGGTTGCGGGGTGCCGAGGCCTTCACGGCGTCGGAGCCGCCAGGCGCACAGGCGCCTGCCTGGCTGGGGCACCTCTACACCGATGCGGCGGGCGAGCGCTGGCAGGAAGTCAACCTGCAGGCGCTTTCGCAGCAGCCCGAATTTTTAAGCATTGGCGCCTAGTGCTTCCGCACAGCCCAAAGACAACCACCTGAAGGACCGACCGTGAGCTCGATCGCCGACAAGTTCAAGAAATTACTGCCCGCGAACAGCGGCAACGACAAAGCCCGCGTCGACGGCTCCGGTTCCCTGTCGCTCGACAACGTCGACACGGTTCAGGCCCTGGAGCAAAAGACCGTCCGGCTGGCCCGCAAGGGCGGCGCCCCGGCCGATCCGCTGCCCACCGGATTTGCCGACGAACTGCTGGCCGGCAGCGAGGCAGCCAACGAGGCCGCATCGCCCGAAGGCGCCCCGGCGCAGGCCGCGGCCGGCAGCTCGGGTTCGAACCCGGCGCGCCAGCAGCGCATCCTGGCCATCATGCTGGCGGTCGTGGTGCTGCTGCTGCTGCTGGTGGCTGGCTCCGCCATTCTTCGCGCCGAGCGCCTTGCGCAGCAAGTGGCCGCCACCGGCCAGTCGCTGATGCAGTCGCAGCGGCTTGCAAAGTCGATCTCCCAGGCCCTCGTGGGCAGCGCCCCTGCCTTCGTCGAAGTGAAGGACAGCGCCGACGACCTCACGCGCCGCGTGCAGGGCCTGACCAACGGCGACGACGCCCTGCGCCTGGAGCGCGTGGGCAACCAGTACGACGAGGACATGGGCAAGATCAATCCGCTGGTCGCCCGTGCCGATGCCAGCGCCAAGGCCGTGCTGGCCCAGCGCCAGATCCTGACCCAGGTGGGCACCGCGCTGCGCGACATCAACCAGCAGTCCTCCGCGCTGCTCGAAATGACGGAAACCGTCGCTTCGCTGAAGATGCAGCAGAACGCCACGCTGCCGGAAATTTCCGCCGCCGGCCAGCTCGTGATGCTGACCCAGCGCATCGGCAAGTCGACCAACGAATTCTTCACGGTCGAGGGCGTGAACCCCGACGCCGTGTTCCTGCTCGGCAAGGACTTGAACACCTTCCAGGAAACCACGCGCGGCCTGCTCGACGGCAATGCGCAGCAGCGCTTCCCCGGCTCGAAAGACCCGCAGACCCGCCAGCAGCTCGAAGCCATTCTGAAGACCTACGAGCAGATGCGCACGCAGGCCTCGGCCATCCTGGGCAACCTGCAGGGCCTGGTGGCAGCGCGTGAAGCACAGGCCTCCATCCTGACCGACAGCGAACCGCTGCGCAAATCGCTCGGCGAACTGCAGGACAAGCTGTCCGCGCGCACCGGCCTGGGTGCCGGAACCATCGTGATGCTGTTCGTGCTCTCGCTGGCCGCCCTGGCCCTGGCCGGCGCCATCGGTTTCGTGCAGGTGCGCGAAGGCCGCGAACGTGCTGCCGTTGCCGAACGGGAGCGTCTCGCGGCCGAACAGGCCAGCGACGAGGCCGGCCGCATCAACAACGCCAACCAGGCCGCCATTCTTCGGCTGATGAACGAACTGCAGACGGTGGCCGAAGGCGACCTGACGCAGGAAGCCACCGTGACCGAGGACATCACCGGCGCCATCGCCGACTCGGTGAACTACACGGTGGAAGAACTGCGCCTGCTGGTGGGCAACGTGCAGAACACGGCCACCCGCGTGGCGCAGACCACGTCGCAGGTGGAAAGCACCTCGACCGAGCTGCTCGCCGCCTCGACCGAACAGCTGCGCGAGATTCGCGAAACCGGCCAGTCGGTGGTGACCATGGCCGAGCGGATCAACGGCGTGTCTTCCCAGGCGCAAGAGTCCGCCACGGTGGCGCGCCAGTCGCTGCAGGCTGCGTCTTCGGGCCTGCAGGCCGTGCAGAACGCCATCGGCGGCATGAACTCCATCCGCGACCAGATCCAGGAAACCTCCAAGCGCATCAAGCGCCTGGGCGAATCGTCGCAGGAGATCGGTGAAATCACCGAACTGATCTCGGACATTACCGAACAGACGAACGTGCTGGCACTGAACGCCGCCATCCAGGCCGCATCGGCCGGTGAAGCCGGCCGCGGCTTCTCGGTGGTGGCGGAAGAAGTGCAGCGCCTGGCTGAACGTTCCGCGGACGCCACGCGCCAGATCTCGGCGCTGGTGAAGGCCATTCAGACCGACACGCAGGACGCGGTGGGCGCCATGGAGCGTTCCACGCAGGGTGTGGTCGAAGGGGCCAAGCTGTCCGACAATGCCGGTACCGCGCTGTCCGAGATCGACCGCGTGTCGCGCCGGCTTGCAGACCTCATCGAGCAGATTTCGCAGTCCGCCTCCCGCGAGGCCGATTCGGCCAACGTGGTGGCGGCCAACATCCAGCACATTTTTGCGGTGACCGAGCAGACCGGAGAAGGTACCCGCAACACCGCCCAGCAGGTGCGCGAACTCTCGCAGATGGCCGAAGAACTGCGCCGCTCGGTGGCCCGTTTCAAGATCGCCTGATGAAGCTCTCCCCTAGTCTTCGCGCACTTCGTGTCGCTTCGGAAAACTGACAGATAAGAACGGCGAGCATTCAACGTGTCGACTCAAACCCCTGCCACGGCCCCCCTCGCTGGCAACGTGCCGGCCACCGAAGACCTTGGGCCGCTGGCCTGGGTTCTGGGAGAAATCCAGAAATCCCTCGACAGCGTCGGCAAGTCGCTGCGGCGCTTCGTGCGCGACGTGGGCAATGCATCGGAACTCGAAACCGGGCCGCTGCAAGTGGCCCGCCAGCAGTTGCACCAATCGGTCGGTGCGCTGCAGATGGTGGGCAACAACGCGCCCGCGCTGGTGCTCGGCGCCATCGAATTCGCGGTGCAGGGCTTCATTGCCGAGCCGCAGCGCTGCACCGACAGCGCCGTCTCGAAGATCGAGCGCGCCGGCTTTGCCGTCACCGATTTCCTCAACGCGCTCCTGGCCGGCAAGGCCGTGTCGTCGGTCGCGCTGTTCCCGCAATACCGCGACGTGCTCGAACTGGTCGGCAACGAGCGCGTTCATCCGGCGGATCTGTGGAGCATTGCCTGGCGCTGGGTCGAAGTGCGCCCCGCGCTGACGCAGGCCGCCGTGTCCTATGACCCGGCCGTGCGTTCGCGGCTCGACCGCGAGGTGCTGCAACTGGTCAAGACCGGCGATCCGCAGGCCGCCCAGCGGCTGCAGGCGCTGTGCCTGGGGCTCGGGCGCGGTGCGCTGCTGCCCCGCGTCGCCAGCTTCTGGACCCTGGCCGCGGGCTTCTTCGAGGCCCTGGCGCTGTCGCTGATTCCCGCCGATTCCTACGTGAAGCGCGCCGCTTCGCGCGTGCTGCTGCAGTACGCCACCTTGGCGCGCGGCGACAGCGCGGTGTCCGACCGCCTGGGCCAGGACCTGCTGTTCTTCTGCGCCCAGGCCGCGCCCGGCGCGCAGGACGAAGCCGCCACCCTGCGCACCGTGCGCGCCGCCTGGGCCGTGGCCGGCGAGCGGCAGGTCGACTACACGGTCGAGCAGTTCGGCCGCTACGACCCGCTGGTGCTGGCGCAGGCGCGCAAGCGCATCGAAACCGCCAAGGAAATGTGGTCGGCCCTTTCGGGCGGCGACATCACCCGCACGCGCCAGGTGGCCGACACCTTCGCGCAGCTGGGCGAGTCGCTGCAGAAGCTGCATCCGCCCATCCTGCCGATGGTGGAGGCGCTCACGCATGCGGTCGATGCTTCCGTGCGCTCCGGCCAGGCGCCCGATACCGAGCTGGCGATGGAAGTCGCCACCTCGGTGCTCTACCTGGAAGCCGCGCTCGAAGACCTGGACCCGAGCGATCCGCAGCTCACCTCCCGCACCCTGCAGCTGGCCGGCCGCATCGAGCGCGTGCGCGCGGGCGGGCATTCGGAGCCGCTCGAGCCCTGGATGGAGGACCTGTACCGCCGCGTGAGCGATCGCCAGACCATGGGCACCGTGGTCGACGAGCTGCGCAGCCACCTGAGCGAGCTCGAGAAATCGCTCGACCAGTATTTCCGCCGGCCCGCCGAGAAGGGCCTGCTGCGCACCGTGCCGAGCCAGCTGCTGCAGATGCGCGGCGTGTTCTCCGTGCTGGGGCTCGACCAGGCCGCCAGCACCGTGCAGCGCATGCGCGACGACGTCGAACAGATGCTGGTGGGCAACGCATCGCCGGTCGAGGAGATGCACAGCTTCGACGCGCTCGGCAACAACCTGGGCGCGCTCGGCTTCCTGATCGACATGCTGGGCTACCAGCCGGCGCTGGCCAAGCGCCTGTTCGTGTTCGATGCCGATGCCGGCGAACTCAAGCCGCTGATGGGCCGCCAGGCCGCCGATGGCGCCGCTGCGGATGCCGCGGCCCCGGGCGCCGCGCCCGCAGCCGCCGAAGCAGTGCTCAGCATCGAGGAGGTCGACGCCCAGATCGCCTCCAAGCTCGCCGCGCTCGCCACGCCCAACCGCAAGGCGAAGGTCTCGCCCATCGAGGAATTCAGCCGCAAGGCCGACAGCTGGACCCACAAGATCGCCGGTCCCGCGGCCCTGCCCGATACCGAGGTGACCGAGCTCGAAGAAGACGACCTGCAGAACATCTTCCTGGACGAAGCCCGCGAAGTGGTGCAGAACGGCCTGGCCGCCATCGACGAACTCGGCAGCCACCCCGGCGACACCGAGGAACTCACCATCCTGCGGCGCGCGTTCCACACCCTCAAGGGCAGCTCGCGCATGGTCGGCCTGACCGACTTCGGCGACGCCGCCTGGTCCTTCGAGCAGGTGCTCAACACCTGGCTGGCCGACCAGCGCGCCGCCACGCCCGACCTGCTCACCGGCACCGGCAAGGCGCTCGAGGAGTTCAGCCAGTGGGTCGAGGCCATTGCCTCCGGCGCCCGGCACGGCTGGCAGTCGGCGCATTTCAGCCGCGTGGCCAATGCCCTGCTGGCGGGCGAACCCGTGCCCACCGCTGTGGCGTGGGTGGCCGATGCCGACGCCCTGGCCGTGGCCGCGCGCCACATTGCCGCGGAGCCGCCGCCGGCCGCTCCCGCGCCGATGCCGGAACTCCCCGCACTGCCGGAGTTGCCAGACCTGTCGTTCGCGCCCGCGGCGCCGGTGGCGGCAGCTCCCGCCGCAGAGCTGGAACTGCCGTCCCAGCTGCCGGCGGAAGCTGCAAAGCCCGAAGCCGACGACGACTTCGCATCGACCGATTTCCTCGACTTCGAATCCAGGCCGACGCCGGCCGCCGAACCGCTGGAGACCCTGGCCGACAGCGCTGATTTCGATTTCCTGGCGCCCGCAAAGGCCCAGCCGCCGGTCCAATCCATCGCTCGATTCACGGCAGAACCCGCCGGCGAGTCCACGCCCGAAATCGCCACGCCCGAATCGCCGACCCTGGACGGGCTGCCCGACCTCGACTGGACGACCGAAGTCGTGCCGGCGAGCGCGGACGAGCCCGTGACGCTTGCCGAGGAACCGGCACCAGTGCCCGCGGAAGAGCCCGCTGCGGTGCCGGCAGAAGAACCCGTGGCCGCCCCGGCCTTGCTGCTGGAGGCTGAAGAATCCGCGGCTGACGAAGCACCGCCCGCGGCTGTGGAGCCCGCGCCCGCGCCCCTCGCCGCCGAAGAAACCACCGAAGCAGCCGCTGCCTCCGGTGCCGAAGACCAGGTCAAGGTCATCGGGCCGCTGCGCATCGGCATTGCGCTCTACAACGTCTACCTGAACGAGGCCGACGAGTGGTCCAGGCAGCTCGCCACCGAAGTGGGCGAGTGGGCGCTCGAATCGCACGAGCGGCTGTCCGACTCGGCCATTGCCCTGGCGCATTCGCTGGCCGGCAGTTCCGCCACCGTGGGCTTCCACAGCCTGTCGGGCATGGCCCGCCTGCTCGAAGCCGCGCTGCAGCATCTGCAGATGCAGGGCAGCGGCTCGCGCGAGCAGGGCGTGGTGCTGGTGGCCGCAGCCGACGAGTTGCGCCGCCTGCTGCACCAGTTTGCGGTCGGTTTCCTGCGCGAGCCGTCCGAAGGCACGCTGCAGGCGCTGCGCGACATCGCCGCCGCGCCCATGCCGGCCGAAGCCGCCGCGCGCATTGAAACCCGGCCGCTCCAGCACCTGGTGGCGCAGGGCAGCGTGGCCGACGTGGCGCTGGACGATTCCGAAGACGCAATCGACATGGTCGATGCGGTCGACGTCGACCTGTTCCCGATCTTCGAGGAAGAGGCGGCGGAGCTGCTGCCCCAGCTGGGCGAGGCGCTGCGCCAGTGGGCGCACCACCCCGACGACAGCGCGCCCCGCGCCTCGGTGCTGCGCACGCTGCACACGCTCAAGGGCAGCGCCCGGCTGGCCGGCGCCATGCGCCTTGGCGAGCGCGCGCACCGCATGGAGTCCGAGATCGAAGTGCTGGGCACCCAGGGCGGCGCCGACCGGGTCGAAATCGAAAAGCTGCTCACGCGCCTCGATGCGTTGCAGGCCACCTTCGACGCCCTGCGCGCCGCCGACGATGCCACGCAGGCCGAAGTGGCCCAGCTGGTGGCGACGGCATCGGTGACCTCGCCTGGCGTCCAGCTGGTGCAGGTTCCTGCCGAGTCGGGCGTGTCCGCCAACGACGAGACACTGGCCGCCGGCGAGGAGGACGCCAGCCCGGCAGCGGAAGCCGCCGCCGCGCCATCGCTGCTGCCGCGGCCCGCCCCCGCGCTGCTGGTGCCGCTGCGTGCGGTGTCGAGCCAGGCCGTGCGCATCCGCACCCAACTGCTCGACCGCCTGGTGGCGCAGACCGGCGAGGTCATCATCACGCGCTCGCGCCTCGAGGCCGAGCTAGGCCAGCTGCGCGGCTCGCTCTCCGACCTCACGGGCAATCTCGACCGCCTGCGCCAGCAGTTGCGCGACATCGAGGTGCAGGCCGAAAGCCAGATGCAATCGCGCCTGGCGCAAGCCAAGGATTCGCAGCAGAGCTTCGACCCGCTCGAATTCGACCGCTTCACCCGCGTGCAGGAACTCACGCGCATGATGGCCGAGTCGGTGAACGACGTGGCCACCGTGCAACGCACGCTGCAAAAGACGGTGCAGGCCACGGAAGACGATCTCAGCGTGCAGGCGCGCCAGACGCGCGAACTGCAGCGCGGCCTGCTGCGCACGCGCATGGTGGAGTTCGAGGGCATTTCCGACCGCCTCTACCGCGTGGTGCGCCAGGCATCGAAAGACACCGGCAAGCAGGTGCGCCTGGACATCATCGGCGGCTCCATCGAAATGGACCGCGGCGTGCTCGACCGCATGACGCCCGCCTTCGAGCACCTGCTGCGCAATTGCGTGGCGCACGGCATCGAGGACCCGGCCGCGCGTGAAAAAGCCGGCAAGGACGCCAACGGCCTGATCGTGATCGACCTGCACCACGAGGGCAACGACGTCTCGGTGAGCTTCCGCGACGACGGCGCGGGCCTCGACCACGGCCGCATCGCCGAGCGCGCCCGCACGCTCGGTCTGCTCGCGCCCGGCCAGGAACTGACGCCCGAGGAAGCCACCGAGCTGATCTTCAAGCCCGGCTTCTCGACCGCCGGACAGGTGTCCGAGCTGGCCGGCCGCGGCATCGGCATGGACGTGGTGCGCGCGCAGATCGCGGCGCTCGGCGGCCGCATCGAGACGCACAGCGCTGCAGGCCAGGGCACCACCTTCAAGCTGGTGCTGCCGCTCACCACCGCGGTGACGCACGTGGTGATGCTGCGCGCCGGCGAGGTGTCGATCGGCGTGCCGTCGAACCTGGTCGAGCTGGTGCAGCGCGTGAGCAGCACCGAGCTCGAAGCCGCCTACCTGCACAACAGCCATCCGTTCGGCAGCGAGCAGGTGCCGTTCTACTGGGCCGGCGCATTGCTGCAGGCCTCCGCGCGCAGCGAGCATGCCACGAGCAGGAACAACACCGTCGTGATCGTGCGCAGCGCGGCGCAGCGGGTGGCCCTGCACGTGGACGAAGTGCTGGGCAACCAGGAAGTCGTGGTCAAGAACCTCGGGCCGCAGCTGGCTCGGCTGCCGGGCCTGGCGGGCATCTCGGTGCTGGCTTCGGGCGCGGTGGCGCTCATCTACAACCCGGTGGCCGTGGCTGCGGTGCATGGCGACCAGGCGCGCGAGCGCCAGGCCGCCGCGCTGGTGGCACCGGCGCATGTCGCCGGCGCCGACCAGGGCGCGCCGCGGGAGCCGTTGCCGATGCTGGCCCCCGTGGCGCCGCAGGTGCCGCTGGTGCTGGTGGTCGACGACTCCATCACCGTGCGCCGCGTGACGCAGCGCCTGCTGCAGCGCGAAGGCTATCGCGTGTCGCTCGCGGCCGACGGCCTGCAGGCGCTCGAACGCCTGCAGCAGGAGCGCCCGGCGGTGGTGCTGTCGGACATCGAGATGCCGCGCATGGACGGCTTCGACCTGGCGCGCAACATCCGCGCGGACGACTCGATGGCGGGCCTCCCGATCATCATGATCACCTCGCGCATCGCCGAGAAGCACCGCGACTACGCGCGCACGCTGGGCGTGAACCACTACCTCGGCAAGCCATACTCGGAAGAAGAACTGCTGCGCCTGGTGCGCAGCTACACCAGCGAGCCCGCCGCGCTGGCGGCGGCCTGAGCCGGGGTAGCGAGCGGCCGGCGTCTTGAAGCCTACGGCGCGAGCAGCGCCTTGCGCACCAGGTCGACCTGCCGCGTGCAGCCCATCTTGGCCATCAGCGAGCCGAGCTGGCTGCGCACCGTGTGCACCGACACGCCCTGCGCGCCGGCATGCTGCTTGGGCGACTGGCCCGCGATGAGCGCGGCCAGCACGCGCGCCTCGGCAGGGGTGATGCCGAAGGCGCTGCAGAGGCTGTCGATCGAGGGCGCCGCCTGCGAACGCCCGAGGCGGATGCGTGCCAGCACCAGCACCTCCTCGCCCAGGCTCAGCTGCGGCGCGGCGCGTGCCAGCTCCAGTTCTTGCCGTCCCACCGGTCCACCGCGAATGGGCAGGCACACCCGCTCGCGCGATTGCGCCGCCAGACGCAGGCCGGCTGCCAGCGCCTGCTGCACCTGCGCATCCGGATGCCAGAGCCGCTGGCCGCGCAGGCGCAGCGAGCGGCCCGTGCCGAAGAATTCCTGCGCCCTGGCCGATGCGCGCAGCACGGGTGCCCGTGGGCGTCACCAGCAAGACCGCCTCGCCGAAAGCGTCGAATGCCGATTCGGCGCCACCGAGCCACAACTGGGCGCGTGCATCGCGGCGCGCGAGCGCCTGGCGCAGCGCCTGGGTGACGCGGCGGATGCGCGTGCTGTCGAGCAGCCGGCGCGCATGCGTGGCCGTGCCGCGCTGCACCGTCAGGCCGCCGCGGCGCTGGGGGCCTTGGTCGACGACACATGCCAGCATCTGGCGTGCGCCATGGCGGCACATGAAGTCGGCGTAATAGAGATTCTTCGAGAGAAAGGCCGGCGAGAACATCTCGTGCGTGTCGAACCAGCTTCCCGGCGTCGCGCCGAGGGTCGGCGGAATCAGGATGTCGTGCGCGCAGAAATGCTGCACATATTCGCGCTCGGTGGCCGGTGAAATGTTGACCTGCTGAAAACTCAGCAGCTCGCTGCCGCGTTCCAGCAGGATGAAGGTGGCGCTGTCGCCGCCGACCAGCTGCTGCATGCCCTGCAGCAGGTCGGTCCATGGCGGCTGCGGATCGTCCAGGTGCGCGATGGCATCGAGCGTGCGACGCAGTGCGAGATTCCGGTTCATGTATGCCTCCCTGGCCTGCCGGTTTTTTCCCGCTGCCATGATGCGCGCCCGCGTTGCGGGGTGTCAACGCGGGTAGGGGTAGCTCCTAGCGGCTCGCTGGCCGCCGCGCATCGTGCATTTGCGTGATGTGCCGTGCAGACCGCCCTTCCACACTGTTGAGAACGAAGGTTCGCTTGTCGAGCGGCCTCGGTATTCGACACAACCAGGGAGAAAACCATGCACATCCGATTGACAAAAGCGGCCGTCCCCTCGGCCTGCGCAGGCCTTCTGTTGGCGCTGTCCGCCTGTGGCGGCGGCGGCGGTGGTGGTGGTGGCGGCGGTGGCGGTGGCGGCTTTCCGCCGTTCGGCCCGGGCGGCGCCGGGCCCGGGGCCAACCCGCCGTCATCGCCGGCGCCGGTCACCGTGTCCGGCAAGGTGATGGTGCGCGGCCCGGTGAGCGGGGCGCTGGTCTGCGTGGACCGCAACCGCAACGGCGCCTGCGACGAAGGCGAGCCCGCGGCCGCCAACAAGACCGGCGAGGACGGCGCCTACAGCTTCGCCTACACGCCGGCCGACACAGCCGCTGCGGCCGAGCTTGCCGCCGCACCGCTGCTGGCGCAGGTGGACGGCGGCAATCCCTCGCTACCGGCCTTCTCCAAGCCCTTCACCATGAGCGCGCCTGCCGGCCACCGCGCACAGGTCAATCCGCTGACCACGCTGCTGCAGGCCGGCGTGGCGGCGGGCCTGGCGCCCGAGCGGGCCGAGGCGCTGGTGCTGCTGCAGCTGGGCCTGCCCGAGGCCGCCCAGCTGTACGACTACCAGGGCGTGGCCGTGGCCGACGCCGGCCGGCTCGAGGACAACGCCTTCACCGCCGCGCTGGTCACGGCCGATGCGCTGCACAGCGGGGTGGCGTTGCGCCTGGTCGATCCGGCCACCGTCACGCCGGTGGCCTCGGACCAGCTGGCCCGGCTGGATTTCACGCGCGCCGACCACTACACCGCGCGGACTTATCCAACCGATGGCGTGCCCGACTCCGCCACCGGCAAGCTGAAGCTCACCGACCGGCGCGAAGGCCTGACCAATGGCGTGCCGACCGCACACGACGCGCTCTACGGCGTTGTGCAGCTGGGCGCCAACGGCTGGGTGCGCTGCGACGAGAACGCGGCCTTCACCAGCACCCTTGGCACGCCGAGCCGCAGCGACTATTGCGGCAGCACCTCGCGCAGCCTCGGCCATTCCGCGGTCACCGACATCTCCGGCCGCAAGATGGCCGAGGTGGTGGCCGAGATGCAGGCCGCCGACGGCAACAGCATCTTCGGCGTGGTGCCAGCGGTCGCGTTCGCCAACCCGGATGCCACCTTCCCGGCCGGCTCGCAGCTGCGCTACCGCCGCGGCGTGGACCTGGCGCAGCCCTACTCGATCAATCTGGCCAATCCCGGCCAGACGACAAGCTTCACGACGCTGGAGGCGTTGATCGCGGCCTTCCCGGCCTCGGGCGCCACTCTTCCGGCCGGAACGGGCACCATCAGCCTGGGAGTGCTGAACGAACAGCAGACGCGCCTCTTGCGTGCGGCCTTCACCGGCGCCGGCACGGTGCAGTACTACGCCTGCAACTTCGATTCCGTCACCAGCGCGTACGACACCTGCGCGGCCGCCGAAACCGGCACGGTAGAGATCCGCACCGAGGGCGGGGCGCGCGTGCTGGCCTTCAGCGGCGGCCATCCGCCGAGCGGCGTGGGATCGCTGCGCACCTATGGCGAGTACGACGGCAAGGTCTATGTCGTGCGCGGAACCAAGTCCGACGCCCGATACAACGCCAACACCGCGCGCCGCATCAACGGCGTGGCCTGGGAGGCGATGAAGCCCCAGTTGGGCATCAGGAGCGGGGTATGACGCGGATGAGGCCGGGGCACACTCAAGGGGCGCTCCGACGCCGGCGCGGAGATCGTGCTGACGCGCCGCTGAGCGCAGGCTGGTCCGCGCTGCGCACCGCCGCGTAGCGCCGCAGCGTCTGCTCGCGCGCCTCGGCATGGTCGACCACCGGCCTGGGGTAGGTCTCGCCGAGCTTGATGCCGGCGGCCTCCAGTTCCACCGGCGAGGCCATCCAGGGCGCGTGGATCGCGGCATTCGACAGCCCTGCGAGCTGCGGCAGGTAGCGCCGGATGAACTTGCCTTCCGGGTCGAAGCGCTCGCTCTGCGTCACCGGGTTGAAGATGCGGAACCAGGGCTGCGCGTCGCAGCCACTGGAGCTGGCCCATTGCCAGTTGCCGTTGTTCGAAGCCAGCTCGAAGTCGTTCAGGTGCAGCGCAAAGTAGCGCTCGCCGCGCCGCCAGTCCAGCCCCAGGTCCTTGCAGAGGAAGCTGGCCACCACCATGCGAAGGCGGTTGTGCATGTAGCCGCTCTGGTTGATCTGCAGCATGGCGGCGTCCACCAGCGGGTAGCCCGTGCGGCCCTGGCACCAGGCCTCGAACAGCTGGTCGGCATGCTTGCCGTGGTGCCATTGGATCTTGTCGTACTCGGGGCGGAAGCTCTTCGATTCGCCGCCCGAATGCACGTGCGGAAAGTGCGCGAGGATCTGGAAATGGAACTCGCGCCAGATCAGCTCGCCAAGCCAGCTGGCCGCGCCCGCATCGCCCTGCAGGAAGAGCTGGTGCGCGATTCCCGCCAGCTGCCGGATCGACACCGTGCCGAAGCGCAGGTGCACGCCCAGGTAGCTCGGGCCCCGCACCGCCGGAAAATTGCGCGCCACGTCGTAGCGGTCGATGCGCTGGAAAAAATCCTCGAACAGCGCGGCGGCGCCCTGGCTGCCGGTGGGAATGTCGAGCTCGGAGAGATTGCTCCTGCCAAAGCCGATGTCCTCGAGCGAAGGCACCGGCGCCCTATAAGCCTCGGGTGGCGGCGCCAGCGCGTCGGCATGGCTGCGAACCGGGTAGGGCTTCAGAAAGAAGGCGTCGACCTTGGCGAGCCAGGCCCGCTTGTAGGGTGTGAACACCGTGTAAGGCTGGCCTGTTTTTGTGAGCACCTCGTCGCGCTCGAAGACAGTGGAGTCCTTGCAGGTATGGAAGCTCACGCCCGCGTTGGCCAGCGCACCCAGCACCTGGGCGTCGCGCGCCAGCGAATCGGGCTCGTCGTCGCGGTTGGCGAAAACGGCCTGCACATCCAGCGCCTGCGCAAGCGCGGGGATCTCCTCGATGGCGGCGGCGTGCCGCACGATGAGCCCGCCGCTCAGCGCCCGCAGTTCTTCGTCGAGCTCCGCCAGCGATTCGCGGATGAACTCCACGCGCCGGTCGACCCGGGGCAGCGGGTCCAGGATCGCCCGGTCGAACACGAAAACGCACACCACCTGCCGGCAGGCCCGAAGCGCGTGATAGAGGGCCGCGTTGTCGTCCACGCGCAGGTCGCGGCGAAACCACATGAGCCCTTTGGGATAGGTCTTGTCGACGGCCAGTAAAATCGGCGGCATATGGCTGCCGATTCTGCCCCGATGAACCTCACGCATCACTTTCTGATCGCGATGCCGGGGATGGAAGATAAAACTTTCAACCGCAGCGTCGTCTACCTCTGCGAACACAGCGAGCGCGGCGCGCTCGGGCTGGTGATCAACAAGCCCAGCGACATCAACCTGAAGGTGCTGTTCGAGAAGATCGAACTCCACCTGTCGCGTCCCGAACTCGGCGACGCACCCGTTTTCCAGGGCGGGCCGGTGCAGACCGAGCGCGGCTTCGTGCTGCACGAGCCGGTGTTCACCCATGCCGAGAAGCCCGAGGAATCGGTCTACGCCTCGACCATGACCATTCCCGGCGGCCTCGAAATGACCACCTCCAAGGACGTGCTCGAAGCGCTGGCCACCGGCGCCGGGCCGCGCAAGGTGCTGGTTTCTCTCGGCTATTCGGCCTGGGGCGAGGGGCAACTCGAATCGGAGCTGGCCGAGAACAGCTGGCTCACCGTGAGCGCTGACCCGGCCGTGATCTTCGATACGCCGGTCGAGCAGCGCTACGACAGGGCGCTGCTGCTGCTGGGCCTGGAAGCCTGGAAACTGTCGCCGGAAGCGGGACACGCGTGATGGCCGCTGCCATGCCAGGCGCTCCCGTTCCCCCTGCTGCTCCCGTTGCCGTTCCTTCCCACTTCCAGAGCTTCCTGGCCTTCGACTTCGGCCTGAAGCGCACCGGCGTCGCCAGCGGCAACCGCCTGCTCGGCGCCGCCACCCCGCAGGCCACCATCAAGGCCGAGGGCGATGCCCGCTTCGCGCAGGTCGAGGCCCGCATCAAGGAATGGCAGCCCGATGCGCTGGTGGTGGGCGTACCCTGGCACCCCGACGGCGCCCCGCACGAGAACACCCGCCGCGCGCAGAAGTTCGCGCGGCAATTGCGTGGCCGTTTCAATCTCCAGGTGTTCGAGGTCGACGAGCGCTACAGCACCACCGAGGCGCTGGCCTCCGGTGCGCGAGATGCCGATGCCGCTTCCGCCTGCATCATCCTGGAGCAATTCCTAAGGAGTCTTCCGTGAGTTCAATACCCGATGCCGAAGTGCTCTACACGAAGCTGCTGGCTGGCGTGAAGACGCTGATGCGCCCCGACACCAAGCTGGTGGGCATCACCTCCGGCGGCGCCTGGCTGGTCGAGCGGCTGCAGAAGGACCTGGGCCTGCCTGGCGCGCCCGGCATCATTTCGTCGGCCATGCACCGCGACGACTTCGCGCGCCGCGGCCTCTCGGCCAGCGCGCAGACCGCGCTGCCCTTCGACGTGAACGGCACCGATGTGCTGCTGCTCGACGACGTGCTCTACACCGGCCGCACCATCCGCGCAGTGCTCAACGAGCTGTTCGACTTCGGCCGCCCAGCCTGCGTGCGGCTCGCGGTGCTGGTGGACCGCGGCGGACGCGAGCTGCCGGTGGCGGCCGATTTCGCGGCCGCAAAGCTCACGCTGCCGGATACGCAGCTGCTCGCATTGGCCCGTGCAGACGACGGTGCCTTCAGCCTCAAGGTGGAGGAAAACAAGTAATGCTCTATAAGCGAAATCCCCAGCTCAACAAGAACGGCGAACTGATCCACCTGCTGTCGATCGAGGGCCTGCCCAAGGACATCGTCACGCACATCCTCGACACCGCCGCCAACTTCACGAGCGTGAGCGACCGCGAGGTGAAGAAGGTGCCGCTCTTGCGCGGCAAGAGCGTGTTCAACCTGTTCTTCGAGAACTCGACGCGCACCCGCACCACCTTCGAGATCGCGGCCAAGCGGCTGTCGGCCGACGTCATCAACCTGGACATCGCGCGCTCCTCGGCCACCAAGGGCGAGTCGCTGCTCGACACCATTGCCAACCTGAGCGCGATGGCGGCCGACCTGTTCGTGGTGCGCCACAGCGAGTCGGGCGCGCCCTACCTGATCGCGCAGCACGTGGCGCCGCACGTGCACGTGGTGAATGCCGGCGACGGCCGCCATGCGCACCCGACGCAGGGGCTGCTCGACATGTACACGATCCGCCACTACAAGAAGGATTTTGCGAACCTCACGGTTGCGATCGTCGGCGACGTGCTGCACTCGCGCGTGGCGCGCTCCGACATCCATGCGCTCACCACGCTCGGCTGCGCCGAGGTGCGCGTGGTCGGCCCCAAGACGCTGGTGCCCGCCGACATGGCCGGCATGGGCGTGCGCGTGTGCCACACGCTCGAAGAGGGCATCAGGGACTGCGACGTGATCATCATGCTGCGCCTGCAGAACGAACGCATGAGCGGTGCGCTGCTGCCCTCGTCGCAGGAGTTCTTCAAGACCTACGGCCTCACGCCCGAGAAGCTGCAGCTGGCCAGGCCCGATGCGATCGTGATGCATCCGGGGCCCATCAACCGCGGCGTGGAAATCGACTCCGCCGTGGTCGACGGAAAGCAGAGCGTGATCCTCCCGCAGGTCACCTTCGGCATCGCGGTCCGCATGGCGGTCATGAGCATCGTCGCAGGTAACGAAGCATGAACATCCATATCACCAACGGCCGCGTGGTCGACCCCGCCTCGGGCACCGACAGGAAAGCTGACATCGCCATTGCCGACGGCAAGATCGCCGGCATCGGTAACACGCCGGCCGGCTTCAAGGCCGAGCGCACCATCGACGCCGCGGGCTGCGTCGTCGCGCCCGGCTTCGTCGACCTGGCCGCGCGCCTGCGCGAGCCCGGCTACGAACACGAAGGCATGCTCGAAAGCGAAATGGCCGCGGCCATTGCGGGCGGCGTCACCAGCCTCGTGTGCCCGCCCGACACCGACCCCGTGCTCGACGAGCCCGGCCTGGTCGAGATGCTCAAGTTCCGCGCCGAGAAGCTGCAGGGCGCCCGGCTCTTTCCGCTCGGCGCGCTCACGCGCAGCCTCGCGGGCGGCGTGCTCACCGAGATGGCCGAACTCACCGAGGCCGGCTGCATCGGCTTCAGCCAGGCCGACGTGCCATTGGCAGACACCCAGGTGCTGCAGCGCGCGCTGCTCTACGCCAGCACTTTCGGCTACACGGTGTGGCTGCGCCCGCAGGACCGCGACCTGGGCAAGGGCGTGGCGGCCAGCGGCCCGCTGGCCACGCGCCTGGGCCTCTCGGGCGTGCCGGTGTCGGCGGAGACCATTGCGATCTTCACCATCGTCGAGCTCATGAAGAGCACCGGTGCGCGCGTGCACCTGTGCCGCATCTCCAGCGCCGCGGGCGTGGCGCTGGTGCGCGCGGCCAAGGCGCAGGGCCTGCCGCTCACCTGCGACGTCAGCATCAATTCGCTGCACCTGGCCGACACCGACATCGGCTTCTTCGACAGCCGCGCGCGCCTGAATCCGCCGCTGCGCCAGCAGGGCGACCGCGATGCGCTCTCGGGCGCGCTGGCCGATGGCACCATCGATGCGCTGGTGTCCGACCACACGCCGGTCGAGGCCGATGCCAAGACGCTGCCCTTTGCCGAAGCCGAACCCGGCGCGACCGGGCTCGAGCTGCTGCTGCCGCTCGCGCTGCAGTGGGGCGACCGCAGCGGCGCGGGCATCGTGCGCGCGCTGGAAGTGATCACTTCCGCCCCGGCGCGGCTGCTGACGGCCGCCGACGCAGGCACCGGCATCGGCCGGCTGGCCGAGGGCGGCGTGGCCGACCTGTGCGTCTTCGATCCGGCGCTCGAATGGCAGGTGCTGCCCGAAGCGCTCAAGAGCCAGGGCAAGCACACGCCGTTCGCGGGCTATCCGCTGCAGGGGCGCGCGCGCCACACGCTGGTTGCAGGCCGCGTGGTCCACGGCTAGAAATGAGCACACCCCCAGTCTTCGCGCACTTCGTGTCGCTATGCCAACCCCCTTGCAGGGGGCAACACCAGCGGCCCGGCAGAGCCGGTTCCGCGGTGTTCCACGAACATGCATTGAAAGCTGAGAGGCTGCGCGCTACATGCTCCATTCACTGAAGGCCTGCTGGCGCCTGCTGCATGCGGTGGGGCACGCGCTGGGGGGCTGGTGGACGATCCGCTTCACCTTTCCCGGCCTTTCGCCGGCGGAGCGCAACCTGCGCGTGCAGCAATGGTCGCTGCGCCTGCTCGGGATCATGGGCATCACGCTCAGGGTGCAGGGCACGCCGCCCGCAGAGGGGCCGGTGCTGCTCATCAGCAATCACCTCTCGTGGCTCGACATCACGGCCATCCACGCCGCCTGCCATGTGCGCTTTGTCTCGAAGGCGGGCGTGAAGCACTGGCCGCTGATCGGCACGCTCTCCACCGGCGCGGGCTCGCTCTACATCGAACGCGAACGCCGCCGCGATGCGCTGCGCGTGGTGCATCACATGACCGAGGCGCTGCGTGGCGGCGACCTGATCGGCGTATTTCCTGAGGGCACGACCAGCGACGGGCGCGGGCTGCTGCCCTTTCATGCCAACCTGCTGCAGGCGGCAATTTCGTCGGATGCACCGGTGCTGCCGGCCGCACTGCGCTTTGCCGATGCGGCCACCGGCGAAACCAGCCAGGCGCCGCGCTACATCGACGACGACAACCTGCTGACCTCGCTCTGGAACACGCTGCGCGCGCCGCCGCTCTTGGCCATCGTGCGCTTCGGCGAGCCGCAGTCCTCGCATGGGCGCGACCGCCGCGCCTGGGCCCAGGCGCTGCATGAAGACGTGCAGCAGCTGCGCCGCGAGACACACTAGCTCTACGGACAGGCGCCGACAAAAAAAGCGCTCCCGAGGGAGCGCTTAACGACGCACGGAGGCGTCGTGAGGAGGAACCGGAATTCGTCGTTCTCTCGTGGAATGGATGCCGAAGACCTTCGGGCCGATGGTGCCCGGGTCTCGTGGCCCGGGCAGGTTTCGACATTGGCTGTGCTCGCGGCCGCTGCTTGCGGGAGAAATCAATTCATGCGCGTGGGCGAGTGCCTACAGGGCCTCGGAAAGCGGGGGCGCACTCGCCGCGCCGGCCGCATGAATACTATGGTTTCCAGATAGGCGCACAGCAACACTACTGCCCGAGGGGCCGTGCAACCGCACCGGCATTCGGCGCCCATAATCCGCCTGCGACCCGCGCCAGAGGCCGCATCGGATACGCGAGGCTCCCCTCCATTCGAGACGAGCCAGCCACATTTTTCTGGCTTTCACGGGATGACATCATGAGCGTATTGCAGATGTTTCTACCGGCGTCCGAACCAGCGCGCAGCGAGGCCCTGGAACTGATACGAAGAACACACCACTTGCCCCGCCACCTCGTGAGAGGCACCGGGCGCAGGGGGCTGGGCGAATCCGGACCGGGCTTGCTGGTCGGGCCGGTGCAAAGCCAGCAACAGGCGTCGTCGCCGCAGGAGATGCAGACAAGGGCTGCGCCGGCAGGAATCGCGAACAAGCTTCAGGTCGAATGAAGGCTATTTGAAATCGGGTGGGGCCGTATTCGATGGAAATCCGGGATTTTTAGGGTGCGCAATTTATTCACCTTTTATATCTTTTGGCTGCCACGGAATTTGGTAGGTGCGTCCGGCAGGTCCTGTTATTTCCAATAGAGTTCAAATGAGGTCCTTCTAATTCAGCGGGATTTCACTTGTAGACAATATTTAATCCGCCAACAGACACTCCGCTCCCCTAATTCGGGGGCAACCAAGGAGTGTTTCGTGGATTCGAATCAACCTGTTTTCACCATCCTCTCATTCGTGGGAGGAGGCATTCGCGGCCTTCTGTCCGCGACCATCCTCCAGCGCCTGGCCGAAAAGCATGACCACGTGCTGAAGAACACGCTGATGCTCGCGGGCTGCTCCACCGGCGCCATCATCGCGAGCGAGTTGCTGGCCGGCAAGACGCCGGGAGATCTCATCGGACTATTCACTTCCCCGAAAGGCGAGATCGCGTTCTACAACGACATGAACGATCAGCCGGACAAGCCCGCGTATCCCATTGCGGACGTGCTCGCCTCCCAGGCCAAACTGCACGGCGATGCGCCCGTGTCGAAAGCGCCGCGCAGCGTGCTGCTGGTTTCGTTCAACGTTGGCGGCCTGGAAACCAGGGACGACGGCCGTGTGGTTCCCAAGCCATGGGACACGCTCATGTTCACCAACATGCTCGGTACCGAGCAGGACAAGATCGACGGCCTCCAGGGAAATGCCGACACGCCGATCGCGATCGCGGCATCGTCCAGCGGCGCGATGCCCGGGCAGCTGGGCTCGGTGCTCGGCAACGTCGACGGCGCCTTCTTCAACCACGACCCGACGGTCGCAGCCATCTGCCTGGCGGTGCGCAACGGCGTGCCACTCGAGAAGATCGTGGCCATCACGATCGGCACGGGCCTGATGCCTGACTGGATCGCCAGCGACACGGCCGAATGGGGCGCGAAACAGTGGATGGATGGCGATGACAATCCGTTCGACAACACCCCGCCTTTTCTCATGAACCAGGCGCGGTCGTCGCCGGTGCTCGACATGTGCCTGAGCGGAACGTCCGCCGAGACGATGCCGCGCCTGGCCAAGATGCTGCTCGGCGACCGGTATGTGAACATCAACCCCCGGCTGCCCTGCTTCATCCCCGAAAACTCGACCAATGCGCAGGCGATCGAATTGCTCCAGCGCCATGGCAACGAGGTGAACATCGATGAAGCCGTCGCCCTCATCGGAAAGTACTGGCACCAGATCACCGGCCCGCTGACCCCCATTGCCCCGCCTCCGCTGGTCCCGCCGCTGGGCCCGAACAGCGCCGTGGCCGCGGCCATCGCGAAGGCGCGCGCTGCCGCGGCGGCCGCAGCGAACGAACCGCCGCCGCCCACGCCCGGCCATGGAGAGTTTTTCTACATCCAGCACAAGGACACAAGGAAGGTGCTCGACATACGTGGCCAGTCCGCGGCGCCGGGGACGCCGGTGATCCTATGGGACAAGAAGCCGGTGGACGACATGACACGGGCAAACCAGCAGTGGGAGTTCGTTCCCGCGGCCGGGGAGCCGGGCTGGTGGTACCTGCAGACCGCCATGCAAGGCGATTTGGTGCTGACCCTCGGAGATTCGGTCGGCGCCGCGCCGCAGCTGAACATGCAAGCCAAGTCGGAGGCGGCCAAGGCGCGTCAGCTGTGGAGCCTGATCTCGACGGAAGACATCGGATGGTGGTTCATCCAGTGCAAGGCCCAGCTCACCTTGAGCGAGTACAGCAACCCCGACTCCGTGGTCCCCGCCGTGATCGGTGCCGCTGACGAGGGCCAGCCCTACAAGGTGGCGGTGGGCCTTTCGCTCGACTATGCGAAGGACGGCCCGATGTCCTGGGGCTTCCTTCGCCTGGACGACGCCCTGTCTGCGGCATCGCCCGAGCGCAACGCTTGAATCGGGGCGCGGCAGAGGAGGATGGCAGATCGTCCTCGCCGCCGCGCTCGCTTCACTCGGCCGTGGCCGGGTCGATCACGCTGTACACCCGGTCCACCCGGTCGGCCGGAAAGCCGCCGAGCTCCGCATGCCTGCGCACCAGCGCCTCGTCGGTGGCCTGGTAGATGCAGTAGATCCGGTCGTCGGTCACGTAGCTGTGGACCCACTGGATCTCGGGGCCCATGCTGCCCAGCACGCCGCAAGACTTCTGCGAGATGGCTTTCAGGTCTGCCGGCGTGAACTTGCCGGCGCCGGGGATGTGCCGTTCGATGAGGAATTTGGGCATGGCGATACTCCTGTCTGGATAGAATCGGTCGGAGCGACCAAGACCCATGGTGCCGACGCGAAGCACCGTTGTATTGCCCGCTGCGCCGGACTTATTGACCGAAACCCCGCCCTCGCTTGCCCGGGAGGTGACCATGGATGTCTTGTCGGCCGTGCTGCGGACCATCCGCCTGGAGGGCGCGCTGTTCCTGAACGGGGACATGCATGCGCCCTGGTGCTTCAAGGTGCCCAAGGGCGCGGACATCGCGCAACTGCTCAAACCCGGCGCGCAGCGGCTGGCCATCTGCCACCTGGTGCTGCAAGGCGAATGCTGGGCCCAGGTCGATGGCGGGGAGCCGGTTCGCGCGTACGCCGGCGAAGTGATCGCCGTGCCGCATGGCGACTCGCATGTGCTGGGCAGCGGCCTGCACCATGCGGCGGTGGACGTGGAGCATGTGGTGAGTCCGCGGGCGCCCGAACTGGAGCGAATCCGCTACGGCGGCAACGGCGACCGCACCGTGCTGGTGTGCAGCTGGTTCGCGTACGAAGGCGATGTGCCCAATCCCCTGATGGCGAACATTCCGCGCCTGTTCACCACATCGCTGCGCAGCAGACCGGCGGGTCCGTGGATCGAGCAGTCCGTCAATTACGTGCTGGGCGATGCGGCATCGCGCACGCCGGGTTCGGAGATGGTGGCCGCCAAGGTGGCGGAGGTGCTGTTCGCTGAAGTGCTGCGCGGCTACATCGAATCCATGCCCGCCAACAACCCTGGCTGGTTAGCGGGCCTGCGTGACCCTCACGTGAGCCGCTGCCTGGCGCTGATGCACGGCGAGCCCGCACGCAACTGGACGGTCGACGAACTGGCGCAGGAAGTTCACGTCTCGCGCAGCGTGCTGGCGGACCGCTTCGCCGAGCTGGTGGGTGCGCCGCCCATGCACTACCTGGCGCGCTGGCGCATGATCCTGGCCGCCGGCATGCTGCGCAAGGACCAAGGCAACCTGGCGCGCATTGCCGAAGGTGTCGGCTACGAGTCGGAAGCCGCCTTCAATCGCGCATTCAAGCGCGAGTACGGGATGTCACCAGGGGTTTGGCGGCAGAACGGGTCGCGGGTGTTGAATTCCACCGACCTCTGACCCGTTCCGCAAGGGCGCTGAGACAGGTCGCCTTGATGAATGGCGATCGACGACCGAGGAGCGCAGCAAGGCAACGGCTGCTGACGCAAGGTCACGATGCCGCAGTGGCTCACCTGTTCCCCGTTCTCGGTTCTGCGGTGATTCTGCGTTCATGGTCTTCTCGCACTGTCTCCCCGAGGGCAACAAGGGGGAGTGCGGCTGGCTCTGCACGACAACACGCCGGTTCCGGCCCGGCCGAGTTGTCTTGGTGACGCAACACAAAGTCAGGTTATGTTCAGGTTTGAGTAGTTAGGTTTTAGTAACGAATTTGTACAAATTGTTTCCTGGCTGTACCCTCACAGGTCACAAGCCGTGAGGAGCAATCCGATGAATTCGAGCCAGTGCCGCAGGCAATTCGCGACAGCGAATTCCCCAACACGAGCGCTCAGCTCATGGATCTGAGCCCTCAGGCAACCGCAAACCCCAAGGGCTTTCCTCCCCGCTTCGGCCATCGCGCGGCCGGCGGCCTTCTCCTTCTCCCTGGCCGCAACGAATGTGCGCGGTGCGGGGCACTGCCGGCGCCAGTCCGGTCACCTGCAGCGACGCAAGCAGCAGGACCATCCCCATGAACAGCGGCGGGCTGAACCTCGACCACCTCACGAAACCGGGCAGAACCGTGAACGCCCCGGCAGCCAGCCTCCAGTGAGGCAGAACAAACATTTCCGGGCATTCCCGGAACTCGCCTGCTCGTGCGCAGGCGCGCAAGTCATCTTTTCAAGTCGGTCCCTGAAGGAACAACTCAAATGAACCACGTGTTCTGCACTATCTGGTCCAAGACGCTGGGCGCTTGGGTGGTCGCCTCGGAATTGGCCACGCAGCATGGCAAGAGCGGCGGGGCAGACAAGCGGCCGCGCCCGGCGGATGCGATGGAGCGGTCTGCTGCCGCGGGCACGCGCAGCCCCTGGGCCTTGCGGCTGGTCGCGCTGGCGGCGTTGCTCGCCTTGTACGCGCCGGCGCAGGCGGCGGACCGGTACTGGGACGTCAACGGCACGGCCGCGGGCCTTGGCGGCACCGGTACCTGGAATACGGCGCCCGGTTCCTGGAGCGACAGCAGCGACGGGGTGAGCGGGCCCTTCGTCAATCCCTGGAACAACGCCGCGCCTGGCGGTGACAACGCGATCTTCGGGGGCTTCTCAGGCACGGTGACGCTGGGCGCGCCGATCACCGCGCACAACCTGACCTTCGACGCCAGCACCACCTATACGCTCAACGGCAGCACGCTGACGCTCACCGGCACCACGCCGACCATCGCCACCAATGGCGCCACCACCATCAACTCGATTCTTGCTGGCAATGCAGGGCTGACCAAGACGGGTACGGGCACCCTGCTCCTCACCGGTGCCAACATCTTCAGCGGCGGCATCAATGTTGTCCAAGGCAGGTTGAACGTCAGTGGCGATTCGTCGCTTGGCGCTGCCAGCAATGGCATCGCTTTGTCGGCAGGCACGACGCTGGTCAGCACCGGCGCGCTGAGCGCTGGCCGTGTTGTGACGCTGCTCTCCGGCTCCGCCGGCATCGGCGCTGGCGTGGGCTCGGCCCACATCACCGGGGCCGGTGGCTTTTCGCTGGCCGCGCACACAACGCTGAATGACAACACCAACAATTTCACCGGGGGGGTAGGCACCGACGGCTACAACCTGTCGTTCACGTCGATCCGCAATCTGGGCGAGACGAGCGCCCTGGGGGCAGCGACCACGGCGACCGATGGCGCCGTGTACGTCCGCAACGCCGCCGCCATCTATCTGGGCAGCGGCGATACCTCAAATCGCGGCTGGAGTATGGCGCCCCACCTCTACTCCTCCATTCTGAGAAATCAGGGAACCGGCACGCTGACGGTCACCGGAGACATCACCGCGTCGGGGGGGTATTTAGCATCCGTCATCCTGGACGCGCAGACCGCCGACCTGGCGCTGCTGGGCGTCATCAGCAGCAACCTTGCAGATCGGCCGTTTACATTCACCGGCGGCGGGACAAACCGCAGCATTACATTGAACGGCGCCAACATCTTTGGCGGTCCGGTCGCGATTCAGAACGTCACGGTAAGGGCGAACTCGCTGGCCGACCAGGGCACCATCAGTTCGCTGGGCACCGGTGCCGGCGCCGGGACCATCTCGCTGAGCAACGGCGCGCTGTCCTATACCGGTTCCGGAAGCAGCAGCAATCGCGGGCTGTCGATCAACGGCGGCAGCAGCGTGCTCAACGATGGCACGGGCGCGCTCACACTCAGCGGAGCGGTCGCATTCAACGCGGCCGCGCCGGCCGATGGCTTGACGCTTGGCGGCAGCTTCGCGGGCACCAGCACGGTGTCCGGCGTGATCTCCGGCGCCGGCAATCTCGTCATGAACGGCGGCGCAGGCAATGCCTGGCTGCTCAGTGGGGCCAACACGTTCAGCGGGACCACCACCGTGACATCGGGCACCTTGCAAGCCGGCAGCAACCAGGCCTTCGGCGCGCCCAATGCAGTGACTGTCAACGGCGGCACGCTGGACCTCAACGATTTCGCCATCACCGCGGCATCGCTGTCGGGCACCGGCGGCAGCGTGGACCTGGGCAGCGGCAACCTGACGCTGAACGCGGCATCGGGCAGCACCACCTATGCGGGCAGCATCACCGGCAGCGGCAGCCTGACCAAACTCGGTCTCAGCACTCTGACCCTGACCGGCGCCAACACCTATACCGGCGCAACCAACATCGGTGCCGGCACGCTGGCGCTCAACTTCGCCGGCGCGGGCGGGCCGGCCAGCAACATCGTTTCCGGCGCCTCGACGCTCAACATGAGCGGCGGTACGTTGACGGTGACGGGCGCCGCGGGCGAGGCCAACACGCAGGCCTTCAACGGCTTGAACGTGACCGCCGGCAGCAACAGGATCGGCACGGCGCCGGGTGCCGGCGGCACTGTCACGGTCAGCCTCGGCGGCATCACCCGCGGCGGCGGCCTGGTCGATTTCGGCACCTCCGCCAACGGCATCATCAGCACCGCCAACGCCGACGGCACGCTCGGCGGCTGGGCCACCGTCAACGGCAGCGACTACGCCAAGGTGCAGGGCGGCAGCATCGTCGCCTTCACCGCTACCGACTACACCAACAAGGACGATGCAGGCGCCTGGCTGAACAACGAGTTCATCAGCGACGCCGGCGGTGCGATCAATACGCCGTTCTTCGGGACGGTGGCCGGCAGTCAGCAGCTAGGCGGCCTGCAATACACCGCGGCGGCCAATTCCACCGTGAACGTGAGCCCCGGCCAGACCCTGGCCATCGACGGCACCATCATCGTGACGAGCACGGTGGGCAACACCGCCAAGACCATCCAGGGCGGCAACCTGACCGGTGCCTCAGGCGGCGGCACGCTGGGTGTCTTGCAGAACGGCGGCGCCAGCAGCAACTTCACCATCGCCTCGACGATTGTCGACAACGGCGGTGCCATCGGTTTCAGCAAGGGCGGCACCGCGCAGGTCACGCTGACCGGCGCCAACACCTATACCGGCGCCACGACGCTGAGCGGCGGCACGCTGTCCATCAACACCGTCGCCAACGCGGGCGCGGCGAGCAGCATCGGCGCATCGTCGGCGGCTTCGTCCAACCTGGTGTTGGAGAACGGCACGCTGAGCTACACCGGTGCCACCGCCACCACTGACCGCGGCTTCACGCTGGTCAACGGCGGCCCGTCGCGGACGATCGAGGTGACCAGCGGCGCCGCCAACCTGGCTTTCAACGGAGTGGTCACCAGCCCCGACGACGCCGGTTTCACCAAGACCGGCGCGGGCACGCTGACGCTGGGCAATGCCGGCAACGACTATGTCGGCGCGACGACGGTCAGCGGCGGCACGCTGTCTGTCGGCACGCTCGCCGATGGTGGTGTTGCCAGCGGCATCGGTGCCGCCAGCAGCGCCCCCGCCAACCTGGTCGTCAATGCCGGGGCCAATCTGGAATACACGGGCGCAACGACGAGCACCGATCGCGGCTTCACGCTGGGCACCGGCGCGGCCGGCGGCGGCATCGACGTGGACAGCGCCCCCACCACGCTGACCATGAGCGGTGTGGCGACCGGAGCCGGCGCTCTGCGCAAGGAAGGCGCGGGCACGCTGGTTCTGCCCGGGACCAACACCTATACGGGCGGCACGATCGTCAACGCCGGCGTGCTCCGTGCGGGTTCCACCACCGCCTTCGGCAGCACGATAGGGCTGATGACGGTGAACGCTGGCGGAACCCTGCAACTTGGCACGTTCAACACCACAGTGGGCGCGCTTGCCGGCGCGGGACTTGTGGATATTGGAACGGCCATGCTGACGATGGGTGGTGCCAATGGCACATTCACCGGGGCGATCAGCGGCACGGGCGGGCTGACGCGCACCATCGGCGGCACGCAGACGTTCACGGGCTGCAACAACACCTATGCCGGCGCCACCACGATCAACGGCGGCGTGATCAGCACCGACTGCCTGGCCAATGGCGGTTTGGCCAGCGGCATCGGCGCCTCGTCCGCCGCTTCGTCCAACCTGGTGTTGGCGAATGGCGGGCTACTGCAATACACCGGCGCCAGCGTCACGATCGATCGCGGTATCAATCTGAGCGGCGGTTGGGGTTATATCGACGTGAGCAGTGCCGCCACGACGCTGGGCTTCAATGGAGCAGTGGTGGGTGGAGGCGGCCTCGTCAAACGTGCCGGGGGTACGTTGGTCCTGTCCGGAACCAATACTTATACCGGCGGTACGACCGTCCAGGGAGGGATTTTGCGCGCCGGCTCGACCACCGCCTTTGGCACGGGCGGTGTGACCTTTTTGAACGTCGCCGGCGCAACCCTTGATCTCGCCGACAACAACAACTCGGTCCTGAATCTCGAAGGGGGCGGCGCGCTCGGCGGCAACATCACCCTGGGCTCGGCCACGCTGACGATCACCAACGGCAGCAACCTGACCTACGCCGGAGCCATCAGCGGCACGGGCGGCGTGCGCAAGAGCGGCGGGCCGGGGGCCTTCCAGAGCCTGTCAGGCTGCGCCAGCAGCTACACGGGATCCACCGTGGTCAATTCCGGCATCCTCGCCGTGACTTGCCTTGCAAACGGCAGCAGCAACAGTTCCATCGGCGCCTCGGGCGCGGCCGCGAGCAATCTGGTATTGAATGGCGGCACCTTGCAGTACAACGGTGCCGCGACCAGCACCGACCGGCTGTTCACGCTCGGCGCCACGGGCGCGCTCGCCGCTTCGGGCAGCGGTCCGGTCAGCTTTACGAACACTGGCGCCATTGCGTTTGTCGCTCCCAATACCGCCAGCCAGTTGACACTGACCGGCGTCAACACCGGCAACAACAGCCTGGCCGCGCAGCTCACCAACAACGGCACCGGCACCACCTCGCTGACCAAAACCGGCACTGGCACCTGGATCCTCAACAATCCGAACAGCACCTATACCGGGATCACCACCATCAGCGGCGGCGTGCTCGGCGTGGACAAGCTCAGCGATGGCGGCGCGGCCAGCAGCATCGGCCAGTCGTCCAGCGCGGCGACCAATCTGGTGATCGGGAGCGGATCGACCCTGCGCTATACCGGCACGGGCGACACCACCAATCGCCTGTTCACACTGTCCACCGGCGTCAGCATCATCGAGTCTTCGGGTACCGGCGCTGTGGTGTTCAGCAACACCGGATCGGCCGCCTATACCGGCAGCGGCGCCCGCACCCTGGCGCTAGGCGGCACCAACACCAGCGCCAACACGATGGGCGGCACCATCATCGACGGCCCCGGCGGGCCCACCACGCTGGCCAAGAACGACGGCGGCAACTGGGTGCTGACCGGCAACAACACCTTCACGGGCAACACCGTCATCAACGACGGCAACCTGACGATCGGCAACGGCGGCACCAGCGGCAATGCCGGCGCGGGCAATGTGTTCGTCGTCAATTCGACCTCGACGCTGTCGCTGAACCGCAGCGACACCTTCAACTTCAACGGCACCATCACGGGCGCAGGCAATCTGGCGCAGATCGGCACCGGCACCACTGTGCTGACGGCCGCGGGCAACGCGGTCGCCGGCGCCACCTCGATCAGCGCCGGCACGCTGCAGGTGAACGGCGCCCTGGTCACGGCGGGCATCTCGATGACCGGCACTTCCGCCCTCACGGTGAACGGCACCGTGCAGGCGGCCGGCGGAACGGCCTCGGCGATCACCGGCGACGGCGGTGCCAGCACCCTCAACGTGAACGCCGGCGGCACCTTGCGCGCCAGCGGCGACCTGGGCGCCGGAACGGACACCGCCACCCTGGCGGGCACGCTGAACACCGGCGCCGGCGCGCTCAACCTGGGCACTGGCAACGACATCCTCGCGCTCAACGACGGCGGCACCATCACCGGCATCGTCAATGGCGACACCGGCATCGGCAACGAAATCGGCGCCGTCGACACCCTGCAGGTGACCAACACCGCCGCGCGCACGCTCGACGGCACCAGCACCTCCGGCTTCGAGGCCCTCGTCAAGCAGGGCAGCGGCACGCTCACCCTCACCGGCGCGCAGGCCTATGCTACGGGCACCACCGTGCAGGCCGGCACGCTGCTGGTCAACGGCACCCAGGCCGGCGCCGGCGGCCCCACCACCGTGCAGAGCGGCGCCACGCTCGGCGGCACTGGCACCGTCGCCGGCGACGTGAGCATTGCCAGCGGCGCCACGCTGAGCCCGGGGAACACCGGCGCCGTGGGCACATTGACTGTCAACGGCAACCTGACCCTGAACAGCGGCACGGCCCTGAACTACCAGTTCGGCCAGGCCAACGTGCCCGGCGGCGCACTCAACGACCTCACCAATGTGACAGGCAACCTGACCCTGAACGGCGGCCTGCTCAACGTCACCCCCACCGCTGGCGGCAGCTTCACGCCCGGCGTGTACCGCATCATGAGCTACGACGGCACCCTGAGCGGCACCGGCCTGTCCATCGGCAGTGCGCCGGCAGGCAGCTACGTCGTGCAGACCTCGATCGCCAACCAGGTGAACCTGCTCAACAGCACCGGTGTCACTCTCAACTTCTGGGATGGCCCCGGCAACCAGAACGACGGCACCATCCAGGGCGGCAGCGGCCTGTGGCAAAACGCCGCCGGCAGCGACAGCTGGACCGATCAGACGGCCGCGATCAACGGGACCTTTGCCGATGGCGCCTTCGCCATCTTCGGCGGCACGGCGGGCACCGTCACCGTCGACAACAGCCTCGGTGCGGTCCGCGCGTCGGGCATGCAGTTCACGGTGGATGGCTACACCCTCAACGGCGGTCCCCTCACGCTGAACGGCGGGCCTTCGATCATTCGCGTGGGCGACGGCACCGGTGCTGGCGCCGGCATGACAGCCACCATCGGCGCCGCGCTGGTTGGCGCGGGCGGGTTGCAGAAATCCGACCTCGGCACGCTGGTGCTCAGTGGCACGAACACCTACACCGGCGGCACGACCGTCGACGGCGGCGTGCTGCAAGTGTCCAGCGATGCCAACCTGGGCGACGCCAGCGGCGGGCTCACGCTCAGTGGCGGAGCGCTGCGCAACACGGCTGCGTTCACGTCCGCGCGTGGCGTCACGCTCGGCACCAACGGCGGCACCTTCGATACGCAGGCGAACCTCACGCTGTCCGGCACGGTCGGCGGCGCGGGCTCCTTGACCAAGACCGGCGGCGACACGCTGACGCTCACCGGCAGCAACACGTATACGGGCGGCACGTCCATCAACGGTGGCACGGTGGCGGTATCCGACGATGCCAACCTCGGCGATGCGAGCGGCGCACTCTCGCTCGATGGCGGCACGCTGCAGAGCACGGCCGCCTTCACGTCCGCGCGGGCGGTCACGCTGAATGCGGGCAGCGGCACGTTCCAGACCACCGACGACCTCACGCTGACCGGTGAGGTCGGCGGCTCCGGCGCGCTGACCAAGACCGATGCCGGCACTCTGCTGCTCACGGCGAACAACACCTACGCCGGCGGCACCACGATCTCGGCGGGCACGCTGCAACTGGGCAATGGCGGCACCACGGGTTCCATCGCGGGCAATGTCACCAACAACGGCGCGCTGGTCTTCAACCGGTCGGATACGTACAACTTCGGCGGCACGATCTCCGGCAGCGGCGACGTCACGCAGCAAGGCACCGGCATCACCGTGCTGACCGGCAACAACAACTATGGCGGCAGTACCGCCGTGAATGCCGGCACGCTGATCGTCAATGGCAACCAGTCGGCGGCTGCCGGAGCCACTTCGGTGGCAGCCGGCGCCACGCTGGGCGGCGCCGGCACGATCGGCGGCAACGTGTCGGTGGCCGATGGCGCCACGCTGAGCCCGGGCAACCTCGGCAGCGTGCCGGGCACGCTGACCGTCAACGGAAACCTGGCGCTGGCCAATGCCTCCACGCTGAGCTACAACTTCGGCCAGGCCAACGTGATCGGCGGCGCCTACAACGACCTGACGAGGGTGGCAGGCAACCTCACGCTGGGCGGCACCCTGAATGTCACGACCACGTCGGGCGCTGCGTTCGACCCCGGCATCTACCGCGTCATCAGCTACGGCGGCACGCTGACCAACAACGGTCTTGTCGCCGGCACGATGCCTTCGCCGAGTTTCTACGTGCAGACCTCGGTGAACAACCAGGTGAACCTGGTGAACACAGCCGGGTTGCCGGTGGACTTCTGGGACGGCCCCGGCAGCCAGAACGACGGTGTCATCCAGGGTGGCACCGGCGTCTGGCAAAACGCCACCGGCAACGCCAACTGGACGCTGGGCGACGGCAGCGTCAACGCGCCGTTCCCGGATGGCAGCTTCGCGGTCTTCGCCGCCGCACCGGGAACCGTCACGGTCGACAACAGCCTCGGCGCGGTCAGGAGCAGCGGCATGCAGTTTGCCGTGGATGGCTACACGATCCAGGGCAACCCGATCGCGCTGACCGGCGCGACGAACATCTTGCGCGTGGGCGATGGCACGGCCGACGGTACGGCCATGACCGCGACGATCGGCTCCGCGCTCACGGGCGCGGGCGGTGTGCAGAAGACGGACCTCGGCACGCTGGTGCTGACCGGCACCAACACCTACGGCGGCGGCACGACCATCACGGCAGGCACGCTGCAACTGGGCGACGGCGGAGCCGGCGGTTCGATCGTCGGCGACGTGGCCAACAATGGCGCGCTGGTCTTCAACCGCTCGGACAGCACGACGTTCAGCGGCGCCATTTCCGGCAGCGGCAGCGTCACGCAGGCGGGTGCCGGTACCACGGTGCTCACCGGCACCAACGCATACCTCGGCGCCACGACCGTGCAGGCAGGCACCTTGCTCGTCAACGGCGATCAGTCCGGCGCGACCGGGCGCACCACCGTCCAGGGTGGCGCCACCCTGGGGGGCAGAGGCACTGTCGGCGGCGACGTGGCCATCGCGAACGGCGCCACGCTGAGCCCGGGTGATGCGAGTGCCCCCGGCACACTGACCGTCAATGGCAGCCTGTCACTGGACAGTGGCGCCACGCTGAACTACCGCTTTGGCCAGGCCGGCACGCTGGGAGGCGCCCTCAACGATCTCACGGTGGTGCACGGCAATCTCGCGCTGGACGGAACGCTCAACGTCAGCATCACGCCGGGCGGCAGCTCCGGGCCGGGCGTGTATCGCGTGTTCAGCTACGACGGTGCCCTGACCGACAACGGCCTCGCGCTTGGCACGGTTCCCGCGGGCGACCTGTTCGTGCAGACCTCGATCGCGCAGCAGGTGAACCTGGTGAACACCACCGGTCTCACGCTGAACTTCTGGGACGGCCCGAACACCTCGGGCAACGGTGTGATCAACGGCGGCAACGGCACGTGGCGCCTTGCCGACAACGACAGGTGGACCGAAGCCAGCGGCGCGGTGAATGCGCCGTACTCCAACGGTGCATTCGCCATCCTGGCTGGCACGCCGGGCACGGTGACGATCGACAACGGCAACGGCCAGATCGAGGCATCGGGCCTGCAGTTCGCGACCGATGGCTATCGCCTCACGGGGGGCACGCTTGCGCTGACGGGCAGCACGCCGATCATTCGCGTGGGCGATGGCACCGCCGCCGGCGCCGGCATGACGGCCACCATCGATTCGGTGCTGGCCGGCACGGGCGCATTGACCAAAACCGATCTGGGCACGCTGGTGCTGAACGGCAGCAACACATTCACCGGCAGCACGGCGGTGGAAGCCGGCACGCTCGCGGTCAACGGCGTGCTCGGCGGCAGCGTCAACGTGCTCGCGGCAGGCCGCCTGCAGGGCTCGGGCACGGTCGGCAGCCTGGCGGTCGCGGGCACCATCGCCCCGGGCAACTCGATCGGCACGCTGACGGTCAACGGCAACTTCACGCAAGCCGCCGGCTCGACCTACGAGGTCGAAGTCGACCCGGCATCCAATGCCTCGGACCTCATCCATGCCGGCGGCGCCGCCAGCATCACAGGTGGCGCGAAGCTCAACGTCGTGCGCATCAGCAGCAGCGACTTCGTGGTGGGCAACCGATACACCGTTCTGAAGGCCGATGGCGGCGTGACCGGCACCTACAGCCTGGGCGGCGACACCCGCACCGCATTCGTGCAGCTGCGCGACACCTATGACGCCAACAACGTCTACCTGAGTGCCGAGAAGGTGCGCAGCTTCACGGAGGTGGCAGGCACGCCCAACCAGGCGGCCGTGGCCACGGCGCTGGACAGCCTGCCCCAGAGCAACGCGCTTGCCAATGCCGTGGCGTTCCTGCCCAGCGACTTCGCTGCGCGCGACGCACTGAACCAGCTGTCGATGGACCTCCATGCCTCCAACAAGAGCGCCATGCTGGAAGACAGCCGCTTCGTGCGCGAGGCGGCCATCGACCGCCTGCGCACCGCCAGCTGCGCGCCGGGCAGCGCGCCGCAGCAGCAGCCAGCGCAGCCGACGCAAGAGGGCAGGGAACGAGACGGCTGCACACCTGCAGACAATCAGGCGCGCACCGCCTGGGGCCAGGTCTTCGGCTCCTGGGGCCAAGTCGACGGCGACGGCAACGCGGCCAAGCTCAAGCGCGACATCGGCGGCTTCGTCGTCGGTGCCGACACGGGCGTAGGCGGTGGCTGGCGCGTGGGCGCCTTCGGTGGCTACAGCCGCACCAGCGCCAGCACCGACGCGCGCAGCAGCAGCGCCAAGACCGACAGCCACCACCTGGGCCTCTACGGTGCCACGCAGTGGGGCGCCACCTCGGTGCGCCTGGGTGCCAGCCAGAGTTGGAACAAGACCGAGACCAGCCACTCGGTCCGCTTCGCAGGCTTCGCCGACAGCCTCTCGGCAGACTACGACAGCACCACCACGCAGCTCTTCGGCGAAGCGGGCCACCGCATCGACGCGGGAGGCGTGGCGCTGGAGCCCTTCGCGCGCCTGGCCTACGTGCGGCTGCGCAGCGACGCCTTCCTCGAGCGCGGCGGGCTGGCCGCGCTCTACGGCGAGGGCGGCAGCGCCGATGCCGCCTTCACGACGCTGGGCCTGCGCGCCAGCACCCAGCTTGGCACCACCACGCGACTGCGCGGCATGCTCGGCTGGCGCCATGCCTTCGGCGACACGACGCCCACCAGCACGCATGCCTTCGCGGGCAGCATCCCGTTCACGCTCGCAGGCGTGCCACTGGTGAAGAACGTCGCGGTGGTGGAGGCGGGCGTGGACATGCAGCTGCGCCCGAACCTGACGCTGGGGGCCTCCTACTCGGGGCAGTTCGGCAACGGGCTCAAGGACCATGGCTTCAAGGCAAGCCTGAACTGGAAGTTCTGACGGCCTGAGGTTCCTCCGCCTCCGGAAATCATGCGGGGAGTGGACCAAGCTCAACGCACTCGATGACCGGGGTGCCGAGCGCGTCGCCGCGCCAGATGGCGGATTCGACGGCGTGCGGCAGCGCGAGGGGCGGGCGCCGCGAGGTGCTCCGAGTGAATTTGGTGCCGCGGCGGTTCGGGTTGAAACCCCTGGCAGATCGTTCCCATCTCGGAGTACCCTTCGCCTGCCATGCAGCTTTGGCACGCGTGCTTACATTTTGGACTTGCAAATCCGAAATCGTCGTCGCGTGGAGGAGCAGGCAATGGCTGCCGCACAGGGCGCCGCCCGATCAGTGAATGAAGAACAAGTGGGAAAAACCATGAACAAGATCTTCCGAAGCCTTTGGAGTCCAACCGTCGGCACCTGGGTGGCCGCGCCGGAAATCGCGCGCGGCCCTGGGCGCTCTTCTTCCAGCGGGGGCGGCGCGCGCGCGGTTGCGGCTGCGGCGGCCCTGCTTGTCTGTGCCGCGCCGGTGCTCGCGGCCGGCGGCGCGGGCGGCCAGCCTGTCGGCGATACGACGCTGAATGCGGGCGCCGGCGGCAGCGACGGCGCGGGGGGCAGCGGCGGGCTCAACGACACCTCGGTCAATGCGTTCGGCGGCGCTGGCGGATCGTCGACGCCCAGCGGCGTGACGGCGGGAGCCAACGCCAACATCGGCGGCTTCGGCGGTGCGACGCCGGGCACGGGCGGCGCGGCTGGCGCCGCCAGCACGCCCACCGGCCCTGGTGCGTTCCAGGGTGACGCCGGTGGCGCGGGCCAAGCGCAGACCGGCGGCCCGGGCGCCGGCGACGGCTACGGCGGTGGCGGCGGCGGCGGCTTCCAGGGCGCATCGCTCGCCAACACCGTCACCAACTCGCCCGACAGCTACACCGGTGGCAGCGGTGGCGCGGGCGGCAACGGCTATTGGGCGGCCGGCGGCGGCGGCGCCGGCGGCTACGGCGCGATCCTCAACGGCCCGCTCGGCAACTACGCGGCCACGGGGTCTTCAACTGGCGGCGCGGGCGGCAAGGGTGGCGACGCCTTCTCGCAGGCCGGCGGCGGGGGCAGCGGGGGCGGCGGGTTCTACCTCAACGCGACCAACCCGGGGCTCGGCTTCACCAACACCGGCACCCTCGCGGGCGGGGCGGGCGGCGTCGGTGGGGCCGAGCTGCCAGGGGCCCGCACCAACGCCTCAGGCGGCGGTGGCGGCGCAGGGGGCATCGGCGCGACGCTGGCCGGCGTTGCCGTCACCGTCAGCAACACCGGCTCGATCGTGGGCGGCGCCGGGGGCGCTGGCGGCGCGGCCGGCGGCGGCGCGGGTGGCACCGGTTCACCGGGCAGCGGCGGCGACGGCGGGGCCGGTCTCGCATCGACCGGCGCGGGCGCGACCCTCACCAACACCGGCGCCATCACCGGCGGGGCGGGCGGTGCCGGCGGGACCAACAGCAACGGTGGCGCGAGCGGCGCCAACGGCGTGGGCGGCGCCGGCGTGACGGGCGCCAACCTCGCGCTGACCAACGGCGGAACGATCTCCGGCGGGCTGGGCGGCGACGGTGTCACCCGCGCCGCGGCGGTCGCGTTCACCGGCGGTGCCAACAGCCTCACGCTGAACACCGGCTCGTCGATGTCGGGCGCCATTGCCATCGGCACGAGTGCCACCGCCAGCGTGATCGCCGGCGCCGACGGCCTTGGCGTCAACAACGCCCTGCTGCTGGGCGGCACGGGCACCATCGACACCAATGGGCATGACCTGGCCTGGTCGGGCCCGATCTCCGGCGCCAGCAATCTCGTGAAAGCCGGCGCGGGCGTGCTGACGCTGAGCGGCGCCGACACCCATGCGGGCGGCACCAACGTGGCGGCGGGTACCCTGCGCGCCGGCGCTGCCAACGTCCTCAGCGCTGCCAGCGCCTTCACCGTGGCTTCGGGCGCGACGCTCGACTTGGCCGGCAACAGCCAGGCCATCGCGTCGATGGCCAACAGCGGCACCGTGTCGCTGGTGGGCACGGTGCCCGGCACCACGCTGACCGTCAACGGTCCCTGGGTGGGCAACGGCGGCACGCTGCGCCTGGGCACCGCGCTGGGCGGCAGCGCCAGCGCGAGCGACCGGCTCATTCTGAGCGGCGCCACCGCCGTCGCCAGCGGCACGACCAACGTGCAGATCACCAACCTGGGCGGCCTGGGCGCGCTCACCGCGGGCAACGGCATCGAGGTGATCAGCGCCATCAACGGCGCGACCACCACCGCGCAGACCACCCGAAGCGCGTTCAGCCTGGCCGGCGCCCATGTCGACGCGGGCGCCTACGAGTACCGGCTGTACGCCGCCGACGCCAGCGGCGCGGGCGAGAACTGGTACCTGCGCTCGACCGCCGCGGCCGTTCCTCCGGCCGTCCCGCCAGCCGTTCCGCCGGCCGGTGGCGGCACCGGCGGCGTGCTCGTTCCCACCTATCGCGCCGAAGTGCCGCTGTACGCGGCGCTGCCAGAGCAGTTGCGCCAGTCCAGCCTGGCGATGCTCGGCAACATGCACCAGCGCACGGGCGACGACTTTGCGGCCGGCGTCAACAACACTTCCACGCCGGCGCAAGGCTATCGCCAGGCCTGGGGCCGCATCATCAGCACCGACCGCACCATCTCGCAGGGCGGCACAGTGAGCCCCACCAGCAAGGGCCGCCTCACAGGCTTCCAGGCCGGCACCGACCTGTGGGCCGACCCCAACTGGCGCGCGGGCCTGTACGTTGGCGAGCTCGAGGGCGACATGCGCGTGAACGGCTTCGCCAGCGGCCTGCCGAACCTCGCGGTGGGCACCAACAACCTGAAGAGCCAGTACCTGGGCGCCTATGCCACCTGGAAGAACGACGGCGGCCTGTACGTCGACGGCGTGCTGCAGGCCGGCCGCCACCGCGACACGGCATCGCCCACGCTGGGCATCTCCAGCCGCGGCAAGGGCAACAGCCTGCTGGCGTCCATCGAGGTGGGCCAGTCGTTCGCCATTGCGGAGCACTGGACCATCGAGCCGCAGGTGCAACTGGTGCACCAGCGGGTGAGCCTGGATGACGTGGGCATCCCCGGCGCCCTCGTGCAGCAGGACAGCCACAACGGCTGGCTGGCACGCGCCGGCGTGCGCGTGAAGGGCGAGATCGCCACCGGCGTCGGGCTGCTGCAGCCCTATGTGCGGGTCAACGTCTACCGCAGCAGCAGCGGTACCGACGTCACTCGCTTCATCGGCCCAGCCGGTTTCACGGACATCGCCACGCGCACCGGTGGCACCAGCACCGAGCTGGCAGGAGGGGCCACGCTGCAGCTGGCCGAGAACATGAGCGTGTATGCGGAGCTGGGCAAGCTGTGGGGCTCTGGCGGCGACGCACGCATCAAGAGCGGGGTCAATGCGAGCGTGGGGGTGAAGATGCGCTGGTGATCTCGCGAGGGTGGCAGGACGGCGCGCAAGGGCGAAGCACTCGCCCAGCTCGACCAGCACCTCGAGCGCGGCGATGCATTGATCGCGCGTGCCCAAAGTGCCAGAGCGAATGTCAAGACACAGCTGCGCACTGAACGTCTGCCTCGTCATGGATGACCTACCCCCTGCGAGCCAGCTGGTGACCTTGGCCTGGGTGATGGCGACGCGCTTGTTCGCCGTCTTGGCGAGCCAATCGCGGGCGACCTTCTCGAAGGTGTTCGCGGCGGCGTCGGCCTTGCGCTCCTTGTCCTCTCGCTTGGCGGCGACGGGATCGATGCCGTCGGCCAGCCGGATCCTGGCCTCGTCGCGCCGAGCGCGAGCCTTGGCAAGGGTGACATCGGGGTAGACCCCGAGAGCCAGGGTCTTCTGCCGTCCAGCGAAACGATAGCTCAGCCGCCAGTACTTTCCGGTAGCGGTGACGTGCAGGTACAGGCCGCGCCCGTCCGCGTACTTCTCCCCGCTCATCGCGCCCAGGGGCTTGAGTTGCCGCACGCGGGTGTCGTTGAGTTCCATCGCCGCCTTACTGTTGGTATCTGGCTTTCGAGCTTCTGGAGATACCAACAAAAATGTTGGTATTTCTCTGCGATGACCTGCTACGCCGTGCGACGGCCTGAGGCAAAGAAAAACCCGCTACGCTGGGGAAACGTGCGGGTTTTGATGCTGGGTGAGACAGGGTGATTCGGTCTCTTGGTGCCTTCGACAGGAATCGAACCTGTATCTGAGTCTTAGGAGGACCCCGTTCTATCCATTGAACTACGAAGACGGAGGGCGGCCCGGACTTTACCAGTTCGGAGTGCCGCCGCGCAGCCTGCTGTTGCTGCTGCTCAGCGCAGGCCGATGCGCGAGGCGTGCCAGCGCAGCACGTCGGCGCGCAGCGGGTCGGAGGCCTCGATGCGGTTGGCGCGCAGCTGCAGCGCGCGCATCTGTTCGACTTCGTCGATCACCTTGCCCGGACGCAGCAGGGCCTGAACGAGCACGCTGGCCTCTTCGGCAAGCGCCTTGAGCGCGCCAGCCAAGCCACCGGATGCGCTCGTGCCGGACGATCGGTCAAGGGTAGACATACGGAAACTCCTGGGATGGGGTTGATCGGGAAATAACCGCCATTCTAGGGTTTACCCGAATCCTCCCTGGATGCAAGGGAAAGGTGCACGCCATCGGTGCTGTTGCATGCGTTCGTTTGCGTGCCGTTCCCCTCGACGGTTCTCAGGGCAAAGCCTCGCTCGCCCGTCGCTCGGCGCGGGCTAACCCCAAGACAAAATCTTTGAAAAGTTGACCATGGTCAAGCAGGCTGAGTTCTTCCTGCGCGCACCATCGCCCCTGTTCGCATCTCGGCTCAGATCGATCAAAAAAAAGAGCGCACCTTACACAGGAGACAACATGATGAAGAACTTCTTTTCGCGCCCCCGCGCTTGTCGGGCCAAGGTCTTCACCGCGGCCATGTTGGCGCTCGCGGTTGCCACGCCGGCTTTCGCATGGGAACCCACCAAGCCGGTGGAGTTCGTGATTCCGGCGGGCACCGGCGGCGGCGCCGACCAGATGGGCCGGCTGCTGCAGGGCATCGTCATCAAGTACAAGCTGATGAAGGAGCCGCTGATCGTCGTCAACAAGTCGGGCGGCGCGGGCGCCGAGGGCTTCCTTGCGGTGAAAGAAGCCAAGGGCGATCCGCACAAGATCATCATCTCGCTGTCCAACCTGTTCACCACGCCCATGGCCACCGGCGTGCCCTTCAACTGGAAGGACATGACACCGGTCGCGATGATGGCGCTCGACCAGTTCGTGCTGTGGACCAACGCCGAGCAGCCGTACAAGAACGCCTCCGAGTTCATTGCGGCGGCCAAGGCGGCGGGCCCGAGCAAGTTCAAGATGGCCGGCACCGGCTCCAAGCAGGAAGACCAGATCATCACGGTGGCGCTCGAGAAGGCCACCGGCACCAAGTTCATCTACGTGCCGTTCAAGGGCGGCGGCGAGGTGGCGGTGCAGCTGGTGGGCGGCCATGTGCAATCGACGGTCAACAACCCGATCGAGGCGGTGGCCCAGTGGCGCGCGGGCAAGCTGCGCGCCCTGTGCGTGTTCGACGACCACCGCATGCCGTTCAAGGCCAAGGTGACCGAGACGCAGTCGTGGAACGATATCCCCACCTGCAAGGAAGCAGGCGTTCCCACCAAGTACACCATGCTGCGCGGCATCTTCATGCCCGCCGGCGTGACGCCCGACCAGCTTGCGTTCTACGTGGACCTGCTGACCAAGATCGCCGCCACGCCGGACTGGAAGGAATACATGGAGAAGGGTGCTTTCAACCCGAGCTTCATGAGCGGCGACGCGTTCACCAAATGGCTCACGGAAGCGGAAGCCACGCACCGCACGCTGATGACGGAAGCTGGCTTCCTGGCGAGCAACAAGTAGCAATCATCGAGCGTCGCGCGGCGCTCCTTGCCTGAAGAGATGACGGCCGCCCGCAGGGGCGGCGGGCGGAGCGCTGCATTTTGGTTTTCACGGCATACACACGAACGATGGGGACTCCATGGAGCACGACGAGAATTCAGCAGACGGTCCGGCACGCACGGGCGTAGCGACCCATGTGGTCGAGGCGGTGGTGGCACTGGTCCTGGTGGCAATAGGGCTGGTGGTGATCTACGAGAGCCAGAGGCTGGGCTCCGGCTGGACCAGCGACGGTCCTGGCGCGGGGTACTTTCCCTTCTACATCGGCGTGATCATCACCATTTCCGGCGCCGGCATCCTGTACCAGGCATTGCTGGGCAAGAACAGGAAGACCGAGGTCTTCGTCGACTCGGTGCAGCTCAAGCGCGTGCTGTCGGTGCTGGTGCCGGCCACGGTCTACGTGGGGGCGATTTCATTGCTCGGCCTCTATGTGGCATCGGCGATCTACATCGCACTGTTCATGGTGTTCCTGGGCAAGTACTCGTGGGTGAAGAGCGTCATTGCGGCGCTGGCGGTCAACACGGTGTTCTTCTGCATGTTCGAGGTGTGGTTCAAGGTGCCGCTGTTCAAGGGCGCACTCGATCCCCTCCGCTTTCTCGGCTACTGAATCTCACGGAGCAAATGCGAAATGGATGAAATCAGTGCCCTGATGCAGGGCTTCTCGGTAATCCTCACGCCGATGAACATCGGCCTGATGTTCGTCGGCATCATCCTGGGGGTGCTGATCGGCGTGCTCCCCGGGTTGGGCGGCGCCAACGGGGTGGCGATCCTGCTGCCGCTCACGTTCACGATGTCGCCGACCTCGGCGATCATCATGCTGTCGTGCATCTACTGGGGTGCGCTGTTCGGTGGAGCCATCACCTCCATCCTGTTCAACATCCCGGGCGAGCCGTGGTCGGTGGCCACCACCTTCGACGGCTATCCGATGGCGCAGCAGGGCAATGCGGGCGCCGCGCTGACCACGGCCTTCACCTCGTCGTTCGTCGGTGCGCTGCTGGCGGTGATCATGATCACCTTCCTGGCGCCGCTGGTGGCCAAGTTCGCGCTCAAGTTCGGGTCGCCCGAATTCTTTGCGGTGTATTTGCTGACCTTCTGCAGCTTCGTGGGCATGGGCAAGGGGTCGCCGTTCAAGATACTGGCGTCGATGGCGCTCGGCTTCGCGCTGGCCAGCGTGGGCATGGACACGGTCACGGGCCAGCTGCGGCTCACCTTCGGCCAGTCGGAGCTGATGCGCGGGTTCGACTTCCTGATTGCGGTGATCGGCCTGTTCGGCATCGGCGAAATCCTGCTGTCGATGGAAGAGGGCCTGAAGTTCTCGGGCAAGAGCGCGAAGATCGATCCCAAGGTGGTGCTGCAGACCTGGAAGCAGCTGCCGCAGTACTGGGTGACCTCGCTGCGCAGCTCGCTGATCGGCATCTGGATGGGCATCACGCCCGGCGGCGCCACGCCGGCCTCGTTCATGGCCTACGGCCTGGCCAAGAAGATGTCCAAGCGCGGTTCCAAGTTCGGCACCGGCCAGATGGAAGGCGTGGTAGCGCCCGAAACGGCGGCGCATGCGGCCGGCACCAGCGCGCTGCTGCCCATGCTGGCACTCGGCATCCCGGGTTCGCCCACCGCCGCGGTGCTGCTGGGCGGCCTCTTGATCTGGGGCCTGCAGCCCGGCCCGCTGCTGTTCGTCGAGCAGAAGGACTTCGTCTGGGGGCTGATCGCCAGCATGTACCTGGGCAACATCGTGGGCCTGATCGTGGTGCTGAGCACGGTGCCGCTGTTCGCCTCGATCCTGCGCATTCCGTTCTCGATCATTGCGCCGGTGATCATCGTGATCTGCGCCATTGGCGCCTACACGGTGCACAACGCGATGCTCGACATCTGGTTCATGCTCGGCTTCGGCGTGGTGGGCTACCTGTTCAAGAAGCTCGACTTCCCGCTGGCGCCGCTGGTGCTGGCGCTGGTGCTCGGCGACAAGGCGGAAGACTCGTTCCGCCAGGCCATGCTGGTTTCGCAGGGCGACGTGATGATCATGTTCTCGAACCCGCTGGTCGGCGGCATCACCACCCTCGCACTCTTGCTGCTGTTCTGGCCGCTGATCGCCAAGGCGGTGGCGCTCGTCAAGCCCAAGAAGCACGACGAGTTCGCTGTCGAGCGGCCGGTCGACTGAACGGAGAACAACACCATGCCAGTGATTGCACTCACCCAGGAGATGGGTTCCCTTGCCAAGGATGTATCGCTTCGGCTTGCCGAAACGCTCGGCCTCGAGGTCATGCGCCACGAGACGATCGAGCGCGTGGCCGACCGCATGCAGGTGCCGACCAGCTTCATCGGCCGCCTGCGCGACGGCAAGGCCGGCTTCGTCGAACGGCTCACGGCCGACCGGCGCAGCCTCGCGCTCTACACGGCCGAGGAACTCTTCGCGCTGGCCGACCGCGGCAACGTGGTGCTGCGCGGCTGGGGCGCGACCTGCCTGCTGCGGCCGGTGCCGCACGTGGTGTGCGTGCGCATCACGCGCTCGATGAAGAAGCGGGTCGAATGGCTGATGGCGCACCTGGAAACCGACGATGCCGAGTTCGCCGAAGCCGAGATCCGGCGCAGCGACGATGCGCACGCGGCGCGCATGCATGCGCAGTTCGGTGTGACATGGGGCGACCCGGTGCTCTACGACCTGGTGCTCAACACGGACCGCCTTTCGGTGAACAGCTGCGTGGCGCAGATCCGCGCGCTGGTGGAGCGCCCGGAGTTCGCCGAGACACCGGCCTCGCGCGCGCTCCTGGCCAACATGGCGCTCGCGGCGCGGGTGAAGTCGGCGCTCAAGGACGAGCATGCGACCGCCGACATCCGCGTGACCGTCGAGGCCGACCAGGGCAGGGTCACGCTGCGCGGCATCGTGCTCGATGCCCAGGAGCGCCTGCTCACGGAGGATGTGGCGTCCAGGGTCGACGGCGTGAGCGGCATCGACAACGCGTTGCGCCTGATGACCGTTCCGCGCCGCTTCGCGTCGGCCAAGCAGACCTGAAAAAGAGCAGGCGAGCTAAATCTTTCCGCGCTTGCGCAGGCGACTCAGGGTTTCTGCGGAGAGATTGAGATACGACGCCAGTTCCTTGCTGGGAATGCGGTCTTCCAGCTCGGGGTGCTTGCGCATGAAGCGGTGCACGCGGCCCGGCGCGTCGAGCAAGTGAAGCGTGATGGTGTGCGCCATGATCTCGCTCATGCCGCGCATCACGCAGTACTCGAACAGCTCCTTGGTCTCGGGGTGGCGGTTCAGGAACGCGATCCACTCCTTCAGCGGCAGGCTGGCCACGCGGGCCTTGGTGACGCACACGATGCCGTAAGGCGTGGGCGTGCCCAGGCGCAGCGCCGCATAGCTGGTTTCCATGTCGTGCGCATCGGCAAAGCGCAGGATCATTTCCTTGCCTTCCGGGTTGCTCACCACCCGCTTGAGGATGCCGTCGAGGATGAAGTACTGCTCCATCTCGCGCACGCCCTGGTGCAGCAGGAAGTCGCCCTTGTTGCCGTCCACGATGACGAGATGGGTTTCCAGTTCGGCGCGATCGCTCTCGCTCAGGTCCTTGAGAAGGATGTTCTGCCGGAGCTGCGCGCGAATGATGTTCTTCTCCGGGTGGTTTTCCAACAGCGTCATGGGTCCCGTCTTGCTCGAATGCGCAACTACAACAACTTCAGGTTCATCTGGCCGGTGCCGTTTTCCGGAAAGTTGACCGAGGTCAACGCCTGAAAGCATGCCCCCGAATCATAGTCCCGGCTCGGGCCTCGGCCATTCACCCAAGCAAGAAGGAGAGACATGTCTTCAGTAAGAACGGACAAAGAGGCATCCACCACCCTGGACGACGCCCTCAAGCCCAAGAATCGGGCCAACGACGGCGATGCGGTCGTGCTCGCGCTCAAGCAGACCACGGAGGAAGCAGCACCGGCGCACGAAACGACGATCGACGGCTTCCACCTGGTCATCGATGCGCTGAAGCTGAACGACATCGACACCATCTTCGGCCTGCCGGGCATTCCCATCACCGACCTCACGCGCATGGCGCAGGCAGAGGGCCTGCGGGTCATCTCGTTCCGCCATGAGCAGCATGCGGGCAACGCCGCTGCTGCGGCCGGCTTTCTCACGCAGAAGCCCGGCATCTGCCTGACGGTGTCGGCTCCCGGCTTCCTGAACGGCCTCACGGCGCTGGCCAATGCCACCACCAACTGCTTCCCGATGATTCTCATCAGCGGCTCGAGCGAGCGCGAGATCGTCGACCTGCAGCAGGGCGACTACGAAGAGATGGACCAGCTCGCGATCGCCAAGCCACTGTGCAAGGCGGCGTTTCGCGTGCTGCGTGCCGAGGACATCGGCGTGGGCATCGCCCGTGCGATCCGCTCGGCGCTGTCGGGCCGCCCGGGCGGCGTGTACCTCGACCTGCCGGCCAAGCTGTTCGCGCAGACCATGAATGCGGAGGCCGGCCGCCGGTCGCTGATCAAGGTGGTCGATCCGGCGCCGCGCCAGATTCCGGCGCCCGACGCGGTGAAGCGCGCGCTCGACCTGCTCAAGGGCGCCAAGAAGCCGCTCATCCTGCTGGGCAAGGGTGCGGCCTACGCGCAGGCCGATGCCGACATCCGCGCGCTGGTCGAGAAGACCGGCATTCCCTACCTGCCGATGTCGATGGCCAAGGGCCTCCTGCCCGACACGCACGTGCAGTCGGCCGCCGCCGCCCGCTCCTACGTGCTGCAGGAAGCCGACGTCGTGATGCTGATCGGCGCGCGCCTGAACTGGCTGCTCTCGCACGGCAAGGGCAAGACCTGGGCAGAGGACAAGGGCGCCAAGCAGTTCATCCAGATCGACATCGCGCCGACCGAGATCGACAGCAACGTGGCCATTGCCGCGCCGGTGATCGGCGACATCGGCTCATGCGTGGCGGCGCTGCTGGGCGGCATCGACGGCAAGTGGGCCAAGCCGCCGGCCGAATGGACCGGCGCCATCGCCGAGCGCAAGGACAAGAACCTCTCGAAGATGGCCGCGACGCTGGCCGCGCGGCCTTCGCCGATGAACTTCCACAGCGCGCTCAGCGTGATCCGCGACCAGGTGAAGGCGCGGCCCGATGCCATCGTGGTGAACGAGGGCGCCAACACGCTCGACTTCGCGCGCAGCATCGTCGACATGTACGAGCCGCGCAAGCGCCTGGACGTGGGCACCTGGGGAATCATGGGCATCGGCATGGGCTTTGCCGTGGCGGCCGCGGTGGTTACCGACAAGCCGGTGATCGCCATCGAAGGCGACAGCGCCTTCGGCTTCAGCGGCATGGAGGTGGAAACCATCTGCCGCTACAACCTGCCCATTTGCATCGTCGTGTTCAACAACAACGGCGTCTACCGCGGCACCGACGTGAACGCGAGCGGCACGCCCGACGTGGCGCCCACCGTGTTCGTGAAGAACGCGCGCTACGACAAGCTGATGGAAGCCTTCGGCGGCGTGGGCGTCAACGCCACCACCGCGGATGAATTGCAGAAGGCGCTGGCCGAAGCCGTCGCCTCGCGCCGTCCCACGCTGATCAACGCCGTCATCGACGAGACCGCCGGCACCGAGAGCGGGCGCATCACCAGTCTGAACCCCAGCACGGCGAAGAAAAAGTAACCCAGCATCATCAAGGAGAACCTCATATGAGCAACAAACCCCTCAACGGCATCAAGATCATCGACTTCACGCACGTGCAAGCCGGTCCGGCCTGCACCCAGATGCTGGCCTGGTTCGGCGCCGACGTGATCAAGGTCGAGCGCCCCGGCGCCGGCGACGTCACCCGCAGCCAGCTGCGCGACATTCCGAACGTCGACGCGCTGTACTTCACCATGCTCAACAGCAACAAGCGCTCGATCACGCTGGACACGAAGAAGCCCGAAGGCAAGGCCGTGCTCGAAAAGATGATCCGCGAATCCGACGTGCTGGTCGAGAACTTCGGCCCCGGCGCACTGGACCGCATGGGCTTCACCTGGGCGCGCATCCAGGAACTGAACCCCAAGATGATCGTCGCCTCGGTCAAGGGCTTCAGCGACGGCCACCACTACGAGGACCTGAAGGTCTACGAGAACGTGGCGCAGTGCGCCGGCGGCGCCGCCTCCACCACCGGCTGGTGGAAGGGCGAGAACTCCGCCCCGACGATCTCGGCGGCCGCGCTGGGCGACTCCAACACCGGCATGCACCTGGCCATCGGCATCCTGACGGCCATCATCGGCCGCCAGCAGACCGGCAAGGGCCAGAGGGTGGCCTGCTCGATGCAGGACGCCGTGCTCAACCTGTGCCGCGTGAAGATGCGTGACCAGCAGCGCCTGGACAGCGTGGGCTACCTGGAGGAATACCCCCAGTACCCGCACGAAATGGAGGCCTTCAAGGACAAGGTGGTGCCGCGCGGCGGCAATGCGGGCGGTGGTGGCCAGCCGGGCTGGATCCTGAAGTGCAAGGGTTGGCAGACCGACCCCAATGCCTACATCTACTTCACGGTGCAGGGCCATGCCTGGGACCCGATCTGCGACGCGCTCGGCAAGCCCGAGTGGAAGACCGATCCGGACTACATGACCCCCAAGGCGCGCCAGCCGCACATCGACCAGATCTTCGCCACCATCGAGGACTTCATCAAGGACAAGACCAAGTTCGAAGCGGTGGACATCTTCCGCAAGCACGACATTCCCTGTGCCCCGGTGCTGTCGATGAAGGAACTGCTGCACGACGAGTCGCTGCGCAAGAGCGGCTCCATCGTCGAAGTGCCGCACAAGGAGCGCGGCAGCTACTGGACCATCGGCAGCCCGATCAAGTTCTCGGACCTCAAGCCGGAGGTCACCGCCTCGCCGCTGCTGGGCGAGCACACCGACGAGGTGCTGGCGGAACTGGGCTATACCAAGCAACAGATCGACAACCTGAAAGAAGCAAAAGCCGTGTAGCGGCTCCCCGGCGTCGCCCGTTCGAAGGCGGGCGATGCCGGGAAATCGACATGAAGCGCCAGAGGTAAACATGCAAGCGAACGTTGATTTCAAGCAGCTCGTCGAAGGCGCCGGCGACGCGATCATGGTGTGCGATGCGCAAGGGGCGATCACGCTCTGGAACCGCGCGGCCGAGCGCATCTTCGGCTTCACCGAAGCCGAGGCGCTGGGCCAGTCGCTCGACATGATCATTCCCCAGCGGCAGCGCCAGCGGCACTGGGACGGTTATCAGAAGACCATGGAAACCGGCATCACCAAGTACGGTGCCGACCTGCTGCGCGTGCCGGCGCTGCACAAGGACGGGCACACGCTGTCGATCGCCTTCACGGTGTCGATGCTGTTCTCGCAGAGTCGTGAAGTCACGGGCATCGTCGCCATCGTGCGCGACGAAACCGTCCGTTTCGCCGAAGAGCGTAAATTGCGCGCTCGTCTGCAAGAAGCAGAGGCCACGATCAAAGGAGACAGCTGATGAGCAAGGCACTTGAGGGCGTTCGCATTCTCGATTTCACCCATGTGCAGTCCGGCCCCACCTGCACCCAGCTGCTGGCGTGGTTCGGCGCCGACGTGATCAAGGTGGAGCGCGCCGGCGAAGGCGACGCAACGCGCGGCCAGCTGCGCGACATTCCCGGCGTGGACAGCCTCTACTTCACGATGCTGAACCACAACAAGCGCTCGATCACGCTCGACACCAAGAAACCCAGGGGCAAGAAGGTGCTCGACTCGCTGATCAAGACCTGCGACGTGCTGGTGGAGAACTTCGCGCCCGGCGCGCTCGACCGCATGGGCATCACCTGGGCTCACATCCAGGAACTCAACCCGCGCATGATCGTGGCGTCGGTCAAGGGCTTCGGCCCCGGCAAGTACGAGGACTGCAAGGTGTACGAGAACGTGGCCCAGTGCGCCGGCGGCGCGGCCTCGACCACCGGTTTCGACGACGGCCCCCCGGTCGTCACGGGCGCGCAGATCGGCGACAGCGGCACCGGCCTGCACCTGGCGCTGGGCATCGTGGCGGCGCTCTACCAGCGCAACAGCACGGGCCGCGGCCAGCAGGTGCTCGCGCCCATGCAGGACGCGGTGCTCAACCTGTGCCGCGTGAAGATGCGCGACCAGCAGCGGCTCGAGCGCACCGGCACCATGCACGAATACCCGCAGTACCCCGACGGCAAGTTCGGCGATGCGGTGCCGCGCGCGGGCAATGCCTCGGGCGGCGGCCAGCCGGGCTCGATCCTCAAGTGCAAGGGCTGGGAGACCGATCCCAACGCCTACATCTACTTCATCACGCAAGGGGCGGTGTGGCCCGCGGTGTGCAAGGTCATCGGCGAGGAAGGCTGGATCACCGACGAGGCCTACGCCACGCCGGCCGCACGATTGCTGCACCTGAAGCCGATCTTCGCGCGCATCGAGCAATGGACCATGACCAAGACCAAGTTCGAGGCCATGGACATCCTCAACCAGTACGACATTCCGTGCGGGCCGATTCTCTCGATGAAGGAAATCGCCGCCGACCCGTCGCTGCGCGAGACCGGCACCATCGTCGAGGTCGACCACCCGACGCGCGGCAAGTACCTGACGGTGGGCAACCCCATCAAGATGTCCGACAGCCCGACCGAGGTCACGCGATCGCCGCTGCTGGGCGAGCACACCGACGAGGTGCTGATGCAACTGGGCTACACCGCCAGCGACGTGGCGGCGCTGCGCGCCGAGGGCGTCATATGACCACCCCCGAAGCGGCTCACTTCGTGTAGCCGCCTCCCCCGCGAGGGGGCAACACCGGTGGCCCGGCGGAGCCGGTTCCACGGTGTTCCTGGTATGGGGTCGGGGGGCGTTTGGGCGGTGCGGTAATAGAACGGAGTGCGGGAGTGCAATGCCTGCAAAAGGAAAATTGCGGCCTTTTATGTATAACTTATCGTGAATGCATTTAATAAAATAGTTTAACTATTATTTATCGATCATCGAATCTACATTTTGATCATGCCGATCCGCAAACCATTTGACGCCCGGCATTCAATTTCTAGGAGAAATTTCATGATCGATGATTTGCCCGCTCAATACTGGAGCAGCGAAACCGAACGCAATGCCTACAACGCGGCGTTCTATGAATTGGGATTCCGCTGGCACTGGGACCGCGAAGTCTATTGCCAGCTGCTGCGCGAAAGCCAGGATGGCGTCGAGCGGGTTTGCCAATACCTGAACACCCATCAGCCGCATCTTCTGCGTGCCTACGACGCCAAATTCCTGGCCGAGGTGATCGAGCAGAAGAAGGAAGAGCATCAAAAGCGCGAACTCGATGCCGGCGTCCTGAGAAGGCGCTATTTCAACTGGGCCGAAACCCGCGGCGCCGAACTCGGCGCCTGAAAGCCGCCATGAATATCCACGAATACCAGGGCAAGGACGTATTGCGCAAATACGGCGTTCCCACGCCGCGTGGATATGCATGCTTTTCGCCCGACGAAGCGGCCGATGCCGCCGCGCGGCTCGGCGGCCGGGCCTGGGTGGTCAAGGCGCAGATCCATGCCGGCGGCCGCGGCAAGGCCGGCGGCGTGCGGCTGGCATGGTCGGCGGCCGAAGTGCGGCGCCATGCTGACGAACTGCTCGGCATGACCCTGCGAACGCACCAGACGGGCCCGCAAGGCCGGCTGGTGAGACGGCTGCTGGTGGAGGAGAGCGTCGAGATCGAAAAGGAGTTCTACCTCGGCATGGCGGTCGACCGCGAATCGCGCCGCGTGGCCTTGATGGCCTCGAGCGAAGGCGGCATGGACATCGAGGACGTCGCGGCGCGCACGCCGGAAAAAATCCGCAAGCTGTTCATCGACCCCGCCACGGGCGTGAAGGCGGCCGAGGCGGACGGCCTGGCGCGCGACATCGGCTTCTCGGGCAAGCTGCTGCCGCAGGTGCGCACGCTGGTGCAGAACCTCTACCAGGCCTTCGACGCATCTGACGCATCGCTGGCCGAGATCAACCCGCTGGGCCTCACGCGCGACGGCCGCGTGATGGCGCTGGACGCCAAGTTCAACTTCGATCCGAACGCGCTGTTCCGCCAGCCCGAGATCGCAGCGATGCGCGATCTCGACGAGGAAGACCCGGCCGAGGTCGAGGCGTCGAAGTTCGATCTTTCCTACATTGCGCTCGACGGCGACATCGGTTGCCTGGTGAACGGCGCGGGCCTTGCGATGGCCACGATGGACGCGATCAAGCTCTACGGCGGATCGCCCGCCAATTTTCTCGACGTGGGCGGCGGCGCCACGGCCGAGAAGGTGGCGGAGGCCTTCAAGCTGATGCTGCGCAACCCGAACCTGCGGGCGATTCTGGTCAACATCTTCGGCGGCATCATGAAGTGCGACGTGATCGCACGCGGCGTGATTGCCGCCGCGCGCGAGGTCCAACTGGCTGTGCCGCTGGTGGTGCGCATGAAGGGCACCAACGAGAGCCTCGGCAAGACCATCCTCGGGCAGTCGGGCCTTCGGATCATCAGTGCGGACGACATGGCGGATGCGGCGGGGCTGGTCGTGGCTGCGGCGCGGCGGGGGGCCTAGGACTATGGAACTCTGCTTTTCCGTTCGTCGCTTCTTGGGGCATTCAGGGCGCAATCCCGCCGACGGGGTGCTCTGCTCCGCGAATGTCCCCCGGCCTGCGGCCTCCTCCTTGATTTCGCTGCGCAAGGCACCCCATCGACGTGATCGTTGGTCAGAGCGGGGGGTGATCACCCGGCACGACAGCCGCGCCTCTTGTGCACAGGGCACCGGGTGCTCCCCGCAGCGAAATAAAGGAGGAGGCGAAGCCGGGGGACATTCGCGGAGGGGAGTACCCGGTGCCCTGTGCACGCGCCCCGAACAAGAACAACAGCGAGGCTGAAATGTCGATCCTCATCAACAAGCACACCCGCGTCATCACCCAGGGCATCACGGGCAAGACCGGCCAGTTCCACACCGCCATGTGCCGCGATTACGCCAACGGCCAGAAGTGCTTCGTCGCCGGCGTGAACCCCCGGAAGGCAGGCAAGTCCTTCGACGGCATTCCGGTGTTCGGCACTGTGAAAGAAGCCAAGGCCGAGACCGGCGCCACCGTGTCGGTCATCTACGTGCCGCCGCCCTTCGCGGCCGCGGCAATCGACGAGGCGGTGGACGCGGGGCTTGAGCTTGTCGTGTGCATCACCGAAGGCATTCCGGTGCGCGACATGATCCGCACCCGGCACCGCATGGAGGGCAGCAAGACCCTGCTGCTCGGCCCCAATTGCCCGGGCCTCATCACGCCCGACGAAATCAAGATCGGCATCATGCCCGGTCACATCCACCAGAAGGGCCGCATCGGTGTCGTGTCGCGCTCCGGCACGCTGACCTACGAGGCCGCGAGCCAGCTCGCGAGCTTCGGCATCGGGCAGTCGACCGTGGTCGGCATCGGCGGCGATCCGGTGGGCGGGCTGCGGCACATCGACGTGCTGAAGATGTTCAACGACGACCCGCGCACCGACGCCGTGATCATGGTCGGCGAGATCGGCGGCAGCGACGAGGAAGTCTGCGCGCGCTGGATCAGCGAGCACATGCGAAAGCCCGTGGTCGGCTTCATTGCCGGTGCTAGCGCGCCGCCGGGCAAGCGCATGGGCCACGCGGGCGCCATCGTCTCGGGCGGCAGGGGAACGGCGCAGCAAAAGCTGGCCGTGATGAAGGAGTGCGGCATTCACGTGACGCACAACCCGGCCGAGATGGGAAAGCTGCTCGCGTCACTCGTGATCCCCGACTACCTGCCCTTCGACTGAACACAGAACCACTCCAACAGCAACCAAGGAAGGCGAGACATGCAGCAGCAACAGCAACAACAGCAACGGTGGGTCCGTTTCGAACACGGCGGCGAAACGGGCTTCGGCACGCTCGAGGGCGACGCCGTGCACGAGCACCGCGGCAACATGTTCGACCGCCCCGAGCCGACCGGCCGCGTGTTCGTGCTCTCCGGCGTGCGGCTGCTCACGCCCACCGAGCCGACCAAGGTCATCGCGCTGTGGAACAACTTCCATGCGCTCGGCGAGAAGCTGAAACTGCCGGTGCCGGCCGAGCCGCTGTACCTGCTGAAGGCGCCCAACTCCTACCTCGCGCCCGGCGCGGCCATCCGCAAGCCGCTGTGCGATGGCAAGGTGGTGTTCGAGGGCGAGCTCGGCATCGTCATCGGCAAGGCATGCACGGCCGTATCCGAGGCGGATGCGCTCGCCCATGTGTTCGGCTACACCTGCGCCAACGACGTGACCGTGGCCGACATCCTGAACCGCGACGCCTCGTTCGCCCAGTGGGTGCGCGCCAAGGGCTTCGACACCTTCTGCCCGATGGGCCCGGTGGTGGCCACCGGCCTCGACCCCGCCACGCTCACCGTCACCACGCGGCTCGACGGCGAAGTGCGGCAGAACTACCCGATCAGCGACATGCGCTTTTCGGTGCAGCAACTCGTGAGCCTGATCTCCCGGGACATGACCCTGCACCCCGGCGACGTGATCCTGTGCGGCACCTCCATCGGCGTCGGCTCGATGAAGCCCGGCAGCCTGGTCGAAGTGGAGATCGGCGGCATCGGCAGGCTCGGCAACCGCTTCGGCTGAACCGGCCGCGCAAAGAATCAACAACCTTGGGGATCGACATGAAGATAGCAGTCATCGGAGCGGGCGCCATCGGCGGCCTGGTGGGCGCGAAGCTCGCCCTGGCCGGCGAGGACGTGACGTTCATCGTGCGCGGGAAGAATCTCGACGCCATCGCCACCAACGGCTTCAAGCTCATCGGGGCCGACGGCACGGAACAGGTCGCGCGCAACGTGAAGGCCACCGACCGCTACGACCAGGCCGGGCCGCAGGACATCGTGATCCTTGCGATGAAGGCGCACCAGGTCGAGGCGGTGGCGAACGACGTGCCCCGGCTCTTCGGGCCCGAGACCGTGGTGGTGACCATGCAGAACGGCATCCCGTTCTGGTACTTCCACAAGCACGGCGGCGCACTGGCGGGCACGCCCGTGCGCAGCGTCGACCCGACCGGCCTGGTGGCCGCGAAGATCCCGGCCGAGCGCGTCATCGGCTGCGTGGTGTATCCCGCCTCCGAGCTCACGGCGCCCGGCGTGGTGAAGCACATCGAAGGCGACCGCTTTCCGGTCGGCGAGCTCGACGGCGCGTCGAGCGAGCGCGTGAACCGCGTGGCGGCCTGCCTGGGCGCGGCCGGCTTCAAGGCGCCGGTGCTCGACAACATCCGCGCCGAGATCTGGCTCAAGCTCTGGGGCAACCTGACCTTCAACCCGATCAGCAGCCTGTCGCACTCCACGCTGGTCGACATCTGCCAGTACCCGCCCTCGCGCGAGCTGGCCGCCGCGATGATGCGCGAGGCGCAGGCGGTGGCGCACAAGCTGGGCATCGAGTTCCGCGTGACGCTCGACAAGCGCATTGCGGGTGCCGAAAAGGTCGGCAAGCACAAGACCTCGATGCTGCAGGACGTGGAAGCCGGACGTGCGCCGGAGATCGATGCACTGGTGGGCGCCGTGGTCGAACTGGCCCGGCTCACCGACACGCCAACACCGCACATCGACACCGTGTATTCGCTCGTCAAGCTGCTGGCGCGTACGATGGAAGAACAGCGCGGCCGGGTTTGCCTTCACGAGATGGCGGGCTAGCGCCACCCATGCGACGAATTCTTTGCGCCGAGGGTGCGCCGGTCGTGCGCTGTGATCGATCGATGAAATGGAACCGATGATGCGACGTACACGCAGCGCGAAAATTGTTGCCACGCTGGGCCCGGCCACCACCGACGAGCCGGCCATTCGAGCGCTGTTCGAGCGCGGCGTGGACGTGTTCAGGCTCAACTTCAGCCATGGCACGCAGCATGACCATGCGCGCCGCCTCGACACCATCCGGCGGCTCGAGAAGGAGTTCGGCCGACCGATCGGCGTGCTGCTCGACCTGCAGGGGCCGAAGCTGCGGCTGGGCACCTTCGAAGGCGGCCGCGCGCAGCTCGATGCGGGGTCGCAATTTCGCCTCGACATGGACGCCACCAGCGGCAATGCGCGCCGCGCGCCGCTGCTGCACCCGGAGATCTTCGCGGCGCTGCAGGTGGGCACCGACCTGCTGCTCGACGACGGCAAGCTGCGGCTGCGCGTGGACAGCTACGGCGCCGACTTTGCCGAGACCACGGTGCTGGTTGGCGGGCCGATCTCCGACCGCAAGGGCGTCAACGTGCCGAGCGTGGTGCTGCCGATCTCGCCGCTGACACCCAAGGACCTCGACGACCTGGCCTGCGGCCTGGCCATGGGCGTGGACTGGGTGGCGCTGTCCTTCGTGCAGCGGCCCGAGGACATCGAGGAGGCGCGCGCCATCATCGGCACGCGCGCATGGATCATGGCCAAGCTCGAGAAGCCCGCGGCCATCGACCACCTGGACGCGATCGTCGACCTGTGCGACGGCGTCATGGTGGCGCGCGGCGACCTCGGCGTGGAGCTGCCGCCCGAGCGCGTGCCCGAGCTGCAGCGCCTCATCGTGCGTGCCTGCCGCAAGCGCGGCAAGCCGGTGGTGGTGGCCACGCAGATGCTCGAATCGATGATTGCCGCACCCGTGCCCACGCGCGCCGAGGTGTCCGACGTTGCAACCGCCATCTACGACGGCGTGGACGCGGTGATGCTGTCGGCCGAATCCGCCTCCGGCAAGTATCCGCTGGAGGCCGTGAGCATGATGGAGCGCATCATCTCGCGCGTGGAGGCCGATGCGTCCTACCGCATCGGCATCGACGCCACGCACGAAGCGTCGCTGTCGACCACGGCCGATGCGGTGTGCGCGTCGATGCGCCAGGTGGCTGCGCTGCTGGCGCCTGCCGCCACCGTCACCTACACCTCGTCGGGCTTCACCAGCCTGCGCGCCGCGCGCGAGCGGCCGGCCGTGCCCATCATCAGCCTCACGCCCGATGTCGCCACTGCCCGCCGCATGGCGATGGTGTGGGGCGTGCATGCGGTGCTGGTCGACGACGTGCACGATGTGGCCGAGATGATCGAGTGCGCCTGCCGCAACGCGTGCACCGAAGGCTTCGCGAGCGCCGGCAATGACGTGGTGGTTGTCGCCGGCCTGCCGTTCGGGCTTTCGGGAACGACCAACCTGCTGCACGTCGCGCGCATACCCTAGACCCTTCCTGGGAGCGGCCTCGGGCGCAGTACGATGCCCGCTCGATTGCAGCAGCCATCCTTTCCCGAATGAAGCACGCGACCCTGCGCCAGTTGAAAGTGTTCGAGGCGGTCGCGCGGTTGCTGAGCTTCTCGCGCGCGGCGGAAGAGCTTCACCTGACGCAGCCGGCCGTTTCCACGCAGGTGCGCAAGCTCGAAGAGCATGCGGGCAATGCGCTGTTCGAGCAGTTCGGCAAGAAGATCTACCTGACGCCCGCGGGCACCGAACTGCTGCAGATCAGCCGCGCCATCATCCAGCAGTTCGAGGCGGCCGAGAACGCGATGCTGCAGTTCAACGGCGTCTCGGGCGGCAAGCTCAACGTGGGCGTGATCAGCGCGGGCGACTATTTCTTTCCGCGCCTCTTGGTGGAGTTTGCGAGCCGGCATCGCGGCGTGACGCTGAACTTCACCGTGCACAACCGCGAAGGGCTCATGACCCACATCGCGGAGAACCTCACCGACCTGGCGATCATGGTGCGCCCGCCGACCGACCTGGATACCGTCAACCAGCCGTTCGCGCCGCATCCCTACGTGATCGTTGCCGCGCCCGGCCATCCGCTGGTGGGCGTGCCGCGCATCCCGCTGGCGCGGCTCATGCGCGAACCCTTCGTGGTGCGCGAGAAGGCCTCGGACACCTGGCATTCGATGGAGGAGGGCTTTGGCGGCGACCTGCGCGGCATCAACATCGCGATGGAGATCCGCAGCACCGAGACCATCAAGCAGGCGGTGATCGCGGGCATGGGCGTGAGCTTCGTGTCGGCCCACACCATCAGCCAGGAGATGCGCGCCGGCAGCCTGCGCGTGCTCGATGTGCAGGGCTTTCCGTTGATGCTCAACTGGTACGTGGTGCATCGCCGCAGCAAGCGGCTGCCGCCGGTGGCGCAGGCCTTCAAGGACTTTCTGCTGGCCGATGGGGCGGCGCTCATCTCGCAGATCGTGCCGTTCGAAGGCCCCAATGAAAAAGAGCGCGGCGAGTAACTCGCGCGCGCTCTTTGTAGAGAGTGAATCCGGTGCGGCGGCTCAACGCTGCACGGCCGCCGGACGGCGCTGCATCAGCGCGGCGCGTGCGGCCTTGTAGAAGATCACGATGGGCATGGCGGCGAACAGCTCGCGCATGGCGTCGTTGGCGGTCGACGACGAGGAGGGGGCGCGCAGGGCGCTGGAATTCAGGGTGGTGTGGCTCATGGGGACTCCAGGAAGATTGAATCGAAAAGACCGAAGGGATTACCCTTGATTTTAGGGTTTACCCTAGACGAGCGCAAACGCCATTTTTGCGTTTCTTGACCCAGGTCAATTTTTTCGGCCGCAGACGGGTATTCGCATTGCGCCGGCTGCTGGAGCACTTCGCGCGGGATGCGAGCGGCGCGCATCGCGCATCGCATGCAGCGCAATGCGCGCACGCATCGCCGTGCATTTCGAGCGGCCTCGACACACGCGAAGTGCGCGCGCGCGTGTCGAGGCCTCGCGCTAGGGATACCACGGGGGTTCCGCGAGCGCGCGATTCGTGCGAACTTGACTGCGGTCAAGAGTTTTTGAGCCGCTCGGTCCGACATTCATTCACGCGCAGAAACCGGTGATCCCAACGCCGTTCAGCGATGTCAAAAGAAGCCTCGTCGCCTGTCGATGCGCATCGACCGCTCGACTGATTGCTCCGTATACGAAGCCTGTCGGATTTCAACGAAAACACTTAGGACAACTCCATGACTCGGCCCACCTCCACGCTCGCAGGTTCCAGCCCCGCGATGTACCCCCCGCCCGAAACCTATGGCGCCACCGCGACCCGATCCGAGGCGTTTCGATGGGGACAGTTGCTGATCGGCATCGTCTGCATGGCGATGATCGCCAACCTGCAGTACGGATGGACGCTCTTCGTCAATCCGATTGCCGAGAAGCACGGCTGGAGCCGCGCCGCGATCCAGGTGGCGTTCACCATCTTCGTGCTCACTGAAACGTGGCTGGTGCCCATCGAGGGCTACCTGGTCGACCGCTTCGGTCCGCGTCCCGTGGTGCTGGTGGGCGGCGTGCTGTGCGGGCTCGGCTGGGTGATCAACTCGGTGGCCGACACGCTGCCGCTGCTGTACATCGCAGCGGCCGTCGGCGGCATCGGCGCAGGGGCGGTCTACGGCACTTGCGTGGGCAACGCGCTCAAGTGGTTCCCCGACCGGCGCGGGCTTGCCGCGGGCATGACCGCCGCGGGCTTCGGCGCCGGCTCGGCCCTCACGATCATCCCGATCTCCGCGATGATCAAGTCGAGCGGCTATGAATCGGCGTTCCTGTATTTTGGGATCGGGCAGGGACTCATCGTGTTCCTGCTCGCATGGATGCTGGCCCGCGCGCCCAGCCACTCCAAGGCATCGAACAGCCGCAACGTGCAGCAGGCGGGCCGCGACTACGCGCCCTCCGAGGTGCTGCGCTCGCCCGTGTTCTGGGTGATGTACGCGATGTTCGTGATGGTGGCCGCGGGCGGGCTCATGGCCACGGCCCAGCTCGCGCCGATTGCGCAGGACTTCAAGATCATGGACGTGCCGGTCAACATCATGGGCCTGGTGCTGCCCGCGCTGACCTTCGCGCTCGCGATCGACCGCGTGCTCAACGGGCTCACGCGGCCCTTCTTCGGCTGGGTGTCGGACAAGATCGGGCGCGAGCAGACGATGTTCATTGCGTTCGCGCTCGAGTCGGTGGGCATCCTGATGCTCTATCACTACGGCCACAACCCGATCCTCTTCGTGGTGCTCACCGGCATCGTGTTCTTTGCCTGGGGCGAGATCTACAGCCTCTTTCCTTCGACCTGCGCCGACACCTTCGGCTCCAAGTACGCGGCATCCAATGCCGGCATGCTCTACACCGCCAAGGGCACGGCCTCGCTGCTGGTGCCGCTGTCCAGCGTGCTTGCGGCCGCCACCGGCAGCTGGCAGGCCGTGTTCATTGCCGCCAGCGTGGTCAATGCGGCTGCGGCGCTGATGGCGTGGTTCGTGCTGCGCCCGATGCGGCGCAAGCACATCGAGCAGAGCCGGCTTTCCTCGTAGTTCGCAACAGGCCACCACGTTCAGCGAAGGCCGATGCGCGAGGCGCGCGAGCGCAGCAGCTCGGCCTGCGCCGGATCGGTGGACTCGATGTCGTCGGCCGCAACTTGCAGCGCACGCATCTGCTCCACCTCGCCGATGATCCTGTTCGGGCTCAGCAGGGCTTCGGCGAGCATCAGGGTTTCGTCGACGAGCGCCTTGAACGCGTCAAGAAAACCTTCGGCTGCGCCGGCATGGAACGGTTCGCGAAGAGTGGGCATCGATCAACTCCTGGTTGCTTTGGATGCCTTCATCTTGGGCCTGCGTTCGCATCAAGTAAAACGATATTAATTGCCAGTTGAATGCAAAATTAATGCATTCAAACTGGACGCGGCATGGACATCAACCTGGCCCGGACTTTCCTCGAGATCGTGGACACGCGCAGCTTCCAGCGCGCCGCAGAGCGGCTGCACGTCACGCAGACCTCGGTGAGCGCGCGCGTGCGAACGCTCGAAGAACTGCTGGGCCGGCCGCTCTTCGTCCGCAACAAGGCGGGTGCGGTGCTCACCGCGGCCGGCGAGCAGTTCCTGCCGCACGCCACCACGCTGGTGCAGGTGTGGGAGCGCGCCCGCCACCAGGTCGCTGTGCCCAGCGGAAGCCGCGCGGTGCTTGCCATTGGATGCGAGATCAGCCTGTGGGATCCGCTGCTGCTGCAATGGCTGCTGTGGATGCGCACGGCCGCGCCGCAGCTGGCCCTTCGCACCGAGGTCGGCTTTCCGCACGACCTGCTCGACAAGGTGGCTGCGGGCGTGCTCGACATTGCCATTGCCTACGCGCCGCAGCAGCGGCCCGGCCTGCGCGTGGAACTGCTCATCGAGGAGAAGCTGGTCATGGTCACGACCGCGCAGCGCCCGCGCGTGCCGCGGCCGGCGGACTATGTGTATGTGGACTGGGGGCCGGAGTTCGCGGCGCAGCATGGCCTTGCGTTTCCCGAGCTCTCCAATGCCGCGGTGAGTGCCGGGCTGGGGCCGCTCGGCCGCGAGTATCTGCTGGCCGCGGGCGGCACCGGCTACTTTCGGCTCGACGTGGTGCGCAGCCACCTCGAATCGGGCCGGCTGCGCCGCGTGCCCGGCACGCCGGAATTTCTTTACCCGGCCTATGCGGTGTATGCGGTGGGGGCGGACGCCGCCATCGTGGACCCTGCGCTCGCGGGCCTGCGGCAGGTGGTCAAGGCCAAGCCGGCCGATTAGGTTTCAGATTGCCAGCGTGTGCCTCGCACGCTCCACACGCTCTTCGTGCGACTGGAGCCGCGACTCGTAATAAAGGCACAGCGGCATGGCAACGAACACCATGCCGGCCACGTAGATGATCAGGCTCATCAGCGGAAAGTCATCGCCGCCCCAGTAGGGAACGGATGCCACCGCGGCGCCGATGGCGATGACCGCCATCACGCACTGGAGCGCGTGGCGCAGGAACGTGGTTCGCGAGTAGCCCGGTGGGTCGTACTTCTGACGGTCCAGCATGGAACACTCGCCCTTGTCTCCATCTTCGTGCATCGTCATTCCTTGTTAGAAGGGCGTTAACGATTTTTAACCCTGCGGATTTCCGCGGTCAAGGCGGCAGACCCGGAGCTTCAGTCGTACTTGAGCGTGTAGATCAGGTCGAGCCCGCTGGTCTGGCCGGCCTGCCCGCGCAGCGTGAGGCGCTGCGTCAGGTCGTAGAAGATGAAGATGGTGCCGAAGGTGCCGCCCAGGCTGCGTTCGTAGGTGAGATAGAAATCCTTCGACAGCCGCTTGCCGAGCGTGACGGCCGACTCGCGCAGGTCGCCGCCGCTGCCGGGGCCCTTGAAGCCGAGTTCGTCGAGGCCGAAGCGGCTGGCCAGGCTGCCGCCGCTCGTGCCCTTGCTGACATGGCCGATCAATGCCAGCGCCGCCTGCTGCAGCAGCGCCGATTCGCCGCCGCTGGTGGCCGAGGCGCGGCCGAGCACCACCCACGAGAGCGTCTCCGCATCGGACAGTGCGGGCTCGGAATAGAGCTTCACGCGCGGCGACTGCGCGGTGCCCGTGATCTGCACGCCGGCGCGCTGCGAGATGTTGGGCCGGATGGCCAGGATGTCGAGCGCGGGATTGTCGAAGGGGCCGTTGAAGCGGGCCACGCCGGTTTCCACGTCGAGCTGCTGGCCGTAGGCGCGGTACTGGCCCTTCACGGTCTTCACTTCGCCGGTGATGCGCGGCGGCGCGCCCAGGCGCGTGCTGCGGATCTCCAGGTCGCCCTCGAGCCGCGTGGTGATGCCGCGCCCCTGCACTGCGAAGTCGTCGCCCAGGCCGAAGTTCACCACGATGTCGGGCGGCTTCGCGGTCTGCGGCTTGGCGGCCTGCGCCTCGTTGCGCTCGGCATCGCGCCGCGCCTGCTCGGCCATTTCGCGGTCCTTGGCGGCGGAGCGCACCACCACGTCGGTGCCGAGGCTCGGCGCGGTCTCGTCGGGCAGGATGATCACCGCGCGGTCGGTCCTGAGCTTGCCGCGCACGTTGAACTGGCCGCTGTCGAGCCGTGCCTGCAGGTTGCCCGAGAGCGTGAGCTGCCGGTCGGTGCGAACCAGCACGCGCAGCGCGCGCAGGTCGGCCTGCAGCGCCATGCGGATGCCCGTGCCCGATGCACCCGCCGCGCCCCAGGACATGTCGCCGCGCGCCGAGAGCGAGCCGCCGTCGCTCGCGGCCTGGCTGGCCGCGGTGCTGCGGTTGCCGCTCTGGCCCCCGATGCGCACCGTGCTGCCGGTGCCGCCCTTGAGCGCGAATTCGGTGATCTCGATGCGCTCTCCGGTGAGCGTGGCGCGCAGGCGGCCGTCGCGCAGATCGAGCCCTTCGACCGGCGCGCGCAGCGCGAGCTTGTCGGCGCCCAGCGTGCCGTTCCAGCGCGGCGCCGCGCGGTTGCCCGAGAGCGCGGCGTTTGCATCCAGCGTGCCCGCCACGCGCCAGCCGGGCGGCGCGAGCATCGACCACACGCCGAGGTTCGGCAGCGTGGCCTTGATGTTGCCGGCCAGCGGCGCATCGGGCGCCCATTGCCAGCCGCCCGCGCGCTGCTGCATGCGCGTGTCGAGCTCGGCGTTGATCTTGCCCGCGCGTTCGCTGTCCCAGGCCAGCGTGGCGCGCACCGCCTCGCCTTGGGCGTCGAGGCGCAGTTCGGCCTGGCGCAGGCCAGCCGGCGTGCTGGGCGCGGCCGTTCCCTGCGCGGTGGCGGAGTTCATCGTGCGCTCGCTCGCCGTGCCGGTGCCGCGGCTCGTGATGCGCGTGACCAGCGCGGCCTCGCCCGCCTGCACGCGGATGTCGCCGCTCTGGCGCGCGAGCCGCGCATGGGCACGCAGGGTGTCGCCGGCGTCGATGTCCCAGTCGCCGTCGAACATGAGGTCGCCGCTCACGCCGATCTCGTTGAAGGTGGCGCTGGCGCCGAAGGCTTCGGCCCAGGCCATCGGCAGGCCCTGCAGCTTGCCTTGCGACTGCACGCGAAAGGCCTGGTTGGGCGCCACGCCGCTTCGGGTGAAGCGCAGCGGCTGCCACTCGATGCGCACCGTGCCGGGCGCCGGTCCACGCAGCGTGGCAGCGGCGGCCGAGGCTTCGAGGTCGAGGCGGCTGGTGCTGCCGCTCCCGCTGGTCTTGAGGGTGGCGGCGACCTCGCGGCCGAGCTCCAGTGTCCAGGGCGCGCTGGCGGTGGCGGGCCGCGCGCTGTCCTGGGCCTGCAGGTGCAGGCGGGCGAGCGCCGCGCGCCACTGGTTGGTGCCCGCAAGGCCGCCGCTGGCGCGTGCGTCGAGCGTGAGCTTCTGCGTGCCGGTGGCGGCTTCGCCCTGCAGCGCGAGCGTGGCCTGGGCCAGGCTGCCGGCCAGGTCTGCGCGCAGGTCTTTCAGCTGGACCGTGGTGGCCGCGGCATTGCCGTTGCCATTGCCATTGGCAGCCGGCATGCGCAGCTCCAGGCGCGGCACGCCCAGCGTGGCCTTGAGGCTGGGTTCCACGGCGCCGCGCTGGGCCGGCGCTCCGGGGTTCTCGAGCCGGCGCTGGATGGTCTGCCAGCCGCCCTGCCAGCTGCCGTCGAGCCGCGCGGAGCCCTTGGCGGTCTTGCCCGCGAACAGCTTCGACAGCTCGGGCAGGCCTTCGATCCAGCGCTGCACGGCTTCGGCATCGTCGATGCGTGCCTTGATGTCGCCACGCCCTTGGGCCGGCGCGATGCGGCCTTCGAACTGCGCGCCGCCGCCCGGCAGTGCCAGGTCGAGCTTGCCGCTCGCGGCCTGCTCGGCCACGCGCACCTGGAGCTTGCCTTCGATGCTGGCGCGCTCGGCTTCGACACGCAGCGTGCGCAGGTCCAGCACCTGGTTTTTCCACTGGCCCTGCGCGAGCACGCGGTCGAGGCCGAAGCCGGGCATGGCCGCGCTGCCGGCGCCGCCCTCGGCCCGCAGCGCCAGTTCGAAGCCGATGGTGTCTTCGCGCTGCTGCGCCGTGGCCGTGCCGCTGATCGGCGCGCCCGACAGCTCGCTGTGCAGCAGGCCGGGCCGCACGCCGCGCACGGTGGCGCGCGCCTGCCACGGCGCGGGCGCGGGGCTCCAGCGGCCTTCGGCCTCGATGCGCCCGCCGCCCGCGCGCAGCGTGGCTTCGGGCACGGTCCAGCTGGTGCCGTCGAAGCCCACGCGCGCCTCGACCTGTTCGAGCGGCAGCGCGCCCTTGTCCCAGGGCCCCGGCAGCGCGTTGCGGATGCTGGCCGAGGCCTGCCAGGCGGCCGGGCCGGTGGCCGTGTCGGGCTGCAGCTCGACCGTGCCGGTCAGGCGGGTGCGCGGCGCGCCGGGCCAGAGGCTGGCCGCGTCGACGTTGCGCAGATCGGCCTTGGCATCGATGACCGGCTGCGGCAGCCAGGGTGCGATGTTCGCCTGCAGCCTGGCTTCCATGGGGGCCTCGGCATCGGGCTCGGCCGGCTTCAGCTCGGCAGCCACCTGCAGCCGCGCCTCGGTGCCCGCGAGCTTGCCCTTGATGGCGGCTTGGGCCAGCACCTCGATGCTGCGGCCTTCGGCCAGCGGTGCCTTCACGCGGCCGTCCAGCGCGGCGTCGAGCGCCATGGGCGCCGGCCCTTGCAGCTTCACACGCGCGCTGTAGTGGCCGTCGGCAATGTCGACGCCCTTGACCTCCAGTTGGTGCTCCGCGCCGGTGTAGCGGTAGCTGCCCTTGAGCTGGTGGGCCTGGAGCGCTGGCGGGCCGGCCCAGCGCAGCTCGTCGATGCGGAACGGCAGCTCGACCTCGATCGGCAGCGCGAGCTGTTCGAGCGGCTCGGTGGGCGTGTCGCTCGGCGGGCCGCGGCGCTCGATCAGCAGCCGCGCCGCATGCACCTCGCCAAGCTGCAGCTTGCGTTGGAACAGCGGCGCCAGCTGCCAGCCGACGCTTGCTTCTTGCACCTCGACCGCCAGTTTCTCGCTTTGCCAGCGCAGCCAGCCGATGCGTCCGCCCGTGCGCAGCGAGCCCGTGACTTCGCGGCTTTCGAGCGTCTGGCCGGCCGGCAGGTAGCGCGCGGCCTTGGCGATCGCGAAGGCCAGCGATTGGTTGGAGCCGATCCACCACCACGCGCCCGCGCCGATCACGAGCACCAGCGCGAGCAGGCCCGCTGCCGTCCAGCCCAGCGCACGCAGCGCGCGCCGCGTGCGCGAGCGGCGTGCGCGCACAGGAGGCTTGGGCTGGGGTTCGGCGTCGGTCTGCATCGATGGGTGAGCGGTCAGAAAGTGAAGCCGAGGCGAAAGTGCAGGCGGAACTTGCGCGTGTCCACGCCATAGGCAAGGTCGGCCTGCACCGGCCCGACCGGGCTGCGCCAGCGCGCGCCCACGCCCACGCCGACCTTCGGCTTGAGCTCGCCGGGCTTGTCGGCCACGGCGCCGGCGTCGACGAACACCACGCTCTCCCATTCGGTGAGCTTGTCCTTGTAGACGAAGGGCCGCTGCCATTCGAGGCTGACGACGCCGAGGTAGCGGCCCGCCACGATCTGGCCGTCGCTGCGCACGGTGCCGATCTGGCGGTAGCTGTAGCCGCGCACGGTGGTGTCGCCGCCGGTCAGGAACATCAGCGTGGAGGGGATCTGCGCGCTGTCCTTGGCGGCCACCGCGCCGGCTTCGGCGCGCAGCTGGAGCCGGCTGCGGCGCGCCAGCGTGGCGGCGTCGCGGCCTTCGGCGAAGCCCAGCGGCAGCACGGCGAGCCAGCGCGCATAGGTGCGCGTGAAGGGCAGGCGCTCGCCGGTCAGCGTGTAGCCGGCGCCAAGCTCGAGCGCCAGGCCGAAGCCGCGCGTGGGCGCGGCGTTGTCGTCGAAATAGCGGCCGGTCCAGCCCCAGTTGGCGGTCACGGCGGAGGCCGAGGGCGGGGCGTTGGTGCCGCGGTTCTGCGCGTAGTCGTACTGCAGGAAGTAGCTGCGGTCGATGTGGCCGCTCGACTTGCTGCGCCCGCCGCGCAGGCGTCCGCTGTCGACCACGTAGCTGCCGGAGGTTTCGCTCTTGAGCCCGGCGCCCGAGAACCATCGCCATCCGCGGTCATCGGGAATGGCGTTCCACTCGGTGCTCAGCGACTTGATGTCGCGGTCGACCGACAGGCGCGACACGGCGCGCCAGCCGAGCAGCGGCAGCCGGTTGTGGATGTGGTCCACCGACAGCCGCGGGCCGTTGTCGGTGGTGAAGCCGGCGCCCAGCACCACCTTCTGCATCGGGGCTTCGCGCAGCTGCGCGATCACGGGGGCTGCCAGCGGCGTGCCGCTTTCGGTGTCGAGCGTGAGGAACACCGAGTCGTAGTAGCCGCTGCTGGCCAGGCGCTGCTGGGCGTCGAGCAGCTTTTGTTGATCGTAGTCGGCGCCGGTGGGAAGCTGCGCGATGCGGCGTGCGCCGTCGGCGTCGTAGCGCTCGGTGCCGCGCAGCACAAGGGGGCCGAAACGGTAGGCCGGGCCCGACTGGTAGGTGACGCTGAGCCGGGCCTCCTGCCGGTCGGCATCGACCTCGGCCCGGCTCACCTCGATGCTGCCGGTGGGAAAGCGCTTCGCGATGAGACCGCGCAAGGCGATGGTCTTGGCGTTGTCCCAGCCCTGCTGCGTGAAAGGCTGGCCCCGCGCGCAGCGCCCAAGCGGTGCGGATCGAATCGCGCTGGGCCTCGGCCGTAGGGTCGTTGGCAATTGCGCCGCCGTAGCTGATCTGCACGTTGCTCACGCGGGTGAGCTCGCCCGGCGCCACCGTGATGACGATCTCGCGCGGCGCCTTGGTGCTGGCCGGCGTCTCGTTGAGCTCCAGCGTCAGCGTGGGCGTGAAGTAGCCCAGCGTGCCGAGCAGTTCGCGCGCATTGCCTTCGGCCGCCACCATGAGCCGCGAAATCTCGGTGGCGCCCAGGTCGTCGAGCGTGCGGTAGCGCTGGATGTCCAGGTGCAGCGCGAGGTATTCGCGCACCGTGTCGGGCCCGCGGACGTCGACGGTGAAGGCATCGCGCCGCGGTGCGCTCTTGTCGCCGTCCTTCCCGCCCTCGTCGGCCGCCGCATCACCGCTGCGTACCAGCGCCGGGGTGGCCGTGTCCGCGGCGGTTTCCTTTTTCGGCAGCAGGCTGCATCCCTGCAAAAGCAGGACGCCGCAAAAAAGCAAGGCCGGCCACCATGCCGGCGCAATGACTGAAACCACCCTGAGCATGGGCGGATTTTGACAGCAAGGCGCGCCGGCTCCGGAAAGCATCCGGAAACAGGACCGGCCCCCGCACGCCGCCTTACTTCGAAAGCATTCGCATCGCTTCTTCGAGGCCCCGTAGCGTGAGCGGGTACATGCGGTTGGACATGAGCTGCTGCATCACCGCGATGCTCTGGCGGTACTGCCACACGCCCTGCGGCTCGGGGTTGATCCAGGCGAACTTCGGAAAGGTGTGCGTGAGGCGCTGGATCCACTCGGCGCCCGCCTCCTCGTTGTTGTACTCGACGCTGCCGCCAGGCTGCAGGATCTCGTAGGGGCTCATGGTCGCATCGCCGACGAAGATGAGCTTGTAGTCCTTGTTGTACTTGCGCAGGATGTCCCAGGTCGCGAACTTCTCGGAGAAGCGGCGCTTGTTGTTCTTCCACATGAAGTCGTAGACGCAGTTGTGGAAGTAGAAGAACTCCAGGTGCTTGAACTCGGTCTTCACGGCCGAGAACAGTTCCTCGACGCGCTGGATGTGTTCGTCCATGGTGCCGCCCACGTCCATCAGCAGCAGCACCTTGACGTTGTTGTGGCGCTCGGGCCGCATCTTGATGTCGAGGTAGCCCGCATTGGCCGCGGTGGAGTGGATGGTGTCGTCCAGGTCCAGCTCTTCCTCGTGGCCCTCGCGCGCGAACTTGCGCAGGCGGCGCAGCGCCACCTTGATGTTGCGCGTGCCGAGTTCCTGGCTGTCGTCGTAGTCCTTGTAGGCGCGCTGGTCCCACACCTTCACGGCGCTCTTGTTCTTGCCCGCGCCGCCGATGCGCACGCCCTGCGGGTTGTAGCCGCCGTGGCCGAAGGGCGAGGTGCCCCCGGTGCCGATCCACTTGCTGCCGCCCTCGTGGCGCTCCTTCTGCTCCTCGAAGCGCTTCTTGAGCGTTTCCATGAGCTCGTCCCAGCCCATCTTCTCGATCTTGGCCTTTTCCTCGGCCGTGAACTCGCGCTCCAGCGTCTTGCGCAGCCAGTCGAGCGGCACTTCCTTGGTGAAGTCGGCCAGCATCTCCACGCCCTTGAAGTAGGCGGCAAAGGCGCGGTCGAACTTGTCGTAGTGCTTCTCGTCCTTGACCAGCGCGGTGCGCGAGAGGTAGTAGAAGTCGTCCAGGCCGAAGGCGCCGTCGGAGTTGGGTCCCACCACGTCGGCCTGCAGCGCCTCGAGCAGCGTGAGGTATTCCTTGACCGAGACCGGCAGCTTGGCCGAGCGCAGCGTGTAGAAGAAATCGATCAGCATGGCGGGCTTTCCTTGAACTTCTCTTCAGCTTCGCGGCTTGTCGAGCAGATAGAGCAGATGGGCCTTCACCTCGGGCCACTCGCCCGAGCGCAGGCTGTACATGACGGTGTCGCGGATGGTGCCGTCGCGGCGCATGGCATGGCCGCGAATCACGCCGTCTTTCTTCGCGCCGAGCCGCTCGATGGCCTGCTGCGAAGCGAAGTTGAAATTGTCGGTGCGCCAGCCCACCACGTTGCAGCCGAGGGTATCGAAGGCGTGCGTCAGCATGAGCAGCTTGCAGGTGGTGTTGACGTGGGTGCGCTGGCAGCGCCGGGCATACCAGGTGTAGCCGATCTCCACGCGCTTCACGGCCGGCAGGATGTCGTGAAAGCTCGTGCTGCCGAGCACGGTGCCGGTGGCGGCCTCGGTCACGGCAAACGCAAAGCGGTGGCCGGCTTCGCGGCCCTGCAAGGCGGTTTCGATGTAGGCGCGGGTTTCGTGCGGCTCGGGCACCGAGGTGACGCGCAGCTTCCAGAGCTCGCCGTCGGCCGCGGCGGCGCGCAGGCCCTCTTCATGGCCGAGCGACAGCGGCACCAGGGCCAGGTCGCGGGCCTTCAGCGTGACAGGTTCGACGAACGCCATCTCAATTCCCTCAGCGATTGTTTTTCAGCCTCTGGGCTTGCCGTACTTGCGGTCGTACCAGGCACGCGCCAGCTGCACCCCGCCGCCACCGCCCACGCCGATCAGCACAATGCCGAAGATCTCGCGGTTGCCCCAGCCGTTGGGGCCGAAGGCATCCAGCCCCAGCTGGAGCCCGATCCAGCGGCCGAGCAGCGCACCCGCCACGAACAGCACGGCCTGGGCCACGCCCAGCTTGAGCAGCTGGCCGACGGGATGCGGCGCTTGCGGCTGGCTCATCGGTTGTTGCGCTGCATGAAGACGAGCTTCTCGAACAGTGTGACGTCCTGTTCGTTCTTGAGCAGCGCGCCCACCAGCGGCGGCACGGCCACCTTGTCGTCCTTGCTCTGCAGGGCTTCGAGCGGAATGTCCTCGGCCAGCAGCAGCTTGAGCCAGTCGAGCAGCTCGGAGGTGGAAGGCTTCTTCTTGAGGCCGGGGAGGTTGCGCACGTCGTAGAAGGTCTTCATCGCGGCCGTGAGCAGCTCCTGCTTGAGGCCGGGGAAGTGCACCGCCACGATGCTCTTCATCGTTTCGGCATCGGGGAACTTGATGTAGTGGAAGAAGCAGCGGCGCAGGAAGGCATCGGGCAGTTCCTTCTCGTTGTTGGAGGTGATGAACACCACCGGCCGGTGCCTGGCGCGGACGAGTTCGCGCGTTTCGTAGCAGTAGAACTCCATGCGGTCGATCTCGCGCAGCAGGTCGTTCGGGAATTCGATGTCGGCCTTGTCGATCTCGTCGATGAGCAGCGCCACCGGCTGGTCGGCCGTGAAGGCCTGCCAGAGCACGCCCTTGACGATGTAGTTCTGGATGTCCTTGACGCGCTCGCCGCCGTCCACGTCCTTGAGCTGCGAGTCGCGCAGGCGGCTCACGGCGTCGTACTCATAGAGGCCCTGCTGCGCCTTGGTGGTCGACTTGATGTGCCATTGCAGCAGCGGCAGGCCGAGCGATTGCGCCACTTCCTCCGCCAGCATCGTCTTGCCCGTGCCGGGCTCGCCCTTGACGAGCAGCGGGCGCTTGAGCGTGATGGCGGCGTTGACGGCCAGCATCAGGTCCTGAGTGGCAACGTAGTTGTCTGAGCCCTTGAATTTCATGAGTGAACGCGAGCAAGGTGGAGAAAGCGGGGTGGAGAAAAGAACACACTCGATTCGCTTCGCGCAGCCACTTGGGCGGCTTGAAGGGGTTCCCGGGGGACCCTTGCATATAATCGAATGTTGATTCGAAAAACTGTATCTCCACGAGATTGTGCGCGCAAAATGAACAAGTTGTTGACCACGATGTTTGCCTTCGCTGTCGCTTGCGTGACGGTCTCGGCGCAAGCCCAGCAAGTCACGGGCAATGCCCAGGAGGGCGCCAAGAAGGTCGCCATGTGCGTGGGCTGCCACGGCATCGTCGGCTACCAGGCCAGCTTCCCGGAGATCCACAAGGTGCCGATGATTGCCGGCCAGAGCGCCAGCTACATCACCTCGGCCCTCACCGCCTACGAGGGCGGCGACCGCAAGCACCCCACCATGCGCGCGATTGCCGACACCCTGAAGGAGCAGGACATCGCCGACCTGGCCGCCTACTACAGCCAGCTGGGCCTGAAGGAAGGCGACGCACCCCCGGCCGCGCTCGCCAAGCCCATGCCCGAGAACGTGCTGGCCCTGGTCTCGCGCGACAAGGACAACAGCTGCACCAAGTGCCACGGCGCCAACTTCAACACGCCCAACGATGGCACGGTGCCCAAGCTGGCCGGCCAGCATGCCGACTACCTGTTCGTGGCGCTCAAGTCGTACCGCGTCAAGAACAACCTGCACCTGGGCCGTTCGAATGCGGTGATGGCGCAGCAGGTCGAGCCCAAGAAGTTCACCAACGCCGAACTGAAAACGCTCGCCAGCTACATCAGCTCGCTGCCCGGCGACCTCAAGACGGTGCCGGAGTCGCGCATCCACCGCGCCGCGCAATAAGCAGACGCCGCGGCCGACCGGCCCCATGAAGAAAGCCCGCATCGCGGGCTTTCTTGTTTGCGGGACCGGGTTTCGTCAGACGTCGAAGAACACCGTCTCCTCGGGGCCCTGCATGCGGATGTCGAAGCGGTAGCTCACCGCGCCGCCTTGCTCCACGCGCTCGGCAATCAGCGTGTGGCGGCGCTCGGCCGGCACGCTGGCCAGCACGGCGTCCTTGGCGTTGGCTTCGGCCTCGTCGCTGAAATACACGCGCGTGAAGGCATGCAGCAGCAGGCCGCGCATCAGCACGATCGCATTGATGTGCGGGGCTTCGCCCGGCGTTTCGGCACCCGGCTTCACGGTGTGGAACACGAAGCGGTTCTGCGCATCGGTGCCCGTGCCGGCGCGGCCGAAGGCGCGAAAGCCGATCTCGCGCGCCTCGGCGGGCGTCTGCGGATAGCGGCCTTGGCCGTCGGGCTGGCTGATCTCGACCAGGGCGTCGCCAATGGGATTGCCGTCGCCGTCGATCACGCGGCCTTCGAGGCGGATGCGCTCGCCGGAGGCGTTGTCCAGCGCCACCACGGCGTCGAAGGGCTGGTCGAAGTCATAGCCGTACTGCGTGGCGGTGAGGCCATAGGCGAAGTAGGGGCCCACGGTCTGGGAGGGGGTCTGGCCGAAGTCGGCTTCCTGTGCGGTCATCAACATGGTGTGTGTCTCCTTCTTGCTCAGCGGTTTTCGAATGGCGTTTCGTCCGCGCCGCGCAGCACGATGTCGAACTGGTAGCCCAGCGCGTAGCCTTCCTCGGTGATGTCGAGGCTGAAGTCGGCGATCAGCCGATTGCGGTAGCGCTCGGGCGTGCCGGTGATCATGGGGTCGTACTGCATCAGCGGGTCGCCGGGGAAATACATCTGCGTGACCAGGCGGCTCGCAAAGCTCTGGCCGAACAGCGACAAGTGGATGTGCTGCGGTCGCCAGGCGTTGGGGTGGTTGCCCCAGGGATAGGCGCCGGGCTTGATGGTGAGGAAGCGGTAGCGGCCCTCGCTGTCGGTCAGGCAGCGGCCCGCGCCCAGGAAGTTGGGGTCCAGCGGTGCGTCGTGCTGGTCGACCTTGTGCACGTAGCGGCCGGCGGCGTTGGCCTGCCAGAGCTCCACCAGCGTGTTGGCCACGGGGCGGCGGCGCTCGTCGAGCACCTGGCCGGTGAGGATCATGCGTTCGCCCAGCGGCTCGCCGTTCTTGCGCGCATTGCGCGTCAGGTCGTGGTCGAGCGCGCCGATGCTGTCGTGGCCGTAGACCGGCTGCTGCAGCTCGCCCAGCGACGCTTTCAGCGGAACCAGGGGCTTCTGCGGGCCGCGCTTCACGGTCGACTTGTAGCCGGGGTAGATGTACGAGGGGTGGGCCTCCCAGTCGCGCGGGGTGAGGATGGCGGGGGAGGCCTGGGTTTTCGTCAACATGCCGTTGTCTCCTTGTCGTGGGACGAATCGAAATCTGGAAGCCGAACTTTAGAAGCCGCATTCGATGATGTAAATTGAAGATTGGTCTGTTTTACATAACCCACAGTAATTGAAAACTCCAGCCGATCTTCGCCAGGACTTTGTGCGCAACGTGCAGCTGCGCCACCTGCGCTGCCTTGTCGCGGTGGCGCAGGAGCGCCATCTCGCGCGCGCTGCGGAGCGGCTGTCGCTGAGCCAGCCGGCGGTGTCCAAGACGCTGGCCGAACTGGAGGCCATCGTCGGGGCGCGCCTGGTCGAACGCGGCAATGCCGGGCGGCGCGGCGTGCAGGGGCTCGCACCGGCCGGCGAGCAGCTGCTGGCCCATGCCCTGCGCGTGCTCGAGGCCATCGACGCCAGCGCGCAGGCGGTGGCGCCGGCCTCCGGCGAGCGCGTCGAGCGGCTGCGCATCGGCGCGCTGCCGAGCGTGGCGCCGGCGCTGCTGCCGCTCGCGCTCGCGCGCTTTCGCGAGCGCTGGCCTTCGGTGCAGCTGGTGGTGAAGAGTGCGGCCAACCCGGTGCTGCTCGACGAGCTGCGCGCCGGCGAGCTCGACCTGGTGCTGGGCCGCATCAGCGATCCGCGGCTGATGGGCGGGCTCAGCTTCGAGCTGCTCTACACCGAGCCGCTGGTGTTTGCCGTGCGCGCGGGCCATCCGCTGGCGGCGCGGTCCACGCGGGCGGTGTCGGTGCAGGCGGTGCTGGACTTTCCGCTGGTGGTGTACGGCGAGGGCACCATCCCGCGCCACAACACCGAAAGCTTTCTGTCGGCGCGCGGCCTGGCGCTGCCGGCCCACGCACTGCAGACGCTCGACGTTGCGGTGGCGCGCGGCCTGCTGGCGGTTTCCGACGCCGTCTGGATCACCCCGCTTGGCGCCGCGCGCGGCGAATTGGCCGACCAGCGCCTGGTCCGCCTGCGCATCGAAACCGCCGGCACCGACGAGCCCGTGGGCCTGCTGCTGCGCAGCGATGCCGAACCCTCGGCGCTGCGCGGCGCCATGGCCGCGCTGCTGCGCGAAGGCGCGAAGCAGCAGGGCGCACCTCCAACCCGATCCCCAAAAAAGCCGCAGGCTTGATCCATTCGCGAAACACCGTGGAACCGGCTCCGCCGGGCCACCGGTGTTGCCCCCGGTAGGGGGTAGGAGTAGCGACACGAAGTGCGCGAAGCCTGGGGGCGAGCCTTATCTAGTCGCGCGGCGCTGCACGCAGGCCACGTAGCCGTCGCCATCCGGCGCGCGGCCGGCGCGCTGGCTCTCCCACATCATCTGCCCCAGGCACTCCATGGCTTCGTGATGCGCATCGAGCAGCGAGCCGCGGCGCGCGGCCAGCAACTCGACGGCCTGCCGGATTCCGCGCGGCTGGTCGATCGAGCATTGCTCGCTGATCGAAAGATGCATCGACAGATGCAGGAACGGGTTCTCGCGGCCGCTCGAACCGTCGTACACGCGCGCCACCGCGGCGCCGGCGTCGGCCAGGTCCTCGTGGTATTCGGGATGCGCGTCGATCCATCCGGCGGCAATCGTCTCGAGCGCTTCCATCGGCAAGCCTTGCCGGTGCTTTGCGTACACGTCGCAAAAGAAGCGGCGCACGTCTTCCTGGGAGGGATTGAACATATCTGTATGGAGAACAAAAAAGAAGGGAGGAGAGGCGAGGAAATCGGTGTGTCCGCTGCTTCGAAATGCGCTCGATGTTCCGGTAGCGGGACGTTACATCGTTACGTAACGAAGCGCCAAAAGAGCCCTGCAAGCGCTGTTTTCGGCGCTCGCATGCGCACCGCGTTTCAGAAAAATATTCATAGGAATCAATAGCTTGCGTCGATGGCAGGTCCGCGGCCCCAAAGAGTTTGCAGCGCGGCACGCTAGTTGCCCCTGTACATGCATCTTTTGTCACAGAGGCCGTCATGAACGCACCACAAGCACCGACCCATTCGACCGAAGGACTCGCCGCCAGTGGCGTTGCTCCTGTGGTCATCGCCCAAGCCAACAGCACACCGTTCGGCGCACCCGCAGCGATCGGCTCGTCAGCGCCTGCCGCCGCCGCGGCACCCTCGAGCGTGGGCACATTGTCCAATGCTACGCCGGGCGTCGCGGTGATGCGCGAGGGTGTCCGCATTCCGGTGGACGGCAACCAGACCCTGATCGCGGGCGACCGCGTGATCGTTCCCGAAGGCGGACAGGCCAACGTCCTGTTCCCCGGCTCGGCCACCAACAAGGCGCCGCTGGCCGGCGTCTTCACCGGCGGCACCGACGCCACCATCGGCTCGACCAAGCTGCCCGGCGGCCTCGAACAGGTGAACGTGGACGTCGCCTCGGGCGACCTGCAGGTGACCCCGCCCGACAGCGACGCCGATGCGGCCGCACTGGCCGTCACCAAGAAGCTCGCTGCCGGCAGCGGTATCGGGCTCGGCGAATTCGCGCTCGGCGCACTGGGTGCTGCTGCGCTCGGTGCCGCGCTGGGCGGCGGTGGCGGTGGCGACGGCGGAACGATCCCGTTCTTCGCCGGCGGTGGTGGTGGCGGTGAGGGCGATGCGGATGCAGACGCCGATGCGGATGCGGATGCGGATGCCGACGGTGATGCGGATGCTGATGCTGACGCTGACGCTGACGCTGACGCTGACGCTGACGCCGATGCCGATGCCGATGCCGATGCCGATGCCGATGCCGACGCCGACGCCGATGCTGACGCAGACGCAGACGCCGATGCTGACGCAGACGCAGACGCAGACGCAGACGCAGACGCTGACGCTGACGCTGACGCTGACGCTGACGCCGATGCAGACGCCGATGCAGACGCTGACGCCGATGCCGATGCCGATGCCGATGCAGACGCAGATGCAGATGCAGACGCAGACGCAGACGCAGATGCCGACGCCGATGGCGACGACGGCCTGCTCGATCCAGGCGACGGTGCGGCCGGCGGCCTGGTGGGTTCGATCGGCGACACAGCCGGTCTCGGCGACTCGCTCGACCCGGTGCTGGGCGTGGTCGACGGCGCGACGGATGTGGTGGACGACGTGCTGGCCCCGGTGCTCGGCTCCGACTTCTCGGAGAACGATCCCAACCAGCTCGACCCGGCGGACGATTTCGTCGAAACCGTGGCTGGGGGCGTGGGCGGCGTGGCCAGCCCGATCGTCGACGGCCTGCTCGGCGAAGGCGCAACGGGCGCACTGGTCGATCAGCTGGTCAAGCAGGTCGACTACGTCACCGACGCCCTCCAGAACGGGCTGGACAACCTGGTGGGCGATGACGGCATCGTGAGCGGCCTGACCGGCAGCCTCGGCCTGGACGGCGCCCTCGACGGCCTCGTGGGCGACGACGGCGTGGTCGGCAACGTGGTGGAAGGCCTGCTCGGCCAGGACAGCCTCCTCGGCGGGCTCGTCGGCGAAGAAGGCCTGGTCGGCGGCCTGCTCGCCGAAGGCGGCGCGCTTGACGGCCTCATCGGTGAAGGCAGTGCCATCGGCAGCCTGCTGGACAACGTGATCGGCGACGAAGGCATCGTCGGTGGCCTGCTGGGCGACGACGGCGCGCTGGGCGGCGTGCTCGGCGGCGTGCTGGGCGAAGACGGCCTGCTGGGCGGCGTGCTCGGCCAAGGCAGCCCCGTGGGCAGCCTGCTCGGCGGCGACGGCGTGGTGGGCGGCCTGCTCGGCGGTGACGGCGCGCTGTCCAGCCTGCTGGGCAGCGATGGCCTCTCCGACGGCCTGCTGGGCCAGGACGGCCTGGTGGACAACCTCCTGGGCGCCGACGGCGCGGTAAGCGGCCTGCTCGAAGACAGCCCGCTGGGTGGCCTGCTGGGCGGTGAAGACAGCCTGCTCGGCGGCCTGACCGATGGCGTGCTGGGTGAAGAAGGCCTGCTGGGCGGTGTGCTTGGCGACGACGGCGTGCTGGGCGGCCTGCTCGGCGAAGACGGCTTGCTTGGCAGCGGCGGCGCCGTCGGCAGCCTTCTGGCCGAAGACGGCTTGCTCGGCGGCGTGCTCGGCGACGATGGCTTGGTCGACAACCTTCTGGGCGACGAGGGCCTGCTGGGCGGGGTGCTCGGCGAAGACGGCCTGCTGGGTGGCCTGTTGGGCGAAGACGGCCTCGTGGGCAACCTGTTGGGTGGCGACCTTTTGGGTGGCGACTTGCTCGGCGGTGACCTGCTGGGTGGCATCCTGGGTGAGGACGGTCTACTGGGCGGCCTGCTCGGTGGCGACCTCCTGGGTGGCGACCTGCTCGGCGGTGATCTGCTGAGTGGCGTGCTCGGTGAAGACGGCCTCGTCGGCAACCTGCTCGGTGGCGACCTCCTGGGTGGCGATCTGCTCGGTGGTGACCTGCTGAGCGGTGTGCTCGGTGAAGACGGCCTCGTCGGCAACTTGCTCGGCGGCGACCTCCTGGGTGGCGATCTGCTCGGTGGTGACTTGCTGAGTGGCGTGCTGGGTGAAGACGGCCTCGTCGGCAACTTGCTCGGTGGCGACCTCCTGGGTGGCGACCTGCTCGGCGGTGACCTGCTGAGCGGTGTGCTCGGTGAAGACGGCCTCGTCGGCAACTTGCTCGGTGGCGACCTCCTGGGTGGCGACCTGCTCGGCGGTGACCTGCTGAGCGGTGTGCTCGGTGAAGACGGCCTCGTCGGCAACCTGCTCGGCGGCGACCTCCTGGGTGGCGACCTGCTCGGCGGCGTGCTCGGCGAAGACGGCGTCGTCGGCGGCCTGCTCGGCGGCGATCTCCTTGGCGATGACGGCCTGGTCGGCAGCCTGCTCGGCAGCGACGGTCTGCTCGGCGGCGTGCTGGGCGGCAGCAGCCCGGTGGCCAACATCCTGGATCCGGTGCTCGACACGGCAAGCACGGCCGGCGAGGCACTGGAGCCGGTGGTCGCCACCGTGTCCGAGGTGGCCCACCCGGTGACCGACATCCTGGCCGGCGCAACCCCGACGCTTGCCCCGGTGATCGAGACCGTCCACAACAGCCTGGTGCACACCGTGGAGGACGCCGCGCCGATCGTGACCGACGTGGCCACCCCCATCACCAGCCTGGTGGATCAAGCCGCCGGAACCGGCAGCGTTCTCACCCCGGTGGCGAACATCCTGCACGGCCTGCTGGGTTAAGAAACAAGAGCAGTAGAGGAGAAGAAAAACGACGCAACAGGGCCAGGCCGCCACCGGCCTGGCCCGCGAAAGGAATTGATATGAAGAACAGCAGCTACCGGATACTGACCATCGTCGCCCTCGCAGCAAGCCTTGCCGCTTGCGGGACGGCGACCAAGAGCGGACGCGAAGACGCGACCTACTACTACTCGAACAAGGCCGCGGTGGCAAAGGTGGAACCACCCCCGCCCGCACCGGTGCAGAACGGCCCCGTCGCGCTGAAGATCGTGTACTTCGACTTCGACAAATACGACGTCAAGCCGCAGTACCGCAACGTGGTGGAAGCGCACGCGGGCTATCTCAGGAACCGACCCGCCGGCAAGGTGGTGATCGAGGGCCACACCGACTCGCGCGGCGGCCGCGAATACAACCTCGCGCTGGGCCAGCGCCGGGCCGAATCCGTGCAGCGCGCGCTCACGCAGCTTGGCGTGCCGGGCGAGCGCATCGAGGCCGTCAGCTGGGGCATTGAAAAACCCGCATCGCTCGAAACTACCGAGGAGGGCTATCAGCTCAATCGCCGAGCCGAATTCAGCTACCGCTGAAATACGGAGAAACGCGATGCCTTCGATGGGAGTTCCCGGTCCGGGTGAGACCGGCCTCCCGCATTCGACTGGGGCCGAATGATGTCCTTCTCCGACCAGCTCCATGCCTGCCACGAGCGCCTGGTCTCGGTGTGTGCGGCGCTGCCGGCGCCTTATCCGGCCTTTACGCTTTTCTTCTCGGTGAGCGATGGTTCGCAGCGCGCGCACGTGGTGCACGCGCGCGCGGCCGATTTCGAGACCGCCTGGCACGCAGGCGCCGAGGGCGTGGAGCGCTGGGTGCGCGACTGCGGCATCGTCTCGCCGTGGTTGCGCATCGACTGGGTCGAGGGTGCGAGCCCGATGGACTGGGCGCAGTTCAAGGCCCAGCTCGCCGGCGTCAAGCGCAACTACTTCCGCCTCGGCCTGGCCTTCGACCAGGACTTCGAGACCGCGTTCACCGAGCAGGAGCTCAACGCCAACGCCATGCTGAGCGGCGACTCGACCATTGCGCACGCCGTGGTGAATGCGCGCAACTTCGAGGCCTATGGCCAGGCGCGCTTCGCACGCGCGCTCACGCTCGAGCTGCCGGGCGACCAGCGGGTCTACCTGCTTGCGACGGTGGGCGTCTTCTGCCAGGCCGACTGCGTGGTGCACAAGCTCGTGGGCACGGGGCTCGACGCCGGCCGGCGCCAGGCGCCGGCGCTCGCTGTGCAGTCGGCGCTCGACCTGGTGCGCAGCGGCGCGTCGTATCTCGCGCGCCAGGTGCAGGACGACGGGCTGTTCGTCTACGGCTACTTTCCGTGCTTCGACCGCCGCATTCCGACCTACGACGCCATGCGCCACGCGAGCGTGCTGTGCACCATGATCGAGGCGTGGGAGCTCATGCGCGATGACAAGCTGCGCCTGGCCATCGACCGTGCGCTCGACCATCTCGCGAACACGCTCATTCGCAGCTACACGCTCGCCGACGGCAGCGAGGTCGCTTTTCTCGTCGACACCGGCGAAGAGATCAAGCTCGGCGGCAATGCCGCCTGCGTGCTGGCCCTGGCGAAGTACTGCGAGGCGATGGACACGCGCGACTGGCTGCCGCTGCTCGAGAAGCTGGCGCTGGGCATCGCGTCGCTGCAGGATGCCGCCACCGGCAGCTTCAGCCACGTGCTCCATGCCGGCGACCTGCGCGTCAAGCAGGCTTCGCGCGTCATCTACTACGACGGCGAGGCGGCTTACGGCCTCATGCGCCTGTATGGCCTCACGCGCGATGCGCGATGGCTCGCCGTGGTCGAGAAGGCCTTCGACCACTTCATTGCAAGCCAGCACTGGCAGGCGCACGACCACTGGCTGAGCTGCTGCGTCAACGAACTCACGCGCTGGAGTCCGCAGGAAAAGTACTTTCGCTTCGGCCTGCAGAACGTGGCCGGGTACCTGGACTTCGTGCTCGACCGCAAGACCACCTTTCCGACGCTGCTCGAACTCATGCTCGCGGCCCAGCAGATGCTGCAGCGGCTCGAGGCCACGCCCGCCATGCGGCACCTGCTGGACGAGCTCGACACCGAGAAGTTCTACCGCGCGCTGGAGTACCGCGCCCACTACCTGCAGAACGGCTTCTTCTGGCCCGAGATGGCGATGTACTTCCGGCGCCCCTCCACCATCGTCGGCTCCTTCTTCATCCGGCACCACGCGTTCCGGGTGCGCATCGACGACGTGGCGCAGTATGTGTCGGGCTTCGTGGCCTATCGCCGCTACCTGCTGGAGCGCCCGGCCGTGCCCGGCGCCGGCAGCGCGAGAGACGACGGCGCCGCCTGGACAGCGGGCGAAATGGCGCGGGTGACCGGTGGCGAATGGGTGGTGCGCCCGGAAGACGGCTGGCGCGCCAGCGGCGTGACGCAGCGCTCCTTCCTGCGCAAGGGACGCGTGGTGTTCGAGCACCAGGCGCGGCCTTCGAAAACGCCGCTGGCCGCCGTCGCGCTCAAGGGCGTGCTGCAGCCGGCGGCCGCCGTGCTGTGCACCGACCCGGCACCGCACCTCGACAAGCGAGTTCCCGTGCTCCAGGTGCCCGACGTGCCGCAGGCCGTGCTTGCGCTGGGCGCGCATGCGCGCACCGAGTTCACGGGGCGCGTCTGCGGCGTGCTGGGCAGCGGCACGGCCGGCGCCACCGTGGCCGCGATGCTGGCCGACGCCCTGGCCGTCTGGGGCGAGGTCGGCCGGCCCGAAGGCAACGTCAGCCTGCCGTCTGGCATGGCCTGGAACCTGACCTGCATGCCGCGGCATGCGGCCTACTGGGTCCTGGAGATGGGCTCGCCGCAGGTGCTGGCCTCGACGCAGCTGGTGCGCCCGATGCTGGCCGTGGTGACGGGACTGTCGGCCGCTTCGCAAAAGCACCGCGGGCCTGCGGAGGCCGCCGCGCGCATGGACAGCCGCATCTTCGAAGGCATGGCGCCCGGCGACAGCGCGGTCCTGAACCGCGACCTCCCCGAGTTCGCGACCTTCGCAGAAGCCGCCATGGCGCACCAGCTCCAGATCGTGACCTATGGCGAGCACAAGGACGCCGACGTGCGGCTGCTCGCGTTCGACCACGGCGAGGTGCAGGCACAGGTGCTCGGCGACCCGTTCCAGCTTCGCCTCAATGCGCCGGGGCGCCACATGGGCGCCAGCGCCGTGGCCGCGCTGGCGGCCTTGCAGGCGATGCGCCTGAAGCTGGCCGCCGCGGTCGAGCCCTTCGCGCACTTCGAGCCGCCGGGCGGACGCGGCGCGCTGCACACCATCCACATCGGCGGCGGCAGCTTCAAGCTGATCGACGAGACCTACGACGCCAATCCGAGCTCGATGCGCGCCGCGCTCGAACTGCTGTCGCAGGCGCCCTGCGAGCCGGCGCGGCGCGTGGCGATCCTCGGCGACATGCAGGAGCTCGGCCCCGCCGCGCAGCGCCATCACCTCGACCTCGAAGCCGAGCTGCTGGCATCGCAGCCCGACCGCGTGCTGCTGTGCGGTCCGCTGATGCGGGCGCTGCATGCGCGCATCCGCACCAAGGTCAGGTCGCACTGGTTCGTCGATGTGTCCGATCTGTCGACCGCGCTGGGCGGCCTGCTGCAGCCGGGCGACTGGGTGCTGGCCAAGAGTTCCGCCGGTGTCGGCCTGTCCAGGCTGGCCCGGGTTTTGAAAGCACTGCCATGAAACTGAACGCGCATCCGTCTCTGCCGCATCAACGCCAGGCCGCGCCGCAGCGCCGGTGGTGGCTGGGCTGGCTGCAGCTGCTTTGCGCATGGCTGCTTTGCATGTTGCTGTGCGCCAATGTTGCACTGGCGCTGGCCGAGGGCCTGCCGCAGGACCAGGGCCGGGCGGCGGCAAGCAAACCGTCGGCGTAAGAATTGACTTTGCGTTGTAACGCCGAGGTAACAGTCGATAATGGCGCAGGCGTCATTGCCCGACGGATCGGCCCTTTCCCATGATCAAGTTTCTCTTGCCCAGCCAACTGGTGACCGAGGTGCCCGAAGAACCAGGTGCGAGCCCGTATGCGGGTGCCCTGCACACCGCGTTCCGGGCCGCCTATCCCCTGGTCAAGAGCGCGGCCTGGCGTTCGCTGCCCATCAGCCTCTTCGGCCTGTTGCCATCCATCTTCCTGCTCCAGGTGTATGACCGCGTGCTGTCGCGCAGCGGCGTCTCGACGCTGGCCGCGCTGGTGTGCGGCATCCTGTTCTTCCTGTGCATCGAGTTCTGGCTGCGCACGGGGCGCTCGCGCCTCTTGCGCAATGCGGGCGCCATCATCGACCACGGCGTATCGGGTGCGCTGCTGCATTCGATGCTGAACCGCCCGCTGCGCGCGCTCGAGGCGCGCCCGGCCTCGATGTGGCACCAGTTCTTCCGCGACGTGGCCTCGGTGCGCGGCACCGTCACGGGCGGCCTGGCGCAATCGATCTTCGATCTGCCGATGGCGGTCTTCGCGCTGGCCGTGATCGGCATCGTGGCCTTGCCGGTTCTGCCGGTGGTGGTGCTGTTCCTTGCCATCATGGTCTTCCTGGCCTGGTGGTGGGCCGACGAGGTGCGCAGCGGCCGGGTCGAGGAAGTGCAGCGCGGCCGCGGCCTCGACCGCATGACCTCGGAAATCTGCAACGCGCGCGAAACGCTCAAGACGCAGTCGAACGACGGCCCCACCATCGAGATGTGGCGCCAGACCTACAACGACTGGCTCAGCGAAAGCTTCAGCAAGAACGGGCAGATCGAAACCGCGCGCGACGGCACCACCGTGCTGATGATGGTCTTCTCGGTCATCGTGGTGACGGTGGGCGCCATCTCGGTGATGGAGCAATGGATGACGGTGGGCGGCCTGGTCGCCTCCAACATGCTGGCCCTCAAGGCGCTGCAGCCGGTGGCGGGCCTGGTCTCGAGCTGGCGCTCGCTGGCCGCCGCCAAGGAGGCGGCCAAGCGGCTCGAGAAGGTGCTTGGCGAGCCGGTCGAAAAAGCGCCCACGGGCATGACGCTGCCGCAGCCGCTGGGCCGCGTCACGCTGAAGGACGTGAGCTTCAGCTTCACGGAAGACGCGCACCGGCCGGTGCTGGAGAACGTCGACCTCGACATCGGGCCGGGCGGGCTGCACGTGATCGTCGGGCGCAACGGCGCGGGCAAGTCGACGCTGGTCAAGCTGCTCTCGGGCCTGTACACGCCCACGCGCGGCGTCATCAGCATCGGCGAGTACGACCTCTCCCAGTTCGGCCGCGAAGAGCTCTCGCGCTGGATCAGCTATCTGTCGCAGGAGGTGTACTGGTTCGGCGGCCCGCTGATCGACACCATGCGCCGCACGGCCCCGGGCCAGACCGACGAGCAGGTGGTGGCGGCCTGCAAGCTCTCGGGCGCGCACGAGTTCATCTCGCGCATGCCCGACGGCTACCGCACCGTGGTGGGCGAGGGCGGCACCGGCCTTTCGGTGGGCGAGCGGCGCAAGCTCGCGCTGGCCATGAGCTTCCTGCGCAAGCCCTCGGTGCTGGTGCTCGACGAGCCCAGCAACGACCTCGACTTCCAGAGCGAGCGCACGCTGCTTGCCACGCTGCTCGCGGTGGCCAAGGTGCGCACCGTGGTGGTGGTCACGCATTCGCTGCGCATCGTGTCGGCGGCCAGCGTGGTCTATCACGTGACGGGGCAGGGCAATGTCGAACAAGGTACGGCCGCCGTCATGGTGCCCAAGCTCTTCGGCGTGAAGAAGGCACTGGTGGCGCTCCCCGACGCCACCGCGGGCGACGACGATGCCGAGGCGCATCCGCCGCAGGCCGCCGCCGCCAACCGTTCCATGGCTTGAGCAGCCGATCGAATCGAAGAGTAATTGGGGACCGCGACTTGAAATCAGATTTGCCGCAGATACTTCAGGACGAGGATCACAAGCGCGCGGTGCACACATCGCCCGAGGGCAGGCGCCGCCAGTGGGTGATTGGCGGCGTGGTCGCGGTGCTGGCCGTTGTCGGCCTGGGCTTTCCCATGGAAACCGTGGTGGTGGCGCCGGGCCGCGTGATTCCGTCCGACCGCGTCAAGTCGATCCAGCATCTGGAAGGCGGCATCGTCAGCAACGTGCTGGTCAAGGAAGGCGACAGGGTCAAGCAGGGCCAGTCGCTGGTGGAGATCGACCTGGGCGGCAGCAGCCTCAATTTCGAGGAGCTCACCGCGCGCTATGCCGCCACCCAGGCCACCCGCATCCGGCTCATGGCCGAGAGCCGCGGCCAGCCGCTCAAGCGCGAGAACTTTGCCACCGACATCGACGAGAGCGTGCTCGAGGGCGAGGCCGGCGCCTACGAGGCGCGCGCGCTCGAGCAGCGCGGCGTGATGGCCGGCGCGGTGTCGGGCCTGGAGGGGGCGCGCAGCAGGCTGCTCGAGCAGCAGGCCAAGGTCAAGGGCCTGAACGACCGCCTCGCACTGATGCAGAAGGAACTCGAGATCTCGGAACAGCTGCTCAATGAAAAGCTGGTCGGGCAGGTCGAGGTGCTCGAGAAGCGGCGGCAGGTCGAAGGCGTGCGAAGCGAACTGGCCGTGGCACGCCAGGGCGCCATCTCCGCGAGCGCCGCCATCACCGAGGCGCAGGCCAAGATGGCGGAGGCCGAAGGCCGCTTCCGGCGCCGCGCATCCGACGAACTGGCCGCCGTGGAGCGCCAGTTCGCAAGCCTGAACGAAGACCTGGCGCGCGCACGAACCCAGCGCTCCCGCACGATGGTGAAGGCGCCCTCCGACGGCATCGTCAAGGGGCTGCGCAGCGGCAGCCCGGGCTGGGTCATCAAGCCCGGCGAAGCCATCATGGAAGTGGTGCCCGACAAGGACGAGATCATGATCGAGGCGCGCCTGAATCCCAACGACCGCGGCTTCGTCGAGGTCGGCCAGGCGGCGCGCGTGAAGATCACCGCCTACGACTACCTGCGCTACGGTGCGGTCGAAGGCAAGGTCACCCTGGTGGCCGCCGATGCCGACCGCGACCCGGCCATTGCCAACTCGGCGCCGTACTACCGCATCCTGATCAGCACCGAGCAAGCCTACGTGGGACGCGAAGAAAACCGCGTTACCGCCGGCATGGAGTCCGAGGTCGACCTGAAGGTGGGTACCGATCCGTTCATCTGGTACATCCTTCGTCCGGTGCTCAAGCTGCGGCGCGAAGCCTTCCGCGAACCATGAGGGGCAGCAACTCGGCTGGCCGGCGCCGAACGGGCCCCGGTGTTCTTTGCGCGGTGCTGTGCGCGAGCTTCGCGCTTCCTCCGGGCGCCATGGCGCAGGAAGCGCCGGCGCAGCTGGTGCCGGCGCGCCGCCTTTCCGCGCCATCGATCGGCGCCGCGAGCTATGCGCAGCGCGTCAAGCAGGCGCTCATTGCGCTGTCGCAGGACTACCCTGAAGTGCAGACGGCGCAGGCCGCCGCCAACACCAGCAGCTTTGGCGTGGACGCCGCCAGGAAGGCCCGCTACCCGCGTTTCAAGATGGGCACCGCATCCGGCAGCTACAACAGCGGCGCTGCCAACGCCAAGACCGAGAGCTACACCGTGCTCACCGCCGAGGCGCGCGTGAGCCTGATCGACGGCGGCGCCATGAGTGCCGCGGTGCGTGCCGCCGAGGCCGCAAACCAGGCCGACGACGAGGCCGTCTCGACCACCTCGCAGAAAGTGGTGCTCGATGCGCTGACCGCCTACTTGCAGGTGCAGCGCTTCGACCTCAAGAAACAGATCGCGCGCAAGTCCACCGAAGTGGTGGCCGAGCTTTCGAAGGCCGAAGCCCGCCGCGTGGCGCTGGGCGCCGCCGGCGAGAACGACCTGAACATGGCGGCCGCGCGCCGCGCCAGCGTGGCTGCGCGCGAGTCCGACTTCCAGGCGCAGCGCGACGAGGCGCTGGCCAAGTTCAACACCTACTTCAAGTTCACGCCCAATACCGATTCGCTGCCCGTGCTTGCCGCGCCTGTGTTGTGGCGCATTGCTTCGCAGGAAGAAGCCTTGCGCCGTGCCGAGGAACGCAGCACTGAAATCGCCGAAGCCAAGGGCCGCGTGGCACGCGCCCAGGCCCTGGTCGACCAGCAGGAGGCCAGCATCTATCCAACGGTGGATGCGGTGGTCGTCAAGAGCAAGGACCCGCGCGGCGTGTCGCCGCAGGACCCGACGCGCGCGGCCTTCGAGCTCAACTGGAACTTCGGCAACGGCTTCGACCGCCAGCTGCGCCTGAAGTCGGCCTTGGCCGAAGTCGCCAACCAGGAGGCCAAGCTCGAAGGCGTGAAGCTCAATCTGCTGGAGCTCACCTCGGCCTCATGGGCGCGCACCGTGTCGGGCCGCGAGCGCGAGCGGCAATTGATGGAAGCCGTCAGCACATCTGGCCAGGCCTTCCGCGGGCGCCGCCGCCTGATGGAGTTCGGCCGCGAAACCCTGCCCGCCGTGCTCGACGCCCAGCTCGACTACTACAACCTGTTGTTCGACTACGTCGACGCCGTGTTCGACCTGCGCATCACCGAGCTGCGCCTGGCGCGCACCACCGGCGAGCTGCGCATCGACCCCGAGGCGAGCAATGGCTGGATCGACCGCATCTTCGGCCCGCCGAACCGCCCCGCGCTGAGCGAAGACGGCCTGCTCACCGCGCTGTGCATCTCGAGCAACGCAGGCTGCGCCAGCGAGCCTGTGGCCGATCGCGGAGCCACCGCAACCGCGGCGAACCCGCCGCTGCGCCGGACTGCGCGGCTGGCGAACCGTTAAGTTAAGCCGGAAGCGAGTTCAGGCGTCCTCGGGGATGCCCGGCTCGCCGTCGAGGATCTGGTACTTGCGCATCTTTTCCCACAGCACCTTGCGGCTGATGCCCAGGTGCTGCGCGGTGTCCTGGCGCTTCCAGTCGTTGATCTCCAGCGCCGCAATGATGCGGTTGCGCTCGCTGCTGTTCCATCCCTTGCGGTCGCCATTGCTGTCGAGCGCCACGCCGTTCATGGCGCCGCCGCCATGGCCGTTGCGCTCCGCCGCGCCCGTCGCCGTCGGCGTGCCGCGCGTGAGCGCGATGGCGCGCTGGATCAGGTTCTGGTCCCAGCTGTGCAGCTGCCGTGCAATCACCCCCACCCGCTCGGCCAGGTTGCGCAACTGCCGCACATTGCCGGGAAAGTAGGTTTCGGCCACCGCATCGCTGAGCCAGTGCGGCGTTTCCCCGATCGTCTCCAGCTCGTCGCCCAGCACATTGGCCAGCAGCGCCTTGAAGATCGCGATCTTGTCGATCTCCCCGCGCTCCTCCAGGCTGGGCACGTGCAGCTCGATCACCGCGAGCCGGTAGAACAGGTCGGCGCGAAACTCGCCGCTGGCCACCATCTCGCGCAGGTTGCGGTTGGTGGCCGCAACCAGCCGAAAGTCGACCCGGATCGGCGCCGTGGCACCCAGCCGCGTCACCGCGTTGTCTTCCAGCACGCGCAGCAGCTTCACTTGCTGATAGCGCGGCAGATCGCCGATCTCGTCGAGGAACAGCGTGCCGCCCGTGGCCTGTTCGAAATAGCCGCGGTGCGCATGCACGGCGCCGGTGAACGAGCCCTTCGTGTGGCCGAAGAACAGCGACTCGAAGAGACCATCAGGAATCGCGCCGCAATTCACCGCCACGAACGCGCCCTTGCTGTAGTGCTGGTGCCCCAGGTGCAGTTGCTGCGCGATGCGCTCCTTGCCCACACCCGTTTCGCCGCGCACCAGCACGCTGTGGTTGCAGTCGGCAAAGGCACCCACTTCGGCCAGCAGCGATTTCATCGCATCCGAATGCGCCACCAGCACGTCGGGTGCCTGCGGCGCCACGTCGCGCGCGCGCAGCTGCCGCACCAGCTTGGCCACCATCGTGCGCAGCTCGGCGCAGGTGAAGTCGTAGGGCAGCACGTGCAGGTACTCGGGCGGATAAGTGCGCGAGTCCCGCTCCCGAGAGGCCCCGGCCACCCAGATCACCGGCATGCCCTGCAGCAGTTCGGTGGCATGCGCGAGCCCGCCGCTGTCGATGACCGTGACACTGAGAATGGCGACCGAAGGCCGAAGCGCCGTGCCGCGGTCCTGCTGCGGAGGCGGCAAGCCATCGGCCCGGATCACCTCCACGTCGAAGCTCGCCATGCACCGCGCGATACGGTCGAGGATGTCGGCCTTGCCTTCCCAGACAAAGAGGTCGAGTTCGTCGAAGTTGGCGGGGGAGCTCATGTCGAAAAAGTACGCATGTCAATAAACGAGTTCGGCGCCCTTGGAGCAGCTCAGGCGGGCGCCGACTTCCGTCTTGGCGAGATTGGCGCCGAGTACGTCGCCGAGCAAAGTTGTCAGCAACGGATCCAGCAATGGGCCCAGTACGTCCGAGATCACGCCTTGAAGAGCAGTGATGACTCCGCTCAGTGTGTTGGTCAAGGCCGTAAGAAATCCGGGAAGGCCTCCGCCAGGTACTGGCGCCATCGGTGGGATGACGGTCAGCAGATTGCTCAATCCCGAAAGAGTGTTGCTCACGCTGTCCACAATGTTCTGCGTCGAAATAGCAAGGTACGCAGGTTGTTCGTCCAGCTCGGGTGGATCCTGGAAGAACTGCGACTGGGTCGAGGAGCCGATGGGAAGGTCGGCCTTCAGTCCAAGGCCCCCGCCGTAGAAGGCCTTGCGATGCGCGGTACCGCAGCTGATCTTGCCAATTCCAAGTGGCCCGAGTAGACACGATTGAGAGCCAATGTCGATGATCGGCAGCGGGCTGACCGCAGGCGCCGCGCTCGATGAAAATGCATTTGCCTTTGCGATGGCAGCCGTCGCACCCAGGCTGCCAATGCGCAAATTCGCGATAGAAGTCACCGTCTGGGCCGTGAGTGATTTCGCACCAGTCGCGCAATCGAAATCCGTCACTCGCGATGCACCGCCCCCCGCGTCCAGACTGATGTCGAGCCTCAGCGGTGGAGGAAGTATTTTGATGTCGGTCACATCTCGCGTACATCCCAAAAGGCAGTTGAGGATGTTCGTGAGTCCGGTCACGAGATTTAGGCTCAAGAGATTGTTCAGCAAATCGGTGACAGGCGAGGCCAATGCGAGAACGGCGTTGGCCACATTGCTCACGCCGTCCAGGGCAGGCAGACTGATCGAAAGAAATGTCCGGATCTGGGCTGTTCGCACGGAGATCTGGTCCGGTCCGGTGGGATTGAGCTTCGCGAGCGCTGGATCGCCGATGGCGGACACTTGTGGCGGCTCGATCACCTTGATGCTGGCGTTGATTCCTGCAAGGTTCACATCTGCGGCCAATCCGTTCTTGCCATTGGCCGCCTGGACCACGCCTTGCACCAACTGAAAAAGCTGAATATTGGTGTCCAGCCCCGCTGCGTTGGTGCCGGCTTGCACCCCAAGCAGATCGCCGAGCTTGAGCGGGGGCTGGGCGGGGGCTGCGTTGGCCGCGATCTTTACCAGGTTGAGCGCGTCTATGGCCACTTGGGCCGCGGCCCCGTTGCGCTGGAGCGCGTTGATCATGGCCTGTATCAGCGTGCCCACAGAGACATCGGTGGCCAGGACCTGGTCGTACTTTCCTGCGCCGATGCCCAGTTGGAGGGCCAGTTCATCGAGAAAAGTCAGCAATTTGAGGTCGGTGTTGATCAAGCCATTCCAACCCACCGCGTCGAGGCTGAGGCTGCCCCCCAGGAGCCCGCCGAACACCGCATTGAGCAAAGGAGATTGGGTGGTGTCCACACTGATGAGCGTGCTGCGAATATTCAATGCCGCCAACGGGTGCTTTTGAGCCGCCAAGGCATCCACGCCAATAGGCCTTGGCTGATTGCCGGGAATACCTGCCAGCAAAAGCGCCGGAGTCCTGTTGATGGTGACTCGCACTGCATTGAGTCTTTGTCCACTTTCCGGTGGGCCAAAGTGGGGTGCGGTCGGTCTTGACGCAGGATCCCAGTGCCCGCAGACCACACTGTCTGCGCCGACGGGTGCCAGGCCCGGTGGAAAGTTCTGTGCAGCATTGGCGATTGCCGCCGCTGTTGCGTTCGTGCAGCTATCTCCTTCGAGCGCCTGTGCGCCCGCCAGCGCAGCGAGATCGGCGGTCTTCTGAAGCTCGCGTTTCATGTAGAACAAGTAGCCGAGTTCGACGCCGATAAGCACGATAACCAGAAGGCTTAGCGCGATTGCCGCATTGATGACCACTGACCCGCCTTGTCGCCGGGCTGCCCCTCGAATGGATGGATGCATTGTTCGCCCCTAGGAAGATGTTCTGGCAGCCGTGGCCTTGCCGAGCAGGCGATCAGGCATCCAGTTCCCGGTGAAAGGAAGGGGAGGCAACAATGGATTGGCGCGGTATGGGTAGGAAACTTTCACTGCAACCTCTCCAGGTGAAAGATTCACCTCGGGAGGTGTATCTGCCATCTTTGTCCGCAGCCATGTCTCCTTCGAGGAGGGGGCGGTGCCCGCGGAACCCGGGGTAATCATCGAGAGCGCCAGCGACCGATAGATCGCCGTTCGAACATCCGCCTGCAGGTCGACGGAAGGCGTGTCGCTGCGAAAAGATTGAGCGGCTCTTGCGCCGTCTTCCGCCGCTCGAGAGACGACTTGCTGGACGTAGAGGACACCGCAGAACGTAACGAGGCCATAGATACCCAGGAACAGAACACTGAAGACGAGCGCAAACTCGATGGCAGCGACGCCTCGCTGCTGTCGAGACACGGCCCGTTCGAGTCTCGGGTGGACGGACCTCACAACGACCTCCCATCGAGCAGCATGCTGGCCTTGCCTACGATCCGGTCGGGCACGGCAAAGCTGGGGAAAGCGGGGAACAGCGCTTCTATGCCGCCGACCGCGACCGTCACGACCATCTGGCACCGGTTGCTCCAAGCCGGCCCGCAAGGCGGCGCTGCTTGCGAGCAGTCGTCTTCCCCGGCCATGCAGACTGCTGGATCGACATTCCGGGTCGCTTTCAGGCCGGCGGGCAACCAGTCGGTGCGCTGTTCCGCAACAGTCTTTGCTTCCTTTTTTCTGTCGTCCAGATTGCTCTGGTACCGCAGACCGGCGCGGGCACCGTCTTCCGCTGCGTTCTGCAGGCTCATTCGCATCGTCAGCAGGAAGCCGTAGCAGATGACGGCATAAAGCAGCGCAAAAATGATCAGGAACACAAATGCGAACTCGATCGCATACACACCGCGCTGGGCGCAGGCGGGCTTTGCGAGGTTGTGTGTTTCCATCGTGCTTCTCTTTGCGCGGCAGGACCGACTCGCCGCTTACCGAGACCCGGAAGAAGAACCGCCGCCACCGGACTTCGTTACCGTCGAGCTAAGGTGCTCGGGAATCGGATGTTCGAAGCTCTTGAGGTAGCGCTCATAGCTACGGCTGGCTACGCTTCCGGCGATGGGGCGAGGTGCAGGCGATGCGATCTCTCCGCTGCGTTGCCAGGCAAGCAGGTTTTGTGTTGCATCGCCGAGCAACAGTGGCGGCGGGTCGAATTCTTCGGCCTCGGCCATTTGCGCATCCTGAGGCTCCGGCGCTGCCTGATTCTGTACGGCCTGACCAGCGGGAGCCGCTGTTGCTGTGACCCGGCCTGTCGGCGCGGTCACTGACGTCGCAATGGGCTTTGCGTTGTCTGATTTGGTCGCTGTCGTTTGTGCGAAGGCGCTCGTTGCCATGAAGAGAAGTGCGGCAGTCAAGGCCGCACGAGCGGGCAGAGAGGCGATCCGCTCGGTGGATTCGTGGTTCATGGTGTACCTCGTGAGGTCGAGTTCGGAGAGAAGGGTGCTTCGGCATTCGACGCCGGCGGATTCGTGTGGATCGCAGTCCTCATGCCGCCCACGCCTGACCATCGCGACGGTTTGAGCGCAAGGGGCGAAACAATGGGCTCACCGCGAGTTGATGTTGATGCCGCGGCGGCGACGGGTGCAGCCAGTCCGCCTGGTGCGCGTATTTGCAGCGCCGCTTCGCGCACGGCCAGGCGTGTTGCTTCGGACAGGCGGTTCGCATTCATCAGGGCAGCTGCCTGATCCCGCTGATTGGTCACTTCCAGATAGAGGGCGAGGTTGGCTTGTGCCTGCGTGCTGTCGGGGCGCAACTGCAGGGCCTGCATCAGCGGCAATCGTGCCTCTTCGATCAGGCCAGCGCGCAATTGCGCGTAGCCTAGGTCGCTCAGCAGCAGCGCATCGGTTGGTGTCCGGCGCTGGGCCTGCGCAAGCAGCTGCACCGCCTCGGCGTAGTTCCCGCGCGTACCTGCCAACAGCCCCAGTCCGCGGTAGCCGGCACTCGCCAGCGGCGTGCCCAGCAGGCGCTTGTAGGCTGCTTCGGCGGGGGCAGCCTGCCCTGTCTGGCGCAGCGCCTCGGCACGGGTGCGCGTGGATTCGGGCGAGACACCCCAACGCTGTTCAAGAGCGTCGATGTGCGCGAGCGATGCAAACCACAGGTCCTCTTTCTGCATCTGCTCGACCAGTTTGAGGTAGGTCGCTTGGGTGTCTACGCTCGCTCCCGCCTTCGTGTCCGCGGCCGCTTCGGCGGCCATGCGTTGTTGCGCATCGGCGCTGGCGGCGTACTGGTCCTTGAGGCCGGCACAGGCGGTGATGACGAGGGCCGCGGCTGCTGCCGAGACGAACGTCAGCATGCGGCGAGCAGGGCGCGAGCTCACGAAAAGGTTGATGGTTTTCATTTGGCGGCGGCTCCCAGTGAGCGGAAGATCGCAAGGAAAGCCGGGCCTGCCGTGATGATGACCAGCGCTGGCAACAGCGTGGTCACCATGACCGCGGTCATCTTCACCGTGATCTTTCCGATTTTTTCCTTCATTTCGGAGCGCCGGTGTTCGCGGAGCCGGTCGCTGAATATGCGCAACGGTTCCTGCACGGCGCCGCCGTGTTTGTCGACCTGTACCAGCAGGGATACAAGCCCGCGGAGGTTCTCGTTCTTGTGCAGGCTTGCGAGGCGCTGCAGCGAATGCTCGCGGCTGCGACCACGGCTGTACTGGTTGTTGGCAAAGGTCAGCTCGTACCCGAGCACACGCAGCACATGCGAGAAGTCGCTGGCCATGATCTGCAGGCTCTGGTCCAGGCTCAGCCCAACGCCTTGGAGAAGGCGCAGCAAATCGATGAACAGTGGAAGCTCCTGGTTCACCCGCTCGCGGCGTTTGGCCGCAAAGCGGCCGAGTGTCCATTTCGGTGCCATGAAGCCGATGACGAACGCGGCTGCGAGCACGCTAACTACAGTGCGCTGCGGATGGCCCGCGCTCCACAGCACATAGGCGAGAAAGGGAAGAAGGAATGCAAGAAAGATACGAGCCACAAGGAAAACCAGTTGCGCCCGCTTCGAGGGAAGGCCGCACTGGTCGATGAGGTTGCGGTCTTCGTTCGCCACGAGTGCCCGACCGATTCGCGAATCGAGCCAATGAAACGGTAATTCGATGTCTGGCTTTGCCGAGGCGTTCAGCTCTTCGGTCGAATCGACGGAAGCCTTCGACTGGCGCGGGGTCGTCACGCCCTGCTGGATGGCGCGGTCGATGACTTTTCCGCTGCGCGTGCGCCGCAACTCGGCCGCAATCAGTGCACCGGCGCCGGCCATCAGGCCCAAGGCCAACAATGCCAGGCTGAAGATCGCCAATTGATTGGAGGTGACGGTCATGTCAGTTTTGCCAACCGGTAGAGGAGCGCCGCACCGAACAATTGAAAGCCTGCGGCAGAGAGGACCATCATCCGACCGGTCCCATCGTTCCACATTCCCAAGAAATAGCCGGGATTGGTCAAGATGAAGAAGGCGCCGACACTCACAGGCAACAACCCGAGGATCCAGGCGGAAAGCCGGGTTTCCGACGACATTGCGAGCAACTCATGCTCCGCTTGCTCACGGTCGCGCATGAAGTTGCCTACGCGTTCCAGCAGGAGGTCGGAGCGTCCGCCATAACGTACACCCAGGCCAATGATGGAGGCCAGCAGGAACATCTCCTCGATGCGGACGCTGCTGGCTGTCTGGTGCAGCGCGCGATCCAGGTCCATGCCCGCGCGCACCAGCGATGCCGCACGTTCCAGCTGGCCGCGCAACGGCGCCTCCGTGGTGGCAATCGCAAGCTGGAACGCCGCCTGCGTGGAGTTGCCGATGGTGATCAATCGCACCATTGCGTCGATGTATGCCGGCAACTGGCTGACCAGCTTGCGCCGAAACTTCTGCAGTCGCAGCCAGACCGCGAAGACCGAGAGGAGTGCCAACAAGGCGAGCGCACTCGACGCCGCGATCCAGCCGCCGAACAGACCAGCAAGCGCAGCCAGCGCCACGATGGCGGCAAACCCCAGCGCGGCCATGCGCGGATCGATCACGCCTACCAGCCAGTCGGGCAAGGCTTTTTCAAGAAGCCCAACGGGTTCAGAAGCCGCGACACTTGCATCGGTCTCGAGCCACGGGTCAGTCATGAGCCCATCGCTGGGCAGATCCCGTAAAGGTATTGGCAACGACGCCGCAGCGGCCGTGCTGGCCAGGATCTGCTGGTTCAGATGCCGCCCGGCCGCCTGCCGTGCCTGGCGCCCCTTTGCCCATTGCCACAGCAGCAGCCCCGCGGCTGCAAGCAACAGCGCGATGCAAGCTACCGTCAGCAGGACTTTAGCCACGGTTGTCTCCCTGCTGTGCCCGCGCCAGCGACTGGCGGAAGCGCGTGATCTTGGGCGAATGCGGCGCAATACCCAGCGATACCCAGCGATCGCGCTCCTCGCCGTCTGGCGAGGCAATCGGTTCGTAGCGGTAGAGCTCCTGCATCGCGACTACGTTGTCATTCACGCCGGTAACTTCGCTCAGCGAGAGAATGCGGCGCTGGCCGTTCGAAAGGCGCCCGATCTGCACGATGAAATCGATGGCGTTGGCGATCTGCCGGCGCAGGCTCACTTCGCTGCCCTGGTAACCCGCGAAGCCCGCGAGCATTTCAAGCCGGTAGAGGCATTCGCGCGGCGAGCTCGCGTGGATGGTGCCCATCGAACCTTCGTGGCCCGTGTTCATCGCCTGCATCATCTCGATCACTTCGGCGCCGCGCACTTCACCCACGATGATCCGGTCGGGCCGCATGCGCAGGCTGTTGCGCAGCAGGTCGCGGATCGACACGACCCCCGTGCCATCGAATCCGCCGGGCCGGCTTTCGAGGCGAACGACGTGGCTGGTGCCCAGCGAAAGTTCCGCCGTGTCTTCGATGGTGATCACGCGCTCGCGCGCGGGGATGTAAGTTGCAAGCGCATTGAGCAGCGAGGTCTTGCCCGAGCTGGTGCCGCCACTCACAAGGATATTGCAGCGTGCACGCACGGCAATCTCCAGCAACTGCGCCATGCCGGCGTCAAAGGTGCCGAGCTTCACCAGATCGGCCGGCGTGAGCGGTTCCTTGCGGAACTTTCGAATCGAAACCGAGAGCCCGTCGATGGCCAGCGGCTCGATGATCACGTTGATGCGGCCGCCATCCGGCAAGCGCGCATCGACCATCGGGTTGGATTCGTCGAGCCGGCGGCCTAGCGGCGCAAGGATGCGGCGCACGATGCGCATCACATGCTCCGCATCGGCAAAGCGCACGGTCTCGCGTTCCAGCATGCCATGGCGCGACACGTACACGTTCTGGTAGCCGTTGATCAAAATGTCTTCGACGGCAGGGTCGTTGAGCAGGTCTTCCAACGGGCCGAAGCCCGCAAGCTCCTTGGTCAACGCGTCGGAGATGAGCTGCATCTCGCGATCGTTGATCGGCACGCGGCGCAGCCGAACGAAGCTGTCGACCTCCAGCTCGACAAACTGCTGGATCGAGGCGCGCGACCAGCGGCCGAACTCCGCCCCCAGCTCCTCGATGCGGCTCAGCAGATGGTCGTGCGTCCAGCTCTTGATGTCCTGGAACTGCTGGGAATTGATGAACGCCTGGTCGTCGTCGGCGAATTCGAGATCGTTGGACATATGGGGGCGGTTCAACCTTGACTAGAGCTTTTCCAGAAGCCGGCAATTTGCGACATGCGCGCCACCCAGCTGGATTCCTTGGCCGGCGCCTGGCCTGCTTCGGACATGTATTCCTGGTTCAGTCCGCGTGCGAGGCCGGCTACGGCCTGCGAATACGCGTCGTTGCGCGCGGTGCGTACCAGCATTTCGCCGCGACTCGCGGCTGCCAGAAGTTGCGTGCTGCGTGCCGGCAAGACATGGTGCAGCGGCAGTTCGAGCCGCTCGGCAATGTCCTTGGCCGGCAGCCCAACGTGGCTGTCGAACTTGTTGACCACGAGCGACAGCCGATCGGTCTCGACACCACGCGTGCGCAGTTCCTTGAGCATGTTGGCAGTGGAGACGATCGCACCGATGCTCTGATCGCACACCACCCAGTTGCGCTGGGCGGCCTTCACGGTCTGGGCGACGAAATCGAGGGTCGAAAAACCGCCCAGGTCGGCGATCTGGAAATCGTAGAAGTCGCCGAGCCGCTTGATCAGCGCCACCGAATCGGCATGAGAGATCTCGCGCACTTGGGCGAGGCTCGCGGGCAGCGGCAGCACGGCCACGCCGCTCGTGTGGTGGGCCAGTGCGGTATGCAGCAGCGTCTGGTCAAGGCGGCGCAGATTGCGCACGCCATCGACAAAGCTGAAGCCGCTTTGGGTGTCTAGATACAAAAGACCATCGCGCGCCGGGAGCCCGAGGTCGAGCAACGCCACTCCGCGGCGCGTGTTGCGGCCATGAGAGGACGTGGCCGCTTGAGACAGCTGATCGTTGAGCATCAGCGCCAGGCTGGCCGCAAGCGTGGTCACGCCGATGCCCGGACGGGCGCCGAGCAGCGCAAGCGTGCATCCGCGGACGCGGCTTTGCAGGCTGCTTTGACGATCGAGCAGCTTGCGCAGCGTGTTGATCGCGTCTGTTGGCGGCGCGCCCATGTCCACGAAGTCGTCCACACCGGCGCGCAGTGCGGCGAGCATGGAAGCAGGCTCGGCCGAAATGCCGGCCGCCAACACCGGCAGCGTCGGCCACTCGCGTTTGAGGCGCTGGTGAAGTTCGACTGCCGCGGTGGCGTGGTCGCCAGAGAAATCGAGAAAAACCGCCGCAGGGCTGAGCATGGCGATGCGTTCGTCGATCGCTTTGGCTTCGGGCGGAAGGATCACCACCGCACCCAGCCGGCCGAGCGCGTCGGTCAGCCACGTGATGTGGCTGCTGTTCGGCGATGCGAAGAGATAGGTCTCTGCACCAATTTCAGGAAGGCTGTCGCGTGGGGCGTTCATGGCGTCGGCCAAGTGCTTTGCGTAGTTGGGTTCTGTCAGCGCGAAAAGCCAGGCACCGTCGTGCCCGAAGCCGGCCCCAGCAGATGCGCACGCCACACGGGACCATCGCGTTGCTCGGCACCACCCGGCAGGTACGGAGCCAGATCGGTGCCACGCGCAATGGGCTTCACGAGGTGCGGCGTGACGAGGATCACCAGTTCCTTCTCGCTCATCTGGTACTTGTTCTGCTTGAAGAAGGCTCCGAGCACCGGAATGTCGCCGAGCAGCGGAACTTTGTCGGCGTTGGAGGTCGTGGTGCGGCTCACGAGGCCGCCAATGATGAAGCTCTCGCCGTCGCCGAGTTCCACCGTGGTGTCGGCGCGTCGCGTGCTGATGGCGGGCACTGCGACACCGCCGATGCTGAGCGAGTTGGTGTAATCCAGGTCGCTGGCCTCCGGCGCCACCTTGAGCACGATACGGTCGTTCGACAGCACGGTGGGCGTGAGGGTCAGGCCAATGCCGAAAGGCTTGTATTCGATGCTCGTGGTGCCCAGGCCCTGTGGTGCGGGCACGGGAAGTTCGCCGCCGGCCAGGAAGCTCGCGCTCTGGCCCGACAGCGCCACCAGCGTTGGCTCGGCGAGCACGCGTGCCATGCCGTTGCCTTCGAGAAAGCCGACGTTCAGGCCCAGGCCGGCCTTGCCGAAATTGAAGAGCAGGCTGAAGGCTTGTGCCAGCGGGTTGTTGTACTCACCGGTGATCGAGCCGTCGCTGTTGAACGTGGTGGAACGCAGCGAAGACGGCGTGAACACGCCGAAGCTGAAGCCGTTGGAGTTGGCGCGCGTGCTGAAGATATTGAGGCCAGCCTGCTTGAGCACGCTGCGGTTGAACTCGACGATCTTGACCTCGACCTGCACGGTGTTGCTCCGTACGTTGACGACGGAGCGGTCGATCAGCGCCGATTTTTCTCCACCGGCGGCAATGGCTGCATCGCGCGCTTCCTGGTGCGCGTCCATGCTGTTGAGCGACCCGGCGAGCGTGGAGGACCGGCGACGGACTTCGAGCGCATAGACCGTCGCGGTCGACTGGCCCTTTTCCCAGAGCATCAGCGTGGTCCGGCCCGCAGCCTTGCCGGTGATGATGAGGCGCGCGGCCGGCGAGTTGGGCGATTGGCGGGTGAGCGAGACGCCCGCCACCGTCTCGTCGGCGATGGCCATGCGCTCGATACCTTTGCCGATCAGCAGCTCCTTCTGCGTGCCGGCGTCGATCCGCAGTTGGAGCGCGGGGCGGGCAGATGTCGCCTCTGCCGCATCTGCGGCGGCAGACACCCCAGGCCAAACGACCCATGCCAGCAAGCACAGCACCGCGAGCGTGGGACGCAGAGGACGTGCCGAACCGGCTGTTTTCGCGCGAAGGGCGATCGTCATGGTGTTCGTTTCCTGCGTGGCGTGCATGGGCGTGCCACTTGTTTGCTGATCAGTAATTGATGGTTTCGCTGCGGTCGCCGCGAATGACTTCGACCTTGAGTCCACCGCGAGACTCACCAGTGCGAGCTGTCGGAGTCCGCACGACAGCGATGGCCGGGGCGCGCAAGGTCCCCGGCTTGCCGCCGGTCACGAAATCTGCCGTGGTGACGCCGGCCTGCGCGCGGTCCAGTCCTTCGAGCTGCGGGCGGCGCGGCTCGCCGGCCTTCGGCGGAGGCGGCTGCAGGGCGGTGGGCAGCTCGGCAAAAAGCTTCGGATCGGGTTCCGACATGTCGGTGGGGTTGCGCAGCGCCAGCAGCAAGCGGCCGCTGTTCTCGGCAAGCGTGAGCCGGTTGATGTCGTCCACCGGCACCGCGAGCACGACGGTACGGGCCGGCTCGGCGCGCTGGGCCTGCTGCTGTGCAGCGCCGTTCTTGTCCATCTTGGAAGGCAGGCCGTCGACCGAGGCGCTGCCGTAGGCCAGCACGCGCTTGCGCGACAGGAGCAGGCGCGCCTGGCTGCGGTCGATGTCCTTGCCGTCGGACTTGAGCATCAGGAACACGTCGACAAAGTCGCCGGGTTGAACCTTGTTGCCCACACCCATGATCTCGTCGGCCTTGATGGCGACCGCACGCTCGCCTTCGGTGACGCGCAGGGCCAGACCGGAAACGAGCTGGCCTTCGAGCAGCGGCGAGCCTTCGCCCAGGTCGATCACTGGCACACGCCCTGCGAGCAGCGCAGTGTCCTGGAAAGCCCCCACGGGATTGATCGTCAGGCGTTCGATACGAAGCGCGTCGGCTGGAATCGCCTGGCCCGCGGGCAGCGGCTTGGCCGCCACGACCACGGGGAAGGTATGCGCCTGGACAGCCTTGCCGGAAGCGGTGGCGGAGGGGGCGACCGCCACCGGTGGCGGGGGCTGGCGGCTGAGCATCCATGCATAGCCGCCGAGCGCGAGGGCAAGGAGCACGAGGATGGCAGCGATGATTTTGGTGAGATTGATCATGGGCGGCGGGTCAGGGAAGGAGCAATTCGAGAGCTATCGATGAATAGCTCGTGGCGGCGGAGCGATTAGCTACTCTGTCGGCCCCAAACCATCCACACCGCGGCGGCCAGCGCGAGATAGGCCGCATAGGGAATAAAGCGAATCCGGCTCGGCTGTGGGTTGCCATGTGCCGACGACGATGGGCCGAAAAGTACGAGCGAAAGCCGAGAGGAAACGGGCCAGCGCTGAAGAATTAGCCAGAGCACCGCATGCAGGCTGGCGAGGAGGCTGGCGATGAGCCAGACGGGGAGCAGTGCCGAAAGACCTACCCACAGTCCGAGCGCTCCGGCGAACTTCACGTCGCCGGCTCCCATGACTCCGAGAGTGTAGAAAAGCAGCAGGAAGCCGAAACCAATTCCTGCGCCGAACAGGGCGGCAGTCCAGCTGTGCTCAATTGGCGCTGTCCCCAATGCCAGTGCCACGAACGCCAAGAAGGCGCCTGCGAGCACAAGCCAATTGGGGACGCGGCGTTGCCTGAAGTCATAGACGGCAATGAAGAGCAACCACATCAAATATGTCGATGTCATTGCTTGCGCTGGCGCCTCAAGGGGTGGCAGCGGTTGCCAGGGAAGATTTGATGCTGGCCCAAATGGTCGTCAGGCTGTCGCCAATTCCGCCTGTGCTGGTAATGGCGGTAATCATCACAACCGAAATCAACCCCGCAATAATTCCATATTCAATTGCAGTAGCACCTTCTTCATCGCGCAGAAAACGAGTAATAGAGCGAAGCATGATTTCCCCTTTTAAAAAAGTGTTAACAAAGAGAGGCTGGCCAAGCAGATGTTATACAGCGTAACTCCGTGTATCAACAACAGTAACCCGTGGGTTCGAGGCCTTCCTGTGCTAGGCCATACGGTCTAAGCAGGAAGGCGGCCAGCCCTTCGCCGTCCCCTAGGAAGACCCACACTTGAGAGCAGAGGTAACAGTCCTGAGACGCATTTTTCCCTCTGACACAGTGCCTGCGCATCCCATGAATGAGTGAACAACGTTACGTTCCTCGGGAACATTCGAACGGCGTTTGTTACGGGAACAAAGTCGTTACGTGTTACGTAGCAAGGGATTTGTAACGCCACGTGTATTGCCCAAGATAGGCGTGGCGTCTGTGCAAAAAGTCACACCTGTGGGGTACCTACCCCTCTGCCGAGTAGGCCTCAGCTCAGGATTTCTTCGTGAAAAAGCTTCCACTCGCTGCCTTTGACGCAGCCAGTACTGGCGCCTGGTGCGCCCGCTTTTTTCGCCTTCGAAGACTTCGCCAAAGGTGGCGACCATGGTGTCGTCGCCGTCGCGCCAATGCAAAAAGGACATGTCCTTGAACTGCACGCGTTTGCCCTGGGCGTATTCCACTTCGTCGTGGAGCACCGAAAAACCGTCGATGTTTTTCTTGCTGCTGTTGCGCTGAAAATCGGGCAAATAGAATTTCTTCAATTGCGCTTCATTGCCAGTGGCCCTGGCATCTTTCCAGGCCGAAATTGCGCTGGTGAAGGTTTGGGCCTCTTTTTCAGCCTGAGGGCGCGGAATCCACTGCAGGCTGGGCGCGGTGACCACGGGGGTGGCGCCGATCTGCACCTTGCGCAGCAGCTGCTTCAGGTCGGGGTTGGCCATGACGACGCAGCCGTCGCTGGCCAGCGGCGCGCGCGAGAACTGCTGGGGCGGGGTGCCGTGCAGCCAGATGCCGCTGCCGGTCTTGCCGCGCCGCACGTCGTAGGGGTTGGGGTAGTTGATGGGCAGCGCGCCGGCGCCATAGAAGTCGCGCAGCGACTTCGGGTCGAGGCTGCTGGTGACGTAGTAAACGCCCAGCGGCGTGCGCGCGTCGCCCTCGGTGGCCTTGCCGATGCCCGATTTGCCGACCGAAACGTAATAGTCGGCCACCAGCTGCAGCCCCTTGTCGGAGTTCTCGAGCAGGTAGAGCCGCGAGCGCGAGGCGTCGACCGCAATGGCATAGCGGCTGCGCGTGGACAGCGCCAGGAACTGCGAAGGCACGGTGCCGGCCGGTGGCCTGTCGCGCAGGGCCTGCAGGCGGCGGCGCGATTCCTCGCGCAGGTCGGCCATGGCCGGATCGCTGCGCAGCCGCCCGATGCCGGTGGCGTCGGAAAAGGCATGCGCGGGCGGCACCTGCGTTGCGAGCAGGTCGGCATAGACGAGCTGCGCGAGCTGAAAGTTGGGGTAGTCCCGCACGAGGTCGCGGGCCTTGGCCAGCGCGGGGCGCGCCTGGCCGCGTCCGAACAGTTCATAGACCGCGATCAGGCGGGCTTCGGCGCTGCTGGCCTGTTGAATGGCAGCTGCTGCCGCCTTGTTGCGGGCGGCGCCCTTGGCTGCGGCGGTTCTTGCGTCTGCCGCGGCAGCTTTTTTTGTCCTGGCTTTTGCGTCCCTGGCGGCCGGGCGGCTGTGGGCCGCCTTTGCCTTGGCGCTGCCGGCGTTTGCGCTCGCGGGTTGGGTCGATGCGGCGGCCGCGCCGGGTGTTGCCAGCAGCAGCGCCGATGCCGTCATGAGCGCGGCAAGCATGTGCGCGCTGCGCCGCAGCGCAGGAGTCCGAAGCCGGCTGCGCCGGACGATGCCTGCCACTACCCGCCGACGCTTTCCTTGCGAATGTGCCACTGGTTGCCGGCGCGCTGCAGCTCCAGCGTCTTGCGGCTCGAGATGTTGAGGTTGTCGGCGCGGTAGATCTGGCGGAACTTGGCGGTGGCGGCCTGTCCGTTGACGCTGATCACGAGGTTCTCGATGTTCACGCTGATGCTCGACTTGCCGACGATGCGCGCGCGGCGCTCTTCTTCCCAGCTCTTGCGGCTTTGTCCGCCGGGGTTGAACTCGGAGCCGTAGGCGGCAAGGTAGCGGTCCATGTCCTGGCCGGCCCATGCGGCAGCCCATCCGCGCACGGCCGATTCGACTTCGGCCGTCGAGGCGGAGGAGGGCGCAGCGGCCGGTGCCGGCGCAGGCGCCAATGGCACCGCAGCCTCGGGCGCCTTGGCCACCACCGTGGACGGCGGTAGTGCTGCGGGCGCCGGCGCTGCCGCGGGGGCCGCTGCCTTGACGACGGGTGCAGGTGCCGGCGCAGGCGTGGGTGCAGGCGCTGCAGCGGCAGGTGCCTTCGCAACGGGCGCGGGGGCGGGCGTGGGCGCCGCGGCCTTCGCGGCCGGCGCCGGACGGGGCGTTGCCTCGGGCGCAGCTGCCGCCACCATCGCGGCCGACTTGCCGCCAGCCGGCGCTGGCGTGAACAGGGTGCGGATCACGGCCAGCTTGGGCTGCACCGCGGTGTTGTTCTGGTCGAGCTGCAGCGCCTTGCTGTAGGCCTGGCTCGCCAGCCGCGCATACACGTCGCCGAGGTTCTCTTGCGCCGTGGCATAGCTCGGGTTGGTGCGAATCGCGCTTTCGAGCGCGCCGCGTGCCTTGTCGAACTGGTTCTGGCTCGCGTAGATGACGGCGAGGTTGTTGTACGGCTCGGGCAGTTCGGGCGCGTCTTGCGTGAGCTGGGTGAAGGCGGCAATGGCCTCGGCGCGCTTGCCGGTGTCGAGCTGGATCACGCCCTTCAGGAAGCGCATTTGCGGGTCCTTCGGCTTGTCCTTCAGGAACGCATCGGCGCGGCTCATGGCCTCGTCGAGCTTGCCGGCCTGCATGAGCCGATCGACTTCATCGTGCTCTGCGGCGGCGAGCGCGGGCAATGCCAGGCCACAGGCAGTGGCCAGGAGCAGGGCACGCACGATGGGAGAAAAGCTGAAGCGTGCGCGCGGCAAGGGGCTCTTGGGCATTGCGGACAAGACCTCGTGTGGGGGAAGGGATGATGCGGCAGGGATTGTAAGTGGGGGAGTAACCTTCAGACACAGTGCGGGCACTCGAAAGGGCCGTTTCAAACCTGCGTGGCAGAGGGGTGCGCTACGTAACGTGCGCAGCGGCAAATGGGTAACGCAGGGCCCCAGGCGGCCGCTTCGGCCGCGCCTTCCAAAGCGCTGCAAGCGGCGTCCGTAAACGATTCCTCAATGAAGTCGAAGTGCTGCATGCACTGAAGAGCCGGGCGCCATGCCGGCTTTCTTGACCGGGCATCGTTCATGCGGTGTTCAGGACGAAGATCAATCTCGGCCCGCCTTGCCCGGCCGAAAAGGAAGAGCGCGCATGTCCTGTCCGATATTGGCTGGCGGCCCTGGTGCCGGCATGCGTGGCGGCGCCCTCATCGCGGGAAGCAGCCAGAGCGTGTCCGAGCGCATGCGGCGCATCCTGGCCACCGTTGCGCCGGGCCTGGAGCTGGCGGTCGTGTCGACGCAGGCCGAGGCCCACTTCCTGCTGGCCGCGCGGGCCTTCAGGGTCATGCTCGTCGGCATGGATGGGCCGGATGGCGATGGCGCGGCCTTGATCCGCCACGTGCGCCAGACCTGTCCGCAGATCGAGGCCATCGCCATGTCGGAAACCGACGATGCCGGCCTGGTGGGCTCCGCCATTGCCGCGGGTGCGGTGGGCTACCTGCTGACCGAAGCCGACGATGCCGAGCTCGCGTTCCTGCTGCGCTCCATCGAACGCGGCGGCGCGCCGGTGGACCCGCGCGTGGCGCGCCGCATCCTTGGGCTGCTTGCCGCCTCCGCCCAGCAGCCGACGCCGACCGCCGTCGAGCCCTTGCCCGCCATGGGGAAACCGGCGCGGGGCAAGCCGCTGCTGTCGCCGCGCGAACTGAAAGTGCTGCGCCTCATTGCCCAGGGCTGGAGCACTCGGCAGATCGCCGAGGCCGTGTCTCTTTCCGTCAACACCATCGAATTTCACGCGAAGAACATCTTCCGCAAGCTCTGCGTCAAGTCGCGGACCCAGGCCGTTCACCAGGCGACGCAGCAGGGCCTCTTCAACTGACGCTGCTGTGCGGTCGGCACCGGGGCCGCGCCTGCAGCAGGGTCAACGGCTTGCGCAATGCAGCACGATCCTGTAACGTTGTGTAAGTACGACGTAAGCAATGTTGCCGGACTCTTTCCCATTCTTTCTGGAGCCATCTTGAAGATCACCAAACGCCGCTTGCTCGAAGGCGGCGCGGCAGCGGTTGCCGCATCGCTTTTTGCACCCGGTTCGTGGGCCCAGCGCGCCGGCGCGGCCGCTGCCGGCAGCGACTCCGCCTGGCCGACCAAGCCGGTTCGCATCCTCGTGGGATTTCCCGCCGGCGCATCGCCCGATCTCGCGGCGCGTGCCATTGCCGAGCCGCTGTCGAAGATCCTGCGCCAGCCGGTCACGGTCGAGAACAAGCCCGGCGCCAGCGGCAACCTGGTGGCCGACCAGGTGGCCAAGGCGACCGACGACCACACCATCGGCGCGCTGATCAACGGCAATCTCACCATTGCCAGGCTGCTCAATCCCAAGCTGAGCTTCGACCCCGAAAAAGACTTTGCGCCAGTGGGCATGATCGGCACCGCGCCGCTGGTGCTGGTGGTGTCGGGCAATGCCGCAGGCAAGACCGCGGCCGACCTGCTGCTGTGGACGCGCAATCTCGGCAGCGCCGGCAAGTACGGCACGCCGGGCGTGGGCACCGTGGGCCACCTGGGCATGGAACTGCTCAAGAGCCGAGCAGCCATCACCGCGCAGCACAAGCCCTACACCGGCAATCCGCAGGTCATTGCGGGCCTGCTGGCGGGCGAGATCCAGCTGGCGCTGCTGCCGCCCGGCCTGGCCATGCCGCATGTGAAGTCGGGCAAGCTCAAGGCCATTGGCGTGACCTCGCCCGAGCGCAGCCCGCTGGTCAACGAACTGCCCACGATCCGCGAAGCCGACGTGCGCGGCGCCGACCTCGAGATCTGGACCGCGCTGGCCGCGCCCGCGGGCATGAAGCCGGCCGCCATCGCGAGGCTCAATGCCGCGCTGGTCGAGGTGACCAGCTCGCCCGAAGTGAGCCAGGCGCTGCTGAAGACCGGCTGGCAGGCGCAGCCCGGCACGCCCGACGCGCTGGCCAAGCGCATGCGCGCCGACACCGCCCGCCTGGGCGGCGTGATCATCATGAAGGGCATCCATTCCGAGAGTTAGGACGCCCCCGAAGCGCCTTCGGCGCCTCCCCCACTGGGGGCGCACCCGGCGGCCCGGCAAAGCCGGTTCCGCGGGTGCACTGGATGAGGCCGCTTTCTCTTTACAGCAGTAGCGAGACTTTCTTTGCCGCATCCACCAGTGCCGGCAGGATCGTCTCCTGCATCACCTTGGCGCTGGTGCGGTTGGCCTGGCCGCTGATGTTCAGTGCGGCCACCATGCGGCCCTGGCGGTTGACGATGGGGGCCGCCACGGAGATCAGGCCTTCTTCGAGCTCCTGGTTCACCAGGCACCACTGCTGCCTGCGCGCCTGCGCCACCTTGGCCATGAGGGCGTCGACGTCGGTCACCGTGTGCTTCGTCAGCGCCTCGATGCTCGAGGCCTCGAGCCGCGCGCGCACCTCTTCGTCGTCCAGGTCGGCCAGCAGCAGCCGGCCGAGCGAGGTGCAGTAGGCCGGCAGGCGCGAGCCCACGCCCAGGCTGATGTGCATGATCTTCTTGGTCGGCACGCGCATCACGTAGACGATGTCGGTGGCGTCGAGCACCGCGGCCGAGCAGGACTCCTGCACCTGCTGCACCAGCGCTTCCATCACGGGCTCGGCGCGGTTCCAGATCGGCATCGAGGAGAGATACGCAAAGCCCAGGTCGAGGATGCGCGGCGTGAGCGTGAACAGCTTGCCGTCGCTCACCACATAGCCCAGCGTCTGCAGCGTGAGCAGGATGCGCCGCGCGCCCGCGCGCGTGAGCCCGCTGGCGGCCGCCACTTCGCTGAGCGTCTGGCGCGGCGCGCTTTCGCTGAACGAGCGGATCACCTGGAGCCCGCGCGCGAACGACTGCACGTAGCTGTCGCCGGGGGCGGGTGTTTCTGTTTGCGGGGTGTGGGTTGCCATGTGGAGCGATCCTCTTTAGAATTCATTATACGAACAAATGTTCTTCATACGAACAAATTGGCGATTCGCAGAATCGGTCGATTGAGTCGGATGGTTCGGGCAGGTCGTTCGCACGGTTCGATTTCTCTTTCTTTCCTCACTCCCGGAGACAGGCTTCATGATCAACAAGATCGCGCGCTCGGTCGCCGATGCCCTTGCAGGCATCCCTGACGGCGCCACGGTTCTCATCGGCGGTTTCGGCACCGCCGGCATTCCCGGCGAACTCCTCGACGGCCTCGTCGAGCAGGGCGCCAAGGACCTCACCGTCGTCAACAACAATGCCGGCAACGGCGACACCGGACTGGCCGCGCTGCTCAAGGCCGGCCGTGTGCGCAAGATCATCTGCAGCTTTCCGCGCCAGGCCGACAGCCAGGTGTTCGACGGGCTCTACCGCAGCGGCAAGATCGAACTCGAACTGGTGCCCCAGGGCAACCTGGCCGAGCGCATCCGCGCGGCGGGTGCCGGCATTGGCGCCTTCTTCTGCCCCACGGGCTACGGCACACAACTGGCGGGCAATCGCGAAACCCGCGAAATCGGCGGCAAGCAGTACGTGCTCGAGTACCCGATCCACGGCGACGTGGCGCTCATCAAGGCCGAGCGCGGCGACCGCTGGGGCAACCTGGTCTACCGCAAGGCCGCGCGCAACTTCGGCCCGGTGATGGCCATGGCTGCGAAGAAGACCATTGCCACCGTGCACGACATCGCCGAGCTCGGCACCCTCGACCCCGAGGCCGTCGTGACTCCGGGCATCTTCGTGCACCAGGTGGTGCGCATCGAACGCGTGGCCACCCAGGCCGGCGGTTTCAAGAAGGCAGCATGATCATGAGCACTACCTACACCCGCCGCACCAAGGACCAACTCGCCGCCCGCGTGGCGCAAGACATCTTCGACGGCGCCGTCGTCAACCTCGGCATCGGCCAGCCCACGCTGGTGGCCAACCACCTGCCCAAGGGCCGCGAGGTCATCCTGCAGAGCGAGAACGGCATCCTCGGCATGGGCCCCGCGCCCGAGGCCGGCGAGGAAGACTACGACCTCATCAACGCCGGCAAGCAGCCCGTCACGCTGCTGCCGGGCGGCTCGTACTTCCATCATGGCGACAGCTTCGCGATGATGCGCGGCGGCCATCTCGACATCTGCGTGCTCGGCGCGTTCCAGGTGTCGGCCAACGGCGATCTCGCCAACTGGCACACCGGCGAGAAAGACGCCATCCCCGCGGTCGGCGGCGCGATGGACCTGGCCATCGGCGCGAAGCAGACCTGGGTCATGATGGATCTGCTGACCAAGCAGGGCGCGAGCAAGCTGGTGCAGGAATGCAGCTATCCACTGACCGGCATCGCCTGCGTCAAGCGCGTGTACTCCGACCTCGCCACGCTCGAATGCACGCCAGAGGGGCTGAAGCTCGTCGACCTGGTCGAGGGCCTGAGCCGCGAAGAGCTCGAGAAGCTGGTCGGCCTGCCGATCGCCGCCTGATCCGATTCAGTCAAACAGAGAGACAACGCACCATGACCAACCAAGCCTTCATCTGCGACGCCGTTCGCACCCCCTTCGGCCGCTACGGCGGTGCGCTCAGCAGCGTGCGCGCCGACGACCTCGGCGCCGTGCCCTTGCGCGCGCTGATGGAACGCAACCAGAACGTCGACTGGCAGGCCGTGGGCGACGTGCTCTACGGCTGCGCCAACCAGGCCGGCGAAGACAACCGCAATGTCGCGCGCATGTCGGCGCTGCTCGCGGGCCTGCCGCTCGAACTGGGCGGCGCCACCATCAACCGCCTGTGCGGTTCGGGCCTCGATGCCGTGGGCACCGCGGCGCGCGCCATCCGCGCGGGCGAAGCCGGCCTGATGATCGCCGGCGGCGTCGAAAGCATGAGCCGCGCGCCCTTCGTCATGCCCAAGGCCGAGAGCGCCTTCAGCCGCAACAACGCGGTGTACGACACCACCATCGGCTGGCGCTTCGTCAACAAGCTCATGAAGGCGCAGTACGGCGTCGACTCCATGCCCGAGACGGCGGAGAACGTAGCCACCGACTACAAGATCGAGCGCGAGGCGCAGGACCTGATGGCGCTCAACTCGCAGCTGCGCGCCGTGGCCTCACAGAAGTCCGGCTTCTTCGACGCCGAGATCGTGCCCGTGAGCGTGCCGCAGAAAAAGGGCGACGCGGTCATCGTCCACAAGGACGAGCATCCGCGCGAAACCAGCCTCGAATCGCTCGCCAAGCTCAAGGGCGTGGTGCGCCCCGACGGCACCGTGACGGCCGGCAACGCCAGCGGCGTGAACGACGGCGCCTGCGCGCTGCTCTTGGCCGACGAGGCCAGCGCCGCAAAGCACGGCCTCACGCCGCGCGCCCGCGTGGTCGGCATGGCCACCGCCGGCGTCGCGCCGCGCGTGATGGGCATCGGCCCCGCGCCCGCCACGCAGAAGGTGCTGGCGCTCACCGGCCTCACCATCGACCAGATCGACGTCATCGAGCTGAACGAAGCCTTCGCGGCGCAAGGCCTGGCCGTGCTGCGCCTGCTGGGCCTCCAGGACAACGACCCGCGCGTCAACATCAACGGCGGCGCCATTGCGCTCGGCCACCCGCTGGGTGCCAGCGGCGCCCGCCTGGCCACCACCGCGGTCAACCAGCTGCACAAGGGCGGCGGCCGCTACGCGCTGTGCACCATGTGCATCGGCGTGGGGCAGGGCATTGCCGTGATCCTGGAACGCGTCTGATGGACCGCGCCCGACGCGGCCTGCTGCTGGGGCTGGTGGCGGCGGCAGGGCTGCCGGCGCGCGCGCAGCAAGCCGACGCCAGGCCGATCCGCATCGTCGTGCCCTTTGCGGCCGGCGGCGGCAACGACGTGTTCGCGCGCCAGATGGCCAAGGGCCTGGGCGAGTTGCGCAAGCAGGGCGTCATCGTCGACAACAAGCCCGGCGCGGGCGGCAACCTCGGCGCCGAGCAGGTGGTGCGCAGCGCGCCCGACGGCAGCACGCTGCTGCTGGGCCACACGGGCACCGTGTCGATCAACCCGGCGCTCTACAAGGGCCTGAAGTTCGATGCGCGCAAGGACCTGCTGCCCGTGGCCATGTTCGCTTCGTCCGCGCTGGTGCTGGTGGTGCCTGCCGCGTCGAAGATCCGCACCGTGGCCGAGCTCGTCGCCGAGGCCAGGGCCCGCCCGGGCCTGCTCGACTACGCTTCCAGCGGCAGTGGCACCGGCGGCCACCTGACCGGCGAGCTCTTCGCGCAGCGCACCGGCACGCGGATCAATCACATTCCCTACAAGGGCACCAACCCCGGCCTCACCGACCTGGCGGGCGGGCAGGTGCAGATGATGTTCAGCGTTGTTCCGCCCGCGCTCGCGCTGGTCAAGGGCGGCCGGCTGCGCGCCATTGCGGTCACGGGCGCCAGGCGCCTGCCTTCGCTGCCCGACGTGCCCACCATGGCCGAGTCGGGCCTGCGCGAACTCGCGGGTTTCGAGAGCACGCTGACCTACGGCATCCTCGCGCCGCGCGGCACGCCGGATGCCTTTGTGAAGGAGCTTTCGGCGCAGATGCTCCAGGTGGCAGGCAGCGCTGAATTCCAGTCGCGCCTCGACGTGGAAGGCGCCGTGCCGCTGCTCGGCGGCCCTGCCGAATACGCCGCCCTCATCGCGAAGGAAAGCGCCCTGTGGGCCGGCATCGTCAAGGCCTCCGGCGCCACCGTCGAGTGAGCACGCGACCCCTTGCCTAGTGCGAGCAGGCCCTAAAGTCGAGGTCCAGAGGTCTCGATGAAATCCAAGCCAGCAGAACCACCGCACGATTTTCTCGCCACGCTTTCGGTGGGCGAAGTCGCGCAACGCAGCGGGGTGCCGGTGTCCACCCTTCATTTCTACGAATCCAAGGGGCTCATCGCGAGCCACCGGGCGCCAAGCAACCACCGCCGCTATGCGCGCGACGTGCTCCGGCGCGTGGCGTTCATCCGCGTCGCGCAGCGGGTGGGCATTGCGCTGGCCGACATCGCCGATGCCCTTGCGACGCTTCCCACCTCGGCCGCGCCCAGCCGCGCGGACTGGGCGCGGCTTTCCGTCGGCTGGCGCGCAGAGCTGGACGAACGCATGGCCCAGCTCAAGAAGCTGCGCGACACGCTCGACGACTGCATCGGCTGCGGCTGCCTGTCCATCGACCGCTGCCGCCTGCGCAACCCGGCCGACAAGCTGGCGTCGGAAGGGTCCGGTGCCCGGCGCCTGATGATCAGGCGCGCGGAAGACTGACAGTCAGTGGCTCTTCATCGGCGGGGAGCAGCGACATCAGCGCGGTCTTCTCTGCCGAAGACATCGCGAGCGACAGCCGGTCGAATTCGGTGCGGTAGCAAGGCAGCATCAGTGCCGCAGTCAGCGCATGGACATCGTCGTTGCGTGCGAGGTACGCATGGCATGCCGCAATGCTTCGATGGATCTGGAGCGCCTGCGCGACGCGGCCGGAGGGTTGCGGGTCATGGTTCATGCAGCGCAATGTGCAGCCTCAACCTAACTTGAGGTCAAGCGGAAAATCGATGAAGCGTGGGCCGCCATTCCGTGAAACGTAGTGTGTCGGTTTCAAGCCTCGACACAGAGGCATACGCAATGCGCGCCGCGCGGCCGGTGGGCGGAAAACAATCCGCCCGTCATCCACCCGCGCCGTTGCGCATCGCCCAAAGGAAACCACCATGAAGCTCTTCCGCATTGCCATTGGCGCGGCCATCGCCGCATCGGTGGGCGCCTTGACGCTTGCAGCGCCGCAGCTCGGCGGCCACACGTCCGCGGGCGTGGCGCGGCCGGCGCCGGAGTTCCGGAACATCGACACATGGCTCAACTCGCCGCCGCTGAAGCTCCAGGAGCTGCGCGGCCAGGTGGTGCTGGTCGACTTCTGGACCTACACCTGCATCAACTGCCTCAACCATCTGCCCTACGTGCAGCAGTGGCATGAAAAGTACAAGGACAAGGGCCTGACCGTGGTGGGCGTTCACACGCCGGAGTTCGCGTTCGAGAAATCGACGAAGAACGTGAAGGACGCCATCCAGCGCCTGCAGATCAGGCATGCGGTGGCGCAGGACAACAGCTACGGTACCTGGAAGGCCTTCGACAACCAGTACTGGCCCGCGGTGTACCTGATCGACAAGGAGGGGCGCATCGCCTACTCGCACTTCGGCGAGGGCAGCTACGCCGCCACGGAGAAGAAGATCCAGGCGCTTCTTGCGGAGCCTTTCCCTGCAGCCACCGCGAGCGGGGCCGCTCAATGAAGAAGCTCTGGTTCGCGCTGCTGTTCCTCGCGGGCGGGCTGGCGCACGAGGTGCGCAACCCGGCCAGCTGCCAGTGCGTCGCGTCGGTCAGTCTCTCGCTTCGACAGCCGAAGCGAGGACGTAGCCCTCGCTGCGCACGGTCTTGATATAGCGGGGCTCGCGCGCATCGTCGCGCAGCCGTTGGCGCAGCCGGCTCACGAGCAGGTCGATGGAGCGCTCGAAGAGCTCGGCCTCGCGGCCCTGGGTGAGACTCAGCAGCTGGTCGCGGCTCAGCACCTTCTGCGGATGGTCGAGGAACACGCGCAGCAGCCGGTATTCGGCGCCGCTCAGCGCCACCATCGTGCCGCTGTCGTCGATCAGGTGGCGCGCCACCGTGTCGACCTGCCATTCGCCGAAGCTCAGTTTCTGCGAGGGTTCGACCGCGCCCATGTTCGGCGGCAGCATGCGCGTGCGGCGCATCACGGCGCGCAGGCGCGCGAGCAGCTCGCGTGCGGAAAAAGGCTTGGCCAGGTAGTCGTCAGCGCCCATCTCCAGGCCCAGGATGCGGTCGGCTTCCTCGCTGCGCGCGGTCAGCATCAGGATGGGCGTGGCCTTGTACTTGCCGGTGCGCAGGTCGCGGCAGAGCGTGAGGCCGTCTTCGCCGGGCAGCATCAGGTCGAGGATGATCAGGTCGAACGGGCCCGACTCTTCGAGTGCGGCGCGCATGTGGCGGCCGGTGGGCACCGCGACCACGCGCAGGCCGTTCTTCACCAGGTAGGTGGTGAGCAGTTCGCGGATTTCCCGGTCGTCGTCGACGATGAGGATGTGGTCGGATGTCTTTGGCGTCATGGCAGTGGCGGAAAGGTATGGCGCGGGAAGCACCCGCAGTCGCAATGTAGCCGCCTGGCCGCGCCGGGCCGGCGGGTTTGTATTCGCAAGTATCTGGCGGAGCGGGCGCCGTACACAGGCATACGCAAAGTGCGCGGGCAGGGGCGGTGCGGCCCAACAATCCGTGCATTCGCAACCCAACTCCTTCAAGGAACCCACCATGACCCGCATCGAAAAAGTTCTCTACACCGGCAAGACCCACACCTCTTCGGGTGGCCGCGACGGCGAGGCGCGCAGCGCCGACGGCCGCCTGGACATCAAGCTCTCGTCGCCCGGCAGCGCCGGTAGCGGCACCAACCCGGAGCAGCTGTTCGCGGCCGGCTGGTCGGCCTGCTTCATCGGCGCCATGGGCAAGGCGGCAGGCCGGATGAAGGTCGCATTGCCGCCCGACCTCGCCGTCGATGCCGAAGTCGACCTGGGCACGGCGGGGAGCGAGTATTTCCTGCAGGCGCGCCTGAACGTAAGCCTGCCGGGCCTGGACCGCGAAGTGGCGCAGGCCCTGACTGACGCGGCGCACCAGACCTGCCCCTACTCCAAGGCCACCCGAGGCAATATCGACGTTGCGATCAATTTGGTGTGAGCCGGCCGCGCTGCGCATCGCCACGCCGCATACAGAAGAAGGTGTCCATGTCCTCTCCCGCGAATCTTCCTGCGAACCCGGTTGGCGCTGTGCGCGGCTGGCACCGGTTGCTGCCCACTTCGCTGTTCTACCGCGTGACGCTGATCATCGTGGTGGGCCTGGCGATCGCGCAGCTGCTGACCTTCGCGGCGATCCGCTACGAGCGGAACATGGCGCTTCGCGAGCTGATGATGATCGGCATCGAGCGCGACATCGCGAGTTCGGTCGCCATCCTCGACCGCCTGCCCGCGGCGGAGCGCGCCGGCTGGCTCGACCGGCTGGAGCGGCGCAACTACCGCTTCGTGCTGGGCGGCAGCGCGCAGGGTTCCGAGCCCGGCTCGCTGCAGTCGCGGCAGTTTGCCGCGGCCATCGTCGATGCGATGCGCCCTTTCGAGATCGTCAAGGTCGGCGAGGTGGCCTCGCCGCCCGAGGGCCTGCAGATCCAGGTGCGCCTGGGCGACGGGTCTTCAGTGGTCGTTCATGCGATGCGCGTGGGCATGCCGGTGTCGGGCTGGGTGATGTGGCTGCTTGCGGCCCAGCTGCTGGTGCTGGCTGTGTGCGCCTGGTACGCGGTGCGGCTGGTGACGCGGCCGCTCGCGCAGCTTTCCGCGGCGGCCGATCAGCTCGGGCCCGACCTGAAGGGCCGCGCGCTCGCAGAAGAAGGCCCCACCGAAGTGGCGCATGCGGCGCGCGCCTTCAACGCCATGCAGCAGCGCATCGCCGGCTACATGTCCGAGCGCGTCGAAATTCTTGCGGCCATCTCGCACGACCTGCAGACGCCCATCACGCGGATGCGGCTGCGCACCGACCTGATGGACGACGCGCACGACCGCGAGAAATTCCGCCAGGACCTGGACGCCATGCACTCGCTGGTGCGCGAAGGCGTGACCTATGCGCGCACGCTCCACGGCGCCGCGGAGCCGCCGCTGCGCATCGATGCCGACGCGCTGCTCGAGAGCATGGTGGCCGACTACGAAGACGTGGGCCGGCAGGTGCGGCTCGAAGGCAGGGCCGGCGCGCCGATCGTGAGCCGCCCCCATGCGCTGCGCCGCATCCTGATGAACCTGATCGACAACGCGCTCAAGTTCGGCAGCGAGGTGCGCCTGCGCGTGCATGCCGAAGAAGACGGCCGGCTGGTGCTGAGCGTGCTCGACGATGGCCCCGGCATTCCGCCGGACGAACTCGACGCCGTGCTCAAGCCTTTCTACCGCGTCGAGAGTTCGCGCAACCGCAGCACCGGCGGCACCGGCCTGGGCTTGGCCATTGCGCACCAGCTGGCCATGGCGATGGGCGCCGAGCTCACGCTGAAGAACCGCGCCGAAGGCGGGCTCGAGGCCCGGCTCGCGCTGGCCGCCGCGCCCGCCCGCACCACCCTCCAAGGCTGATTCGCCACCGACTCCCCCATCATGCTCATCCTCCTCATTGCCTACCTGGGCGGGGTGCTCACCATCCTGAGTCCCTGCATCCTGCCGGTGCTGCCTTTCGTATTCGCACGCGCCGACCGCCCCTTCCGCTCGCACGGCCTGCCGATGCTGCTGGGCATGGCGCTGGCCTTTGCCGCGGTGGCCACGCTGGCGGCGGTGGGCGGCGGCTGGATCGTCACGCTCAACGAATATGGGCGCCAAGCCGCCATCGCCATGCTCGCGCTGTTCGGCGCGACGCTGCTGTTCCCAAGCGTGGCCGACCGCCTGAGCCGGCCGCTGGTGGCGCTGGGCATCCGCATGTCCGAGCCGCGCGGCGATGGCGGCGCGGCGCCGGCCTCGGTGTTCTCGCCGCTGCTGCTGGGCGTGGGCACGGGCCTGCTCTGGGCGCCATGCGCGGGGCCGATCCTCGGCCTGATCCTGACGGGCGCGGCGCTCAATGGCGCGAGCGTCGGCACCTCGCTGCTGCTGCTGGCCTATGCGGCCGGCGCGTGCACCTCGCTCGCGGCGGCGCTGCTGTTCGGCGGGCGCCTGTTCTCGGTCATGAAGCGTTCGCTGCATACCGGCGAATGGGTGCGGCGCGCCGCCGGCGCGGCCGTGCTGGCGGGCGTGGGCGCGATTGCGCTGGGGCTGGACACCGGCTTGCTCGCGCGCCTTTCCCTGGGCACCACGTCGGCGCTGGAGCAGGCGCTGGTGGACAGGATCAAGCCAGGCAAGCCGCAGGCGGAACCGGTCGCGCTGCGGGAAGACGCAGGCCTGGTGCGCGTGTCGGACAACCGCACGGCCCCGCCGCCCGCGCGCGAACTCAAGGTCGAAGGCCGCTTTCCCTCCTTGATCGGCGCCACCGAATGGATCAACTCCGCACCGCTCGCGCCCGAGGCCCTGCGCGGTAAGGTGGTGCTGGTCGACTTCTGGACCTATTCGTGCATCAACTGCCTGCGCACGCTGCCCTACCTTCGTGCATGGGCCGAGAAGTACAGGGACGCGGGCTTGGTGGTGATCGGCGTGCACGCGCCCGAGTTCGCGTTCGAGAAGAACCCGGCCAACGTGCGCAAGGCCGTCAAGGACCTGGGCATCGGCTTTCCGGTGGCGCTGGACAACGACTTCGCGATCTGGCGCGGCTTCGACAACCAGGCTTGGCCCGCGTTCTATTTCATCGATGCCGAGGGCCGCATCCGCCACCACCAGTTCGGCGAGAACCGCTACGACAAGGCCGAGCAGGTCATCCAGCAGTTGCTGGCCGAGGCGGGCCAGACCCGCATCGCCGCCGGGCTGGTGGCGCCGCTGGGGCAAGGTACCCAGGCCGCGCCCGGCGCCGAGCCGCCGCTGTCCGGCGAAACCTACCTGGGCCACGAGCGCACGCACGGCTTTGCCTCGCCCGGCGGCATTGCGCGGGACCATGCGAAGGTCTATCAGCCCGCGACCTCCGCGCTGGGCACCAACCAGTGGGCGCTGGCCGGCGACTGGACGGTGGAGGCCGAGCGCGCCGTGCTGAACAGCGCCAACGGCCGCATTGCCTACCGCTTTCAGGCGCGTGACCTGCACTTGGTGCTGGGATCGGCGGCCGATGGCAAGCCGGTGCGCTTCAGGGTGCTGGTGGATGGAAAGCCGCCGCTCGCGGACCATGGCTTCGACACCGATGCGCAAGGCCACGGCGTGATCGATGCACAGAAGCTGTATCAGCTGGTGCGGCAGGCAGCGAGCGGGAGGGAACGGCTGTTCGAGATCGAGTTTCTCGACGCCGGCGCGCAAGCCTACGCCTTCACTTTCGGTTGAGCGCTGACGCGGCTCGGGCGGGAGAGCGATTGGCCGGGCCTGCCTGTCAGGCGGCCCAGGCGCTCAGCGAAAGCCGCCGCAGCATGTCGGTCTGGCGCGATTCCTCGGCATCGCGCAGGCTCTTGGCCGCGCGCGCAGCCACGTAGCTGACGTACAGCGTCTCGATGGCCTTGGCCCAGTCGTGCATCTTCTGGGACACCGCGCTGGTCGAGGTGGCCGAGGCATCCTCGGCCGGACAGGCGGGCACGTCGAAACCGGCTTTGCTGAGGATCGTGGCTTTCTGAAAAATGGTGAGCATGGGGCGGGCCTCCTGGCCTTTGGGTATGGGCATCAGGTTAACGTTGGCGCAAGAGGCGTGCCATCAGCTGCATGACGTATGTGACTGTCGGTAAATGGCGCTCTCGCTGCGCCGTGGCGGCGGTTTTCTAGGCCTTAAGCCTTAGGCCGGCGTCGATTCGGCGTGCTGCCAGACCAGCGTGGCGGCCGTCAGGTCTTCGAGCGCGCTGCCCACGGCCTTGAACACGGTGCGCTCCGCGCTGCCCGTGCGGCCGGCACGTTCGCCCCGGCAGAGTGCGGCCAGCGTGCCTTGCACCGCATCGGCGCGCAGCGTGCCGGCCGCGATGGCGTCGAGCAGTTCGCCGGCCTTCTGCAGTGCCTCGGTGGTGTCGACGAAGGTGCGCGCACCCTCGAAGCAGTGCACGTCGGCCTCGCGCATCGCAGGCGTGAAGCTGCCGATCAGGTCCAGGTGGGAGCCGGGCGCGAGCCATTCGCCGCGCACCAGCGACGCGGTGGCCAGCGTGGCGCAGCTCACGATGTCGGCTTGGCGCACGGCCGCTTCGAGCTCCGTGGCGGCCTGGGCGTTGAACCCTTCGGCGCGCCATTGCGCAGCCAGGGCCTGGGCGCCTTCGGGCCGGTGGTTCCACACGAGCACCTCGTCGATGGGCCGCACGCTCGCATGCGCGGCGGGCAGCAGCCGCGCGATGCGGCCGGTGCCCAGCACCAGCAGGCGGCGCGCATCGGCGCGCGCCAGGAACGAGGCGCCCAGCGCCGACGCCGCGGCCGTGCGGCGCGCGGTGAGCTCGTTGCCGTCCATCATGGCCAGCGGCACGCCGGTGCGCGCGTCGTACAGCACATAGGTCGCATGCAGGCCGGGCAGGCCGCGCGCGCTGTTGCCCGGAAAGACGTTGATGGTCTTGATGCCCAGAAAGCCCGCATCGCTCCACGCCGGCATGATGAGCACGGTGCCCTTGTCAGCGCCGGCGGTCTCGATCGCGTGCACATGGCGCGGCGGCACGTGCGCCTCGGCCGCGAAGGCTGCGCGCAGCGCGGGCACGAGCCGCGCAAAGGCCAGCGGCTCGCGGGTGGCGGTTTCGTCGAAATGCTTCATGGTTGGCGTGGACGCAGCGAGGCGTCGAAGAATTCCACCAGCGCCTGCTGGTAGGTGCTGCCGAAGCGCTCGGTCATCGGCTCGAGGTGGCCGGCGCCGGGCACCTCGAGCAGGCGCTTGGGCTCGCGCGCGGCCTCCAGCAGGCGCCGCGAGTGGGAATGCGGAATGATCAGGTCGGCGGTGCCGTGGATCAGCAGCAGCGGAATGGATGCAACGGCCGCGACGTATTTCGATGCCGCGTAGCCGTCGCCCACCAGCAGCCCGGCGCCGGGGAGCTTCTCGTTCGCAATCGAGGAATACGAATAGAAGGTCGATTCGATGGCCGCCGCCTTCACGCCGGCCCGGTTGCCCGAGCCCAGCACCGCAATCGCGTTGGCGCCGCCCAGGCTCTGGCCGAAGACGAAAAGACGCTCGGGATCGACATCGCCGCGCGAGCGCACGTGACCGAGCGCGGCGCTGGAATCCTCGAACACGCCCTTGGGCTCCGGCTTGCCGGCCGATTCGCCGTAGCCGCGGTAGTCGAACACGAACACGTTGAAGTCCTGCTTCGGCAGCCAGGCCACGAAGCGCCAGTGCGTGCTCATGTTCTGGGCGTTGCCATGGAAGTGGATCACCGTGCCCTTGGCTTCCTGCGGGTTGCTGCGGCCCGCGGCAGGAAGAAACCAGCCGGCCAGGCGCGTGCCATCGGCGCTGGTGAACTGCACCGCCTCATAGCGCAGCCCGAGCGCGTCGGGCGTTTCGTAGCGCACGCGGTCGGGGTAATAGAACATCGACTGGACGCAGCCGGTGAGGAAGGCGGGCAGGGCGGCGAACAAGGCCAGCTTCCAGTTCATGGGGCGTCTTCCGGATCGGCCGCTCAGGCCTGCTGCCGGAATGCAAGGTGATAGCCGTTGCAGTCCACAACGCCGAACTCCGTGGAGCCGTACGGCATGTGCTGCAGCGGCCACGCAATGGATGCCTTGTCCTTGACGGCGGCGTAACAGGCTGCTGCGTCCGCCACCGCGAAATAGAAGGTGCCGGAGCAGGCGGGCGGGCTCTTCCAGAGATCCTGCTGCGTGAAGATGAGCTTGCCGCCCTGCTTCTCGACCGTCAGGGTGCCCTCTGCCGAATGGACAGCCGCGAAGCCGAGGACATCGACGTAGAAGCGCTCGGTCTGGGCCAGATCGTGGCAGCGCAGGAGCAGTGTCAGCGGCATGGGTTTCCTCCTTGGAGTGCGGCAGTCCGGCGCAGGATAGCTCAGCCCGCGGCGATGCGGCTCCAGTCGAGCCCGTGCGCACCGCTCTTGCCGGCTGCTACTCGGAGCAGATCACCGCAAGCGGCTCGGAACGGCCGCGCACGGCCAGCATTTCGACATGGCCCCCCGCATGCGCGAAGCCGGCCTGCTGCGCGGCATACACCGAGACCACCAGGCGCGATGCGGCCGTCTTGGAATGGTCCTGAAGCCGGCTCGCGGTGTTGACCACTTCGCCGATGGCGGTGAAGGTGGTGGTGTCGAGGTAGCCCACTTCTCCCACCGCCGCGCGTCCGGCGTGCAGGCCCATGCCGAAGTCCAGCTGGTGGCCGAACTGGGCTTCGAAGCCCTCGCTCCACGCGTCCATGCGCTGGCCGATGAGCTCGGTCGCGCGCAACGCTTGCCGGCATGCGGTGGGCAGGTCGGTGTCGAGCCCGAAGATCGCCATCACGCTGTCGCCGATGAACTGGTTCGGCACGCCGCCGCATTCGCGCACCGCGGCGCCCACGGTGGCGAAGTAGCGGTCGAGCACATAGGCCAGGTCGAAGGGCCACTGCCCTTCCGACAACCCCGACCAACGCCGCAGGTCCACGAACAGGATGGCCACGTCGCGCTCGCGGCCGAAACTGCTGACGGGCGCCGGCTGCCTTCCGTGGCTGGCGGGCGTGAACAGCGGGATGACCTCGATGTCGCCGCGCGGGCGCAGCTGGCAGGCCAGCCGCACACCGCCCGGTGCGCGCACGCGGTCTAGCGTTCGCTGTTCGTCGCGGTCGGGCGGGTCGGTGTGCTGTGCGGGGCCGAGCACGCGCACGCGGCAGGTCGAGCAGCGCGCCCGCCCTCCGCACACCGAGAGATGCGCGATGCCGTGCGAGCGGCTCGCCTCCAGCACGCTCCAGCCGCGCGGCACGTGCACCGTTCGGCCGGGGTAGCGGGGGGGGGGGGGGGGGGGGGGGGGGGGGGGGGGGGGGGGGGGGGGGGGGGGGGGGGGGGGGGGGGGGGGGGGGGGGGGGGGGGGGGGGGGGGGGGGGGGGGGGGGGGGGGGGGGGGGGGGGGGGGGGGGGGGGGGGGGGGGGGGGGGGGGGGGGGCGCAGCGCGATCGAGGCGCCGCGCGCACGGCGCGCGAACCAGTTGCGCGCGCCGTAGGCCGCCAGCAGGGCGGCCAGGCCGAGCGCATAGAAGAGCTTGATGCGGCCCTCCGCGGTGTCGAGCGCCCGGCCCTGGGCCGGGGTCGGCAGCACCGCGGGCGGCACGCCGGTCCACTGGAACTCGCGCCCCATCGAGACGAAACCCATCATCGCCGTGAGCGGCAGCACCACGGCCATGGCCAGCAGCAGATAGGAAAAGCGGCGGTAGGCCGGCCGCGCCCGCAGTGCGAAGTGAATGCCGAGGCAGCCATGGGTCCAGGCCGCGAGCAGCATCGTGAACTGCGCACTGGCACCCGGCAGGCTCCACAGTCCCGAGACCACGCGGACATAGGAGCCCTCGATGCCATAGGCGAGATAGGCGCCGCGCATGGCCGTCAGGTGGGTGGCCAGCAGCAGCGGCAGCGCAAAACCCAGCAGCACGCGCAGCCCCTCGAGCGGCGGCATGCGCAGCGTGCGGCGTTCCCACAGCGCGGCCACCGCCAGCGCCAGGTGCACGCCGGCCGCGCCATACAGCAGCAGCGTGCCCGGCAGGCTGTGCCAGAAGATCTGCACGCCGCGCAGCACCGACTCGGCCGCCGCGAAGGAGGCGATGCCCAACGAATGGTTCAGCAGGTGCGCCGTGACATAGGCCATCAGCACCAGCCCGCTCGTCCATCGCAGGTTGCGCCGCGTCGGCGGTTTCGGCAGCAGGGCGATGGGTGGGGAGCGTCTGTCCATGAAGGGCTTCGAAGGGGCACCCGAGCATAATGCGCGCGCCCCTCTCCACCGGCATGGCTCTCACTTCGACCACCCCCCGTTCCAGCCTCGCGCTGCGCCGCATCGCGCTGTTCGAAGGCCTTTCAGACCAGCGGCTCGATCTGCTCGCGCAGCAATGCCTGTGGCACAGCGTCGAGGCCGGCAAACCCTTGCTGCTGCGTGCCGAGCAGCAGGGCGACGTGTTCATGCTGGTCTCGGGCCGGGTCCGCGTGACCACCTATGCGGCCAATGGGCGGCAGGTGACCTTCAGGGATTCGGAGGCCGGCGAGCACTTCGGCGACATTGCCGCCATCGACGGCGGCCCGCGTTCGGCCGACGTGGTCACGCTCCTGCCAAGCGTGCTTGCGAGCCTCGACCGCGCCGCCTTCCTGGGCCTGCTGCGCGAGGAGCCGCTGGTGGCCGAGCGGGTGATGCAGCGGCTGGCCTCGCTGGTGCGCCAGCTTTCGGAGCGCGTGATCGAGCTGAGCACGCTGGGTGTGCAGAACCGGCTGCATGCCGAGCTGCTGCGCCTGGCGCGAGCCGCGGGCGTGGCGCACAACCAGGCGCGGCTGGAGCCCGCGCCCAGGCACGCGGCGCTGGCCAGCCAGATCAGCACCAACCGCGAGCAGGTGACCCGCGAACTCAACGTGCTGGTGCGCAGCGGCGTGCTGCAGAAAGACGGCAAGGCCCTGCTGGTGGCCGATGTCGCCCGGCTCGAGGCGATGGTCTCGCAGGTCAGAGACGACGCCGGCTGAGCCGGCCCGGGCTCAGTTCCAGCGCCCGCGCAGACCGCCGAGGCTGAAGCGGCCCGCGCCCAGCAGCACCACGGTGAGCGCGCCGAACAGGTACAGGCCCTGCAGTTCGAGCGCCCAGCCGCCCTGCTTGGTCAGCGCGAACAGGTCGGCCATGTGCACCAGGCCGAAGGCCGCGAGCATGTTGATGACGACCACGCCGGCGGCGGCGCGGGTCCAGAAACCGGCGATCATCAGCAGCGGCGCCACGATCTCGCCCACATACACCAGGTAGGCCAGCCCGCCCGGCAGGCCGGCCTTCACCAGCATCGCGCTCACAAAGCCCACGCCGGCGGAGATCTTGAAAATGCCGTGCAGCAGCACGAGCACGCCGATCGCCACGCGCAGCAGCAGCTTGCCGGAATCGTCGAGCGTGGCGGGGGAGACGGAGGAAGCCTGCGACGGTGCGATCGGCGCATGCGCGGAGTTGGCGGCTACGGCCGGGTTGTTCATGGCAGATCCTTGAAAAATGGGAAGGCCGCCGCGGGGTGCGGCGGTTGCGGTTCCAGTGTGCGGAGCCGCCGCGCGCCGGTATGTGCGTTTACGCACAATTTCCGAAGATGGCCCATGGCCGCAAGAGCCGAAAAAGTGCCGTGCCGCGGCACCTGCAGGGCCCGCGCCATCCTGCTACGCTCGGACGGCCCGCCAGCCGACTCGGCGGGCTTTTTTCTGCGCCGCTTCCTTCCCCATGGTCTTTCCCCTCATCACCGATCCGCATTTCTATGCAGTGGCCGTTCCCGCCGTGCTGCTGCTGGGCATCAGCAAGAGCGGCTTCGGCGCCGGCTTTGGTTCATTGGCGGTGCCGCTGATGGCGCTGGCGGTGACGGTGCCGCAGGCCGCGGCCATCCTGATGCCGCTGCTGCTGCTGATGGACCTGCTCGGCCTGGCGGCCTTCCGCAACGACTTCGACCGCGCGCTGCTCAAGTTCCTGATTCCCTTCGGGCTGCTCGGCACGGTGATCGGCACGCTGCTTTTCCGAACACTCTCGGCCCACACCGTGGCGGGCATCGTCGGCGTGTTCACGCTGCTGTTCCTTGCGCAGCGGCTGGCGTTTCCGCCCAAGCCCGACGATCCGCTGCCCTCGCGCGCGGTGGGCGCGGCGCTCACCGCGGTCTCGGGGTTCACGAGCTTCATTGCGCATGCCGGCGGGCCGCCGATCAATGCCTACGTGATTCCGCTGCGGCTCAAGCCGGTGGTGTTCACCGCCACCATGGCGTACTTCTTCTTCGTGGTGAACCTGAGCAAGTGGATTCCCTACGCATGGCTCGGCCTGATCGACCTGCGCACGCTGGCCACTTCGGCGGCGCTGATGCCGCTCGCGCCGCTCGGCGTGTGGGTCGGCATTCGCATTGCCCGGCGCATCGATGCGACATGGTTCTATCGCTTCGTGTACCTGGGCATGCTGCTCACCGGCCTCAAGCTCGTCTATGACGGCTTCCTGGCCTGAAGGCGAGCTTAAAACTCCACGATGCTCTTGAACCCGCCGAAGATCATCCGCTTCGCATCGAAGGGCATGGTCTTGGGGTCCATCGCGGCAATGCGCGGATCGGCCATCACCTTGGCGTTGACCGTGTCGCGGTGCTTGCGCGACTTGTAGACGATCCACGAGAACGCCACCGTTTCGTCGGCCTTCTGCTTCACGCTCTGTGGAAAGGACGTGAGCTTGCCGGGCTTCACGTCGTCGGCCACGCACTCCACGTATTCCAGCGCGCCGTATTCCATCCAGATCTTGCCGGCTTTGCGCGCCAGCTTGCGGTAGGCCTCGACGTTGTTCGAGGGAATGGGAACGATGAAGCCATCGACATAGCGAGCCATCGGGAGTCTCCTTGGGATAAACGGAAGAAAGGAAAGAAAAAGGGGCCGCCCGGCGGGCGGACCCTCAGGATGCCGCCGCACGGTTGGCCGTGCCTGCGGATGCCGCGGACCCCTTGCTGGTGTTGTCTTCGTTGTTCTGGGCGGACCCCGGCGATGCGGTGCGCAGCAGCACGGCCCCGAGCAGCCCCGCCACGGCCGCGAACACCGCGCCGATGAGGAACGCGAGGTTGTAGCCGCCGGTGAGCGCGAGCGCCAGCTTTGCGCCGGCCGCTTCCATCGACACGGTGCGCGCGACCGCGGCGCTGGCCAGCACCGCCAGCCCGAGCGCGCCGCCCATCATGAAGGCCGTGTTGACCACGCCCGAGGCCAGGCCTGATTCGGTAGGGCTCACCTCGCTCATGGCCGCGAGCAGCAGCGGGTTCAGCGCCATGCCCGCGCCCAGGCCGAGCAGCAGCATGCCGGGCAGCACGTCGACCAGGAAGCTGCCGTTCACCGGCGCCCGCGCGAACAGCGCAAGCCCGATGGCCGCGAGCCAGAGCCCCACGGACAGCGGCCTGCGGATGCCGAAGCGCATCACCAGCCGGGCCGAGATGCCCAGCGAGAACAGCGCCATGATCAGGTTGGCGGGCAGGAACGCCAGGCCGATCTGCATCGGCGTGTAGCCCAGCACCAGCTGCATGTAGAGCGCGGAAATGAAGAACCACGCGAACATGGCCGCCGCCCACAGCACGCCCACCACGTTGGACACCGAAACGCTGCGCAGCCGGAACAGCGCGAGAGGCATCAGCGGATGCTGAACCCTCGCCTCGATGGCGATGAAGAGCGCCATCAGGACCACCGCGGCGCCCAGCAGGCCGAGCGTCTGCGCCGACTGCCACCCGGCCTCGTTGCCGTTGACGATGGCATACACCGCGAGCATCAGCGACAGCGTCACCGCCACGGCGCCGGCCACGTCGAGCTTCTCGCCATGGGCGTGGCCGCGCGCCGAGGGCAGCAGCGCGATGCACAGCGCATACACCGCCACGCCGATCGGCAGGTTCACCAGAAAGATCCAGTGCCAGCTCAGCGTGCTCGTGAGCAGCCCGCCCAGCAGCACGCCGATGCTGCCGCCGCCCGCGCAGACGAAGCCGTAGACGCCCATCGCCTTGGCGCGGTCGGCCGGCTCGGTGAAGATGTTCATGATCAGCGAGAGCGCCACCGCCGAGACCACCGCGCCGCCCAGCCCCTGCACCGCGCGCGCCGCGACCAGCAGGGCCTGCGAGTTGGCGACGCCGCAGGCCAGCGAGGCCAGTGTGAACAGCACGAGGCCGATCAGGAAAAGCCTGCGGTGGCCGTACAGGTCGCCCAGCCGTCCGCCCAGCAGCAGGAAGCCACCGAAGGTCAGCATGTAGGCATTCACCACCCAGACCAGCGAAGTCTCGGTGAAGCCGAGGTCGGTGCGGATCGACGGCAGCGCCACGTTCACGATCGTGGTGTCGAGCACGATCATCAGCACGCCGAGGCACAGCACCATCAATGCGAGCCAGCGCTTCCGGTTGTTGTCGAGTGTGTCGGTCATGAAGAGCGATTCCTTCAAGTTGCGAATGAGACGGACGGCGGCCAGGCCGGATTCTGGCCCGGGCGGCGGCCGTCCCCGGAATTGGCGAGGGCCCTCTTCAGGCGGCGGGCGCCACCACCAGCAGCCAGCCCACGCCGAAGCGGTCCGCGAGCATGCCGAAGCTGGAGCTGAAGAAGGTCGGCGTCAGCGGCTGCATCACCTGGCCGCCGTCGGCCAGCGCATCGAACCACTGGCGCGCCTGGGCGTCGGTGGAGGCCGTGAGGGCGAGCATGATGCCCTTGAACTCCGGCTGGCCCGAGCACCGGCCGTCGGAGGCCATCAGCTCGGTCTCGCCGATGCGCACCACCGCGTGCATCACCTTGTCGGCCGCCGGCACGGCGCCGCCGCAGCTGGCGTCGGCATCGGACGAGGGCGGCATTTCCGGCGCCTCGCTGTAGCGCATGAGCTGCACGACTTCGGCGCCGAGCGCCTTCTTGTAGAACGCGAGCGCTTCGTCGCAGCGGCCTTCGAAGGACAGATAGGACTGGACTTTCATGGCGTTTCCTTTGGACTGAGGATGAAAGGGTGCGCAGAGCCCTGCGCGCATACGGAATAACTAAGTTGTGTACACCGTCCACAAAGAATAGCAGACATAATGGACACTGTCCACATGGAGATTTCCGATTGAGCCCCCGCATCGTCCCGCCAGCCCCCGTTTCGCCCGCGGCCCGCAGCACCTACCGCCACGGCGACCTGCGCCGCGCGCTGCTCGATGCCGGCATCGAGCTGGCGCGCGACGGCGGCCCCGAGGCGGTGGCGCTGCGCGAGGTGACGCGGCGCGCGGGCGTGGTGCCCAACGCGGCCTACCGGCATTTCGCGAGCCGGCGGGAGCTGCTGCTGGCGGTGCGCGCGGAGGCGCTGTCGGCCGCCGCCATTGCCATGGAAAAGGAACTGGCGGTGCTGCCCCGCGAGCAGCCGCCGGTCGACTTTGCGCGGGCGCGGGTGCGGGCCATCGGTACTGCCTATCTGCGCTTTGCCCAGGCCGAGCCGGGCCTGTTCCGCACGGCATTCGTGGTGTCTTCCGAAGACGCCCAGGGCGAGGTGGGGCCGGCGCGCGCGGGCGCGAGCGGCATGGACCCGTTCCAGCTGCTGAGCGCCGCGATCGACCGGCTGGTGGAGGCGGGTGCGCTCGACCCTGCGCGCCGCCCGAACGCCGAATACCTGGCCTGGTCGGCGGTGCACGGGCTCGCGCTCTTGATCATCGAAGGACCGCTCAAGGGCATGGACGCGCAATCCAGCCATGCGCTGGGGCAGCGCTTGATCGATATGGTGGAGCGGGGGCTCTAGCCGAGGCTACAGATAGATCTTCTGCAGCAGCCGGATCAGTGTTTCGCGCTCGCGCGCAGTGAGCCGGGCGCTGGCGTCGGCCTCGAGCTGCGTCACGGTCTGCTCGGCCTCGCGGACAAGATGTTCGCCGGCTTCGGTAAGGTGCAGCCCCACCGCGCGGCCGTCGTGCGGATGCGGCTTGCGTTCGATGAGCCCGCGGCTGTCCAGCGTGGCGACCAGGCTCACCAGGTTGGGCGGCAGGATGTCGAGCGTGTTGCAGAGCTGGCGCGAGGTGGCGCCCGGGTTGTGCGCCAGCAGCGAGAGCACCGAGAAGTCGATCTGCTTGAGGCCGTACGGCGCCATGCGCTCGGCGAACACGCCGCTCACGATCAGCCAGGCGCGGCGCGCGTTGTAGCCGACCAGGGCCTCCAGCACGCGGGCGTCGAGCCGGTCCGGCTTGCCGGTCGGCGCGGCGGCCGGCTCTGCTTTTGCGGAAATTTTCTTGGACGGACGAGGCATGCCCCGAGCGTAACCGCGCTTGGCTGCGCAGGGTGTCGCTAGTTTGCCGATGCCGGCGGTTCCGCGGCGGCGTGCGACATCGCGAGGCCTTCGCAGGCGCGCTTGACGATGCCCAGCCGCATGTCGAACTCGGGCAGCACCCAGCGCCGGAACGCCGCGGCCGGGCCGGCCCTGGCGGCGCGCTCCGCGCCCGAGGAAGCCGCTGACGCCGCGTCGATGCGCGCCCAGGCCCAGGCCATCATCGCGAGCATCACTGCGCGCAGGTAGTCGTCGGCCACTTCGTACGGCAGCACGGGGTTGGCATGCGCGGCCATCGCGATGGTGGTGCCCAGGTAACGCAGCTGCGCGAGCCGGCGCTGCGCGTCGGCATCGGCCTCGCGCGAGGCATCGAGCGCGTCGCGCAGTTCGATCAGCACGCCCGACATGGCGGCGCCACCGTCGGGCAGCACCTTGCGCACCAGCAGGTCGATGGCCTGGATCTCGTTGGTGCCCTCGTAGATCATGGTCACGCGCGCGTCGCGCACGATCTGCTCGATGCCCCATTCGCGCACGTAGCCGTGACCGCCGAACACCTGCAGGCATTCGCTCGCGCCATGGAAGGCCTGGTGCGTGCAGGCGGCCTTGAGCACGGGCGTGACCAGCGAGCACCAGCGCTGCGCGCGCTCGCGCGCCTTGGGATCGGCGTCGTGCGCGGCCACGTCGAGCATCAGCGCGCTGCGGTAGGCGAGGGTGCGCGCGCCGTCGATCCAGGCGCGCTGCGTGTCGAGAATGCGGCGGATGGCGGGATGCTCGGCGATCAGGTCGGCTGCTTCGCCGCCCCGGCTTGCCGGCACGGCGCCGGGCGCGCGCATCTGGCGGCGCTCGGCCGCATAGGCATCGGCCTTCTGCCAGGCGGCGTCGAGCAGGCCGATGCCCTGCAGCGCCACATGCAGGCGCGCCGAATTCATCATCACGAACATCGCGGCCAGGCCGCGGCCCGGCTCGCCGACCAGCCAGCCCGTGGCTTCGTCGAAACGCATCGTGCAGGTGGGGCTGCCGTGCAGGCCCATCTTCTCTTCGATGCGCTCGCAGTGCACCGCGTTGCGCGTGCCGTCGGGCAGCACTTTGGGCACGACCACCAGCGACAAGCCCTTGGGGCCGGCGGGCGCATCGGGCATGCGGCACAGCACCAGGTGCACGATGTTGGGCGTCAGGTCGTGCTCGCCGCCCGAGATGAAGATCTTGCCGCCGCTCACGCGCAGGCTGCCGTCGGCCTGCGGCACGGCGCGCGTGCGCACCTGGCCCAGGTCGCTGCCCGCATGGGCTTCGGTCAGGCACATGGTGGCGAGCCATTCGCCGGTGGCGATCTTCTGCAGGTAGCGGGTCTTCAGTTCGTCGCTGCCGTGGTGCTTGAGGGAGGCATAGGCGCCGTGCAGCAGGCCGGGCGCCATCGTGAAGCCGTGGTTCGCCGCGCTCAGCCATTCGTAGAGGATGGCTTCGAGCACGGCCGGCAGCCCTTGGCCGCCATCCTCCGCCGCGGCCGACAGGCCGGGCCAGCCGCCATCGACGAAGGCCTGGTAGGCCTCGCGAAACCCGGGTGGCGTGGCGACCTCGCCGTTGGCGAAGCGGCAGCCGATCTCGTCGCCGTCGCGGTTCGACGGCGCCACCGCCTCGGCCACGAAGCGCGCCGCTTCATCGAGCACCTGCTGCTGCAGCGCTTCGTCGACCTCGGCGAAGGGCGCCAAGGCATGCAGCTTCGAAGGTGCGCCGAGCACCGCGTTCAGAATGAAGCGGCTGTCTTCGGGGCGGGGCCGGTAATCCATGGGTGTATCAGGACTCGGCGGTGAAGCCGATCTTCTTGACCAGCGGACCCCAGCGCTCGTATTCGGACTGGAGCGATTTCTTCATGTCCTCGGGCGAGGAGCCGTGGGCGACCAGGCCGACCGACAGCAGGCCATCGGCCACGGCCTTGTCCTTGAGCGCGGCCTGGATCGCGGTGCTCGCCGTGGCAATGACGGCGGCGGGCGTCTTGGCCGGGGCGAAGAAGCCGAACCATTCGTCGGCCACGATTTCCGGGAAGCCCTGCTCGGTGAAGGTGGGCACGTCGGGCAGGTAGGCGGCACGCTGCGCGCCCGAGGTGGCGAGCACGCGCAGCTTGCCGGCCTTGGCGAAGGGCAGGTAGTCGCCCACGGGCGTCATGCTCGAGGCGATCTGCCCGCCCACCACGTCGTTGATGGCCGGCAGGGAGCCGCGGTAGGGCACATGGCGCAGGTCGGTGCCGGTGTTCAGGCCCAGCAGCGCGCCCAGGAAGTGCGGCGTGGAGCCAGCGCCCGGCGAGCCGTAGCTGGCCTGCCCGGCGTTGGCCTTGGCCCAGGCAATGTAGTCCTTCAGCGTCTTCACGCTGGCCGGCACCATCGGCCCGACGGCCAAGCCGTGCGTCATCACGGCGCCGATGGAAACCGGTGCGAAGTCCGCGAGGCCGTAGCTCAGCTTGGTGTAGATGTGCGGGTAGGTCGACAGCGCCGAGGCCTGCGCGAGGCACAGCACCGAGCCGTCGGCCGGCGAGCCCTTGAGCGTGTCGAGCGCAATGCGCCCGCCCGCGCCGGGCTTGTTCTCGACCACCGCGTTGATCTTCGAATAGGGCGTGTCGCCCAGCTTCTCGGCCACCCGGCGCGCCACGCTGTCGCCCGCGCTGCCGGCCGGAAAGCCGTAGTAGATCTTGGCCTGCTGCACGGCCTGGGCGAGTGCGGCAAGCGGATGCAGGGCGCCGAGCGCGGCTGCGCCGCCGAGTGCCTGCACGAATTGGCGTCTGTTGGTCATGGTGTTGTCTCCTTGTTTTCTGGGGCTGTTTGCTGGGGCTGAAAATCAGCGCGGCGCCATGCGCAGGGCGCCGTCGAGGCGGATCACTTCGCCGTTCAGGTGCCCGTTGGTCACGATGTGGCAAGCCAGCTCGGCAAATTCCGAAGGCTTGCCCAGGCGCGGCGGGAACGGGATCGATGCGGCCAGCGACTGCTGCACGGCTTCGGGCAGCTCCATCAGGAGCGGCGTGGCAAACAGGCCCGGCGCCACGGTGCAGACGCGGATCGCATGCTGCGCAAGGTCGCGCGCCATCGGCAGCGTCATGCCGACGAGGCCGCCCTTGGAGGCGCTGTAGGCCTGCTGGCCGACCTGGCCGTCGAAGGCGGCGACGGATGCGGTGAAGAGCATCACGCCTTTTTCGCCGTTGTCGAGCGCCTCGAGCTTCGCGCAGCGCGCCGCGAACAGGCGCGCCATGTTGTAGCCGCCGACCAGGTTGATGTTGACCACGCGCACGAAGTCTTCGAGCGGCGCCGGGTTGCCGTCCTTGCCGACGATGCGCTTGGCGCTGCCGATGCCGGCCACGTTCATGAGGATGCGCGCGGCGCCATGCGCGGCGGCGGCCTTGTCGAGCGCGGCATTGACGCTCTCTGTGTCGGTGATGTCGCAGACGCAAGCCACGGCGCAGCCGACGCCAAATTCTTCGCCGATCTCGGCAGCCACCTTCTCTGCGAGCGCGGCATTGCGGTCGAGCACCGCCACCTTGGCGCCCAGGCGTGCCAGTTCGCGCGCCGTGGCCTCGCCGAGGCCCGATGCGCCGCCGGTCACGAGTGCGGCTTGTCCTTCGATCTTCATGGTGTGTGTCTCCTGGATGGGTTCAGCGGGGCTTCAGGGTGAAGGGCAGGGTGTCGGCATGCAGCGCCTCGACGATCCCGGCGCGGTGCTTGAGTACGGCGCGCTGGTTGATGGAGCCCTTGTCCGTCACCTCGCCCTTGTCGATGGAAGGCGGCTCGGCCATCAGGTAGAGCCGCGCGATGCGGTTGGCGCTGCCGGTGCCCATGGCCGCCAGCTCGTTGGCCACTTGCTGGAAGTGCGCCTGCACCGGCGCGCTTTCGAGCACCTGCTGCATCGATGCGCCTTCGGGCAGGCCGGCCAGCTGCCGCACCTTCTGCGTAGGGAAGACCAGCGCGCCGACTTCCTTCAGGTTGATGCCGGTCAGCACCGCGTCCTGCACGTAGGGCGCACCGGCCGCGATGATCTTGGCGCGCAGCGGCCCCACGCTCACGAAGGTGCCGGTGGCGAGCTTGAAGTCCTCGGCGATGCGGCCGTCGAAGCGCAGGCCGCGGTGGATGTTCTGCTCGTCGATCCACTTCACCGCGTCGCCGGTCGAGAAGAAGCCCTCTTCGTCGAAGGCCTCGGCGGTGGCCTCGGGCGCGCGCCAGTAGCCGGGCGTGATGTTGGGGCCGCGGTAGCGCACCTCGGTCTTGCCGTCGACCTCGATCAGCTTGAGCTCGATGCCGGCCGCGGGCAGGCCCACGTCGCCCGACTTCACCTCGGGGCCGGTGACGTAGAGCGCGAAGGGCCCCGATTCGGTCATGCCCAGGCCCGTGCCCATGACGATGCGCTCGCCGACTTCGGACTCCTGCGTGCGGTGCAGGCTGTCCCACACGGGCTGCGAGAGCGCGGCGCCCGAGTAGAAGAACATCTTCACGCGCGACAGCAGGTTGCGGCGCAGCACCGCATCGGTTTCCATGGCGTGCGCAATGGCCTCGAAGCCGGTCGGCACGTTGAAGTAGATGGTGGGCGCGATCTCGCGCAGGTTGCGCAGCGTCTCGGCCATGCCGCCGGGCGTGGGCTTGCCGTCGTCGATGTAGAGCGTGCCGCCGTTGTCCAGCACGATGCCCACGTTGTGGTTGCCGCCGAAGGTGTGGTTCCACGGCAGCCAGTCGACCAGCACCGGCGGCTCCTCGCCCAGTGCGGGAATCGACTGGCGCAGCTGCTGCTGGTTGGCGCACCACATGCGGTGCGTGTTGATCACCGCCTTGGGCATCTTGGTGGAGCCCGAGGTGAAGAGGAACTTGGTGATGGTGTCGGGGCCGGTGGCGCGCATCGCGGCGTCGATGGCGGGCGTGGCCGGCGTGGCAGCCAGCGCATCGAACGAGGTGGCCGCGCGGCCTTCGAGCCTGCCCTCGGCAAGCACGACTTCGGTTTCGGCAGGCACTGCGGCTGCGATGGCGCGGCCATAGCGTGCGGCATCGGCCGCGAACACCAGGCCCGGCGTGAGCGTGTCCAGCACATGGCGCAGCTTCTCGAAGTCCTGGCTCACGATCGAATAGGGCGGCGACACCGGGCAATAGGGCACGCCGGCATAGAGGCAGCCCAGCGCCAGCAGCGCGTGTTCGATACCGTTTTCGCTCAGGATCGCGACCGGGCGCTCCGCGTTCAGCCCGCGGTCGAGCAGGGCCTGGCCGATGCTGCGCGCCTTCTGCAGCGCCTGGGCGTAGCTCACGCGCTGCCAGTCGCCGGTGCTGCCGTCGGCCAGCCGTTCGCGGCGGGCGATGAAGGTGCGCTCGGGCGCCTGTTCGGCCCAGTGCGCGAGGCGGTCGGTCATGCGGTCGCGATACGGCGCGAGCCGCGTTTCGGCCTTCAGGTATTGCGCGCCCGGTGCGCCTTCGCGCAGCACGGCGCGGGTGACGCCGAAGGCCAGCGGACGGTATCGAACGGTGGTCATCCCTTGCTCACCTTGGCGCCGCGGCCTTCGAGGAAATCGCGCACGCGCTCCTTGGCTTCGGGCGCGGCCTGCACGATGCCGGACATCAGCGCCTCGGTGAAGAAGCCATGGTCGGCCGACTGCTCGGCGATGCGCGGCAGCGCGTGCATCAGCGCGTAGTTGGTCAGCGGCGCATTGGTGGCCACGCGCTTGGCAAGCTCGAAAGCCTTGTCGAAGGCCGTGCCTTCATCGACCAGGTACTGCGCGAAGTTGGCGCGCTCGCCGTCCTCGGCGTTGTAGACGCGGCCGGTCATCATCATGTCGGTCATGCGGGCCACGCCGATCAGCTTGGGAATGCGCACCGAGCCGCCGCCGCCCACGAAGATGCCGCGCGAGCCTTCGGGCAGCGCATAGAAGGTGCTGCGGTCGGCCACGCGGATGTGGCAGGCGCTCGCCAGCTCCAGGCCGCCGCCCACCACCGCGCCGTGCAGCGCGGCGATCACCGGCACCGGGCCGTGCTGGATCAGGTCGAGCGCGCCGTGCCACAGGCGCGAGTGCTGCATGCCCTGGCCCGCGTCGCGCTCCTTCAGCTCGCTCAGGTCGAGGCCGGCGCAGAAATGCGGGCCTTCGCCATCGAGCACCGCGGCGCGCACGGTGGCCGGCAGGGCCTCGAAGGTGTTGCGCAACGCGAGGATCAGGCTGTCCGAGAGCGCATTGCGCTTGGCGCCGCGCGTCAGGCGGACGATGGCGACGTCGCCGCGGATGTCGAGTTGGAGGTCGGGATTGGTCATGATTGCATTCGTGTGTGAGTTGGATTATGGTTATGATAAATAATCAATTCAAGGCACCTGAACCCCCCGATTCCTAGGGACTTACCCGTACTGGAGACAACCACATGGACCACCAGAACCTGATCGCGATCGACATCCACACCCACGCCGAAGTGAGCTGCTGGAACCCGTTCGACAACTATGGCGAGGAATACGACCGCGCCGCCGACAAGTACTTCGGCTCCAGCGGCCGGCCCACCATTGCCGAGAGCGTGGCGTATTACCGCGAACGCAAGATCGGCCTTGTCATGTTCATGGTCGACGCCGAATCGAACATGGGCCGCCGCCGCATTCCGAACGAAGAAATCGCCGAGGCCGCGCAGAAGAACAGCGACATGATGATCGCCTTCGCGAGCATCGATCCGCACAAGGGCAAGATGGGCGCCCGAGAGGCGCGCCGGCTCATCGAGGAGCACGGCGTGAAGGGCTTCAAGTTCCACCCGACGGTGCAGGCCTTCCACCCCTACGACAAGATGGCCTGGCCGCTGTACGAGGTGATCGCCGAGCACAAGCTGCCGGCCATCTTTCACACCGGCCACAGCGGCATCGGCTCGGGCATGCGCTGCGGCGGCGGCCTCAGGCTGGAATACAGCAATCCGATGCACCTGGACGACGTGGCCATCGACTTTCCCGACATGCAGATCGTGATGGCGCACCCCAGCTTCCCGTGGCAGGACGAGGCATTGAGCGTGGCCACCCACAAACCCAACGTCTGGATCGACCTGTCGGGCTGGAGTCCCAAGTATTTTCCGAAGCAGCTGGTGCAGTACGCCAACACGCTGCTGAAGGACCGCATCCTGTTCGGCAGCGACTACCCGCTGATCACGCCCGACCGCTGGATGAAGGACTTCGAGACCGCGGGCTTCAAGCCCGAGGTGATGCCGGGCATCCTGAAGGGCAATGCGGTCCGGCTGCTGAAGCTGGAGGGCTGACTACCCGTCGGCTTCTTCCTTCTTCGTTTCCTCTTCTTCCCCGATCCGCTCCCAGTCGCGGCCCGAGCGGCGCTGCCGCTCTTCGCGTTCGCGCGCCATCTGTTCCTCGAACTGCTGGCGGCCCGCCTTGTTGGCCGCGATCAGCTTGGCGCGGTCCTTGTAGTGCGGGTACATCTCGTCGCTGAGCTTCAGGTTCCGGCGGCGAAAGCGCATGGCCGACTCGCGCGCCTCGTGCGCCGGCCAGCCCAGCGCCTCGAGCGTCGAGCGGGCGCTGCGCAGCGACGACTCGAACACCTCGCGCTCCACATCCGTCACGCCGCGGTCGCGCAGCTGGAAGAGGTGGTTCACGTTGCGGGCACGCGCGATGATGCGGGCCTTCGGAAAGTGCTCCTTCACGAGGTCGACGATCTCGAGCGACTGCTCGATGTCGTCCACCGCCACCACGATGGCCTTGGCCGTGCCGGCGCCCGCGGTGCGCAGCAGGTCGAGCCGCGTGGCGTCGCCATAGAACACGCGAAAGCCGAACTGGCGCAGGCCTTCGACGGTGTCGGCGTCATGGTCGAGCACCGTCACGCGCAGGCCTTGCGACATCAGCATGCGCCCGACGATCTGGCCGTAGCGGCCGAAGCCGCAGATCAGCACCTTGGCGTCCTGCTGCTCGGAAATTTCTTCCAGCTGCGGGCCGTTGCTGCGGCTGTAGCGCGGCAGCACGAACTTGTCGAGCAGCACCAGCAAGAGCGGCGACAGCAGCATCGACAGCGCCACCGCGCCGATCAGGAGCGAGGTGATTTCGGGCGGCAGCACATCGGGCCCCGCGGCCTGGAACACCACGAACGCGAACTCGCCGCCCTGCGCCAGCAGCAGCGTGAACACCGGCCGCTCCTGGTAGGCCAGGCCCATCGCCTTGGCCAGCGCGTAGATCACGGCCAGCTTGATGGCCATGAAGCCGACCACCAGCAGCGCCATCAGCACCGGGCTCGCAATCAGCACGCCGAAGTTGATCGACATGCCCACGGCAATGAAGAACAGGCCCAGCAGCAGGCCCTTGAAGGGCTCGATGTCGGTTTCGAGTTCGCGCCGGTATTCGCTTTCCGCCAGCAGCACGCCGGCAAGGAAGGCGCCCAGCGCCATCGACAGGCCCACGAACTGCATCAGCGCCGCGATGGCCACCACCAGCAGCAGCGCGGCGGCGGTGAAGATCTCGGGCGTGTCGCTGCGCGCGATCCAGCGCAGCAGGGGGCGCAGGGCAAGCCGGCCGCCAAGGATGATGCCGGCGATCACGCCGACGATCTTCAGCGCTTCCAGTGCACGGTCCAGCCCGCTGAGCGACTGTTCGGCTGCCGTGGCGCCTGCCAGCAGCGGCAGCAGCGCGAGGATCGGGATGGCCGCCACGTCCTGGAACAGCAGGATGGAGAAGCCCGCCTGGCCGCTCGGCGTCCGGAGCAGGTTGCGTTCGCCGAACACCTGCAGCGCAATGGCCGTGGACGAGAGCGCAAGGCCGAGCGCCGCCACCAGCGCCACGCGCCATTCGGCACCCACGGCCCAGCCCACGGCAAACAGCACCGCGGCACAGCTCAGCACCTGCGCCGCGCCCCAGCCGAAAATCGGCCGGCGCAGGTTCCACAGGCGCTTGGGTTCGAGTTCGAGCCCCACGAGGAACAGCATCAGCACCACGCCGAACTCGGCGAAATGCAGCACGTCCTCCACGCTGGAGACGAGCCCCAGCCCCCACGGGCCGATGGCGATGCCGGCCACGAGGTAGCCGATGATCGAGCCCAGGCCCAGGGCCCTGGAAAGCGGCACCACCAGCACGGCGGCGCCCAGGTAGATCAGGCTGCTGGTCAGCCAGGCGGGTGCGTGTTCCATGCTCAGGCCATGCCCTCTTCGTTGTTCTTTTCTTCGTTGGCGGCGAACGCCACCTCGTCCATGTCATCGGATTCGGGCGGGCGGTCGGTTGCGGGGATGGGGCAGGCCACGCAGGCATCGAGTTCCTCGAGCTCGGGCCATTGGGGGTAGCTGCCCAGCCGCTGGGCGAACACGTCGACGTGCGCCGCCACCTCGTCCTCGGCGGCGCTGCGTGCGCCGTGCAAGACCAGCGGCGGCAGGAAGCGCATGCCGCAGAGCGCCGCAGTCTGCTCGTAGGGCGGCAGGAAGGCGTCGAAGAAATGGCGGTGGTAGCCCTGGGGGTGGTAGCTGGGCTCGGGGCTGCCCGTGGTGGCGACCAGCCAGCAGTCCTTGCCCTGCAAGGCCGTGCCGCCGGGGCCGTAGGCCCATCCGTAGCCGAGCACGTCGTCGAGCCAGAGTTTTTGCAGCGCCGGCATCGAATACCACTGGATCGGATGCAGCAGCACCACCAGGCTGGCCTTGGCGAGCCGGGCGTGCTCGGCCTCGACGTCGATCGCGAAGTCGGGATAGCTGCCGTAGAGGTCGTTGACATCGACCCCCGGCACGCCGCGCGCGGCGGCCAGCATGCGCCGGTTCACGCGCGAGTCGCGCCAGTGCGGATGGGCCGCGAGCACGTAGATGCCGCCGATGTCGTCGGCGGCCGATGTTGTTGTCGTCATGCTGCGAACATAGCGCAGGTTGGGCGCTTCCCAAGGCTGCGCGCACCTCGTGTCGCTACGATGCGGAGGTTTCCAACTCTGGAGGAGATGCCATGCCGGTGGTTCTGGTCGCCAATCCCAAGGGTGGCGTGGGCAAGTCGACGATCGCGACGAACATCGCGGGCTACTTTGCGAGCCGCGGCCGCGCGGTGATGCTCGGCGACGTGGACCGCCAGCAGTCCTCGCGCCTCTGGCTCGGCCTGCGTCCGCCGCAGGCGCGGCCCATCGCCACCTGGGAAGCCGCCGGCGACAGCGCCTTGGTGCGGCCGCCGCGCGGCACCACGCATGCGGTGCTCGACACGCCGGCCGGGCTGCACGGCTGGCGCTTCAAGGAGGTGCTGGCGCTGGCCGACCGGGTGATCGTGCCGCTGCAGCCGAGCATCTTCGACATCTACGCCACGCGCGATTTCCTCGACCGGCTGATGGAACAGCGCCGCGCCGAAAAGACGAGGATCAGCCTCGTGGGCATGCGCGTGAACGCCCGCACCCTGGCGGCCGACCGGCTGCACGAGTTCATTGCCAGCCTCGGCGTGCCGGTGCTGGGCGAACTGCGCGACACGCAGAACTACGTGCAGCTCGCGGCGCGCGGGCTCACGCTGTTCGACATTGCACCCGGGCGGGTGCAGCGCGACCTGGCGCAGTGGCAGCCGATCTGCGAATGGCTGGAAGCCTGAGGATCACGGCTGTCGCAAGTCCGACAGCGGTGCCGCCGGCCTTGGCGCCAGAATGCCCCGCATGACCAAAAAGACATTCCAGACGCTTCAGGATCTTGCGGCCTGCGTCGGCCAGGAAGTTGCCGTGAGCGACTGGATCACCATCACGCAGGAGCAGGTGAACCAGTTCGCCGAGGCCACGGGCGACCACCAGTGGATCCATGTCGACATCGAGCGCGCCAAGGCCGGGCCCTTCGGCGGCCCGATCGCCCATGGCTTCCTGACGCTGTCGCTGCTGCCGCGCTTCTTCGAGACGGCGCTCGAGGTGGTCGAATCGCGCATGGGCGTGAACTACGGCCTGAACCGGGTGCGCTTCATGTCGCCGGTGCCGGTGGGCAAGCGGCTGCGGTCGCGCATGAAGCTGCTCACGGCGGAGCCGATCGCCGACGACGGCATCCAGATGACCTGGGAAGCCACCATCGAGCTCGAAGGCGCGGCCAAGCCGGCCTGCGTGGCCGAGTCGGTGGTGCGCCGCTACCGCTGAGGCCTGATCAGCCGAACCCGTTCTGCCGCCAGGCCTCGAAGACGGTCACCGCCACCGCGTTCGAAAGGTTCAGGCTGCGCTGTCCTTCGCGCATCGGCAGCCGAAGGCGCTGCGGCTCGGCAAAGCTCTCGCGCACCGCGGGCGGCAGCCCGCTGGTTTCCGAGCCGAACACCAGCCAGTCTCCCGGTTGAAAGCGCACGTCGTGCACGGCGCGCGTACCGCGCGTGGTGAGCGCGAACATGCGCTCGGCGGCCGGACGCTCGGTATCGAGCAGCGCCTGCCAGCTTGCATGGCGCTTGACCTCGGCATATTCGTGATAGTCGAGCCCGGCGCGGCGCAGCAGGCGGTCGTCCATCGAGAAACCCAGCGGCTCGACCAGGTGCAGCGTGCACCCGGTGTTGGCGGCAAGGCGGATCACGTTGCCCGTGTTCGGCGGGATTTCGGGCTGGACCAGGACGATATGGAACATGCGCCGATTGTCGCGGTGCTCGTCAATGCGGCGGATCGGTGCGCGCGAACACGATGGCCGCGACATGCACCGCGCCGGCCAGCCGCAGCGCCGCGGCAGCCGAGAACAGCGAGGCGCCGCTGGTCATCACATCGTCGACCAGCACCACGCGCCGGCCCTGCAGCTGGTGGGCGCGCAAGGGCTCCACCGCGAAGGCGCCGCGCAGGTTGCGAAGGCGCTCGGCGCGCGCGAGGCCGCTCTGCGCCGGTGTTTCGCGGGTGCGCAGCAGCAGCGTCGCGTCGGTCTTGCCGGGCGCGAGCCGGCGCGCCAGTTCGAGCGCCTGGTTGAAGCCGCGCTCGCGCAGCCGGGCCGGCGCCATCGGCATGGGCAGCACCCGGTCGCACTGCTCCAGCGCCGGCTCCACCCAAGGCACGCTGCGCATCAGCGTGGCGAGCGGCCCGGCCCAGCCGGCCTCGCCGTGAAACTTGAACTGGGCAATGCAGTCGGGCCACGGCCACGCATAGGTGCAAGCTGCGAAGCAGGCATCGAGCGGCGGCGCATCGCGCATGCATTCGCTGCACCGGGCCACGCCCTCGGGCACCGGCAGGGCGCAGCTGCCGCAGCGCGCGGCCGGCGGCGCGAAGCGCGTCACGCAGGCATCGCAGATGCGGCGGGACGGCCATGCGCGGCACACCTCGCACTGGCTGGGCAGCCGTGCGAGAAGAGAGGTCAAAGGCCGATCGGCCCAACGGCTGAACATGGGCTCAATATACTCACGGCCCCATGGCCACCGACCCCGCAAGAAGACCGCCGACCATCGATCCCACGGCGGCCGCGCGCTGGAGCCGGCTCGCGCCTGGCTCCGGCTCGCCCTGGCTGCACGAGGAAATCGGCCGCCGCATGGAAGACCGGCTGCAATGGATCAAGGCGCAGCCGCGCACCTGGGCCGACTGGGCGCCGCTGCGCGGCGGCCTCGAGGCGCACGAACTGGTGGCCAGGCGCTATCGCGAAGCCGCCTGCTTCGTGATCGAACCCGAAGCGAACCTGGCCGCCGCGGCCGGCCAGGCGCTGGCCGCGCCCTGGTGGAGCGCGCGGCGCTGGCAGGGCGGCAAGGCGCGCTTCGATGCGCCGCCGGAAGATGGCGTGGACCTGCTCTGGGCCAACATGTCACTGCACATGGCGGCCGATCCCGAGGCGCTCATCGCGCGCTGGCACCGGCTGGTGGCGACCGACGGCTTCCTGATGTTTTCGTGCCTGGGCCCCGACACGGTCCGCGAGCTGCGGGCGCTGCATGCGCGGCTGGGCTGGCCGGCCGCGGGCCACGAATACACCGACATGCACGATTGGGGCGACATGCTGGTGCATGCCGGCTTCGCCGAACCGGTGATGGACATGGAACGCATCGTGCTTACCTGGGCCACGCCCGAGGCGGCGCTGGCCGAGCTGCGCACGCTCGGGCGCAACCTGCATCCGGCGCGCTTCCCGGCGCTTCGCGGCAAGGCATGGCACCAGGCGCTCAAGCATGCGTTGCCCGAGCTGGCGCCGGCGCAAGAGGGCGGCGGGCGCATCGCGCTGACCTTCGAGGTCATCTACGGCCATGCCTTCAAGCCGGCGCCGCGCGTGGCGCTTTCGGCCGAGAGCGCGGTGTCGCTGCGCGAGATGCGCTCGATGCTGCAGCGCGGCCGGCCCGGCGCCTGATGGGCGCGGGCCGCCAGCTGCGCACCCGCGACCGGGCGTCTGTGTCTACCCGCTACAATCCGCCGTTGCGTGAAACTCGCGGGTAGTGTTCCGCGAACGAGGTCTGTCCGATCCTGTGGAGACAAGGGGTTGGGCAGCCGTCGACGCACCGATTTGCTGAACTCGCCCGTGTCGAATTCCGTGTTTCGTTTTGCCACCGTTTCAGGCCAGAACATCCAATGGTTCCTGAAGCGGAACTGCTCGGTGACGCCGAGCCAGCTGGGCTGGCTCTACGCGTCGCTGTGCGTGGTATCGCTCGGTATCGGCGCGGTCTTCTGGATGCTCGGTGCGCCGCTGGTCCTGCCTTTTGCCTGGCTCGAACTGGCCGCGGTGGGTTTCGCGTTCATGCTGTACGCACGGCACGCAACCGATGGAGAACGGATTGCGCTGCAGGGCGGCCGGCTGGTGGTGGAGCTCGAGAACGGTGGAGACTACGAGCGCACGGAATTTCTGCCGCACCAGGTGCGGATCGAACCGCAGGCCGGCGATCGTTCGCTGATCGAGGTCTCGGGTCAGGGTCGATCGGTCAGGGTGGGGCGCTATGTACGCCCGGAGTTGCGAGCCGCATTGGCGCGCGAGATTCGCATGGCGTTGCGTGGCGCCTGAGGGCTCGCGCGGCGCTGCACGGTTGGGTTTGTTGAAAAAAATTGAAGAAACGTGAACACGATGAAGAGCATTTGGCGCAACAAGTACAGGCCGGCGAATCTGTTGCTGGCGGCCGGCGCGGCTTTCAGCGGCGCGGCGCACGCAGTCAACGATCTGCCCGGCGGCCCTTCGGTGCGCCAGCTGAATCTCCCGCTGGGCGTCACCAAGATTGCGCAGGAACAGCACTTCCTGCACACGGTGATGATGATCCTGTGCACGGTCATCTTCGTTGCCGTGTTCGCGGTCATGTTCTATTCGATATGGAAGCACCGCAAGTCGGTCGGCCACAAGGCGGCCAACTTCCATGAATCGGTGGTGGTCGAGGTCATCTGGACCATCGTGCCCTTCATCATCGTGATCGTGATGGCGCTGCCCGCCACCAAGGTGCTGGTGGCCCAGAAGGACACCACCAACGCCGACCTCACCATCAAGACCACCGGCTACCAGTGGAAGTGGGGCTACGACTACCTGAACGGCGAAGGCGAGGGCCTGGCCTTCATCTCCACGCTCGACAGTTCGCAGCGCGCCATGTCCGACGCCGGCGCCAAGGGCGTCATGCCAGACGACTACCTCTTCAAGGTCGACAACCCGCTGGTGGTGCCGGTCCAGAAGAAGGTCCGCATCATCACCACCGCCAACGACGTGATCCACGCGTTTGCCGTGCCGCAGCTCGGCATCAAGCAGGACGCGGTTCCCGGCTTCGTGCGCGACACCTGGTTCCGCGCCGAAACCGTGGGCGACTACTACGGCCAGTGCCAGGAGCTCTGCGGCAAGGAACACGCCTACATGCCGATCCACGTGAAGGTGGTCTCGGCCGCCGACTACACGGCGTGGGTCGATGGCAAGCGCAAGGAAGCCGCGGCCAAGCTCGACGATCCGGGCAAGGTCTGGGCCCTGCCCGAGATGCTGACGCGCGGCGAGAAGGTCTATGCCGCCAACTGCGCGGCCTGCCACCAGGCCAACGGCAAGGGCGCCGGCCCGATCAAGCCGCTCGACGCCAGCCCCAAGGTGGTCGACGCCGACCACAAGGTGCAGCTGATGGTGCTGCTCAACGGCCAGAACAATGGCGCGATGCCCTCCTGGAAACAGCTGAGCGACACCGATCTCGCAGCGGTCGCCACCTACACCAAGAACAGCTGGTCGAACAAGACGGGCCAGCTGGTGCAGCCGGCCGAAGTTCTGGCCCTGCGCGGCAAGTGACCGTGCCCCAGCGCCCCGCGACGAAGAAATTGCAAGGAACAACGAAATGAGTGCAGTCCTCGACCCCCACGGTCACGCCCACGACGGCCACGCACACGACGAGCACCACGCAGCGCCCACCGGCTGGCGCCGCTGGGTGTTCGCCACCAACCACAAGGACATCGGCACGCTCTACCTGCTGTTCAGCTTCACCATGCTGATGGTGGGCGGCGTGCTCGCGCTCTTGATCCGCGCCGAGCTGTTCCAGCCCGGGCTGCAGCTGGTGAACCCGGAACTGTTCAACCAGTTCACCACCATGCACGGCCTGATCATGGTGTTCGGCGCCATCATGCCGGCCTTCGTGGGCTTCGCGAACTGGATGATCCCGCTGCAGATCGGCGCGTCCGACATGGCGTTCGCGCGCATGAACAACTTCAGCTTCTGGCTGCTGATCCCCGCCGCGCTGATGCTCGTGGGCTCGTTCTTCATGCCCGGCGGCGCACCCGCTGCGGGCTGGACGCTCTATGCGCCGCTCACGCTGCAGATGGGCCCCTCGATGGACGCCGGCATCTTCGCGATGCACATCATGGGCGCCTCGTCGATCATGGGCTCGATCAACATCATCGTCACCATCCTGAACATGCGCGCACCCGGCATGACGCTCATGAAGATGCCGATGTTCTGCTGGACCTGGCTCATCACCGCCTACCTGCTGATCGCCGTGATGCCCGTGCTCGCGGGCGCCATCACCATGACGCTGACCGACCGCCACTTCGGCACCAGCTTCTTCAACCCCGCCGGCGGCGGCGACCCGGTGATGTACCAGCACATCTTCTGGTTCTTCGGCCACCCCGAGGTCTACATCATGATCTTGCCGGCCTTCGGCATCATCAGCCAGATCGTGCCGGCGTTCTCGCGCAAGCGGCTGTTCGGCTACGCCTCCATGGTGTACGCCACCTCGTCGATCGCGATCCTGTCGTTCATCGTCTGGGCGCACCACATGTTCACGACCGGCATGCCGGTCACGGGCCAGCTCTTCTTCATGTACGCGACCATGCTGATCGCGGTGCCCACGGCCGTGAAGATCTTCAACTGGATCGCCACCATGTGGCAGGGCTCGATGACCTTCGAGACCCCGATGCTGTTCGCCGTGGGCTTCATCTTCGTGTTCACGATGGGCGGCTTCACCGGCCTGATCCTGGCCATTGCCCCGATCGACATCCAGCTGCAGGACACCTACTACGTGGTGGCCCACTTCCACTACGTGCTGGTGGCCGGCTCGCTCTATGCGATGTTCGCTGGCTACTACTACTGGGCGCCCAAGTGGACCGGCGTGATGTACAACGAAACGCGCGGCAAGATCCACTTCTGGTGGTCGCTGATCTCGTTCAACGTCACCTTCTTCCCGATGCACTTCCTGGGCCTGGCGGGCATGCCGCGCCGCTATGCCGACTACCCGATGCAGTTCGCCGACTTCAACGCGCTGGCATCGGTCGGCGCCTTCGCCTTCGGTCTTGCCCAGGTTTACTTCTTCTTCTTCATCGTGCTGCCGACCATGCTCGGCAAGGGCGAGAAGGCGCCGCAAAAGCCCTGGGAAGCCGCTGAAGGCCTCGAGTGGGAAGTGCCGTCGCCGGCGCCCTTCCACACCTTCGAGAACCCGCCCAAGCTCGATGCGACCGCCACCAAGGTGATCGGCTGACCGGTTCTCGGCCGCCGGCCCGCATGCCCACCATGACCACGCCCGAACAAAAAAGGAACAACCGACGCATGGGGCTCACGCTGGCCTCCATCGCCGTGCTGTTCTTTCTCGGATTCCTGGTCCGCATGATCTGGCTCAGCGGACGCTGAAGCAGCCAACGGAGCCGTCCGCATCATGAGCCTCGGTCAACGCATCAAGCGCGCCAATGTCCGCATGGTCGGCAAGCTGGCGGTCGTGGCCTGCGGCATGTTCGCTTTCGGCTATGCGCTGGTGCCGCTCTACCGCGCCATCTGCGAAATGACCGGCATCAACATCCTCGCGCTCAGCGAGCTCGAGGTGCCGGGTGGCGCGAGCGGCGGCAGGAACGTGCGCGTGCCAGACAACACGCAGGTCGACACCACGCGCACCATCACGGTCGAATTCGACTCCAACGTGCGCGGCGGTCTCTGGGACTTCAAGCCCGCGGAGCGGACGATGCAGGTGCATCCCGGCCAGCTCAACACCGTGGTCTACGAATTCCAGAACGTGCAGAACCGCCGCATGGCGGCGCAGGCCATTCCGAGCTATGCGCCGCAGCAGGCCGCGCCGTATTTCAACAAGCTCGAATGCTTCTGCTTCAACCAGTACACGCTCGATCCGGGCGAGAAGAAGCAGTGGCCCGTCGCCTTCGTGATCGACCCGAAGATCTCCAAGGACGTGAAGACCATCACGCTGTCCTACACCTTCTTCGAAGTCGGCGGCAAGACGCCCGCGGCCCCGGTGGCCGCTGTTTCGAATGCTGCCCATGAGCCCCGCTCGTGACCGCTCCGAACACGCCGCCCAAGGCCACGCTGTGGGACACGGTGAAGGCTGTGGGCTGGTCGTTCTTCGGGGTGCGCAAGAAAAGCGCCTACCAGGACGACCTGGCCAAGCTGAACCCGCTGCACATCATCGCGGTGGCCTTTGCCGCGGTCATCGTTTTCATCGTCGGCCTGGTGCTGCTGGTGCGCTACGTGGTTGCGCCCTGAGCATGGTCCACGACACCCAGAACCCATCGAATCGAGAGAAGAAAGAAAGCCAGGAGCTGATATGAGTTCAACCACCCACGGCGCCACGCCCTACTACTTTGTGCCCGGGCCGTCCGCCTACCCGGTCATGGCCGCGACCGGCCTCTTCTTCGTGATCCTTGGCGCGGGCCAATGGATCAACGGCCACCAGTGGGGCGCCTGGTCCCTGCTGGTCGGCATGCTCGGATGGCTCGCCACGCTGTTCGTGTGGTTCCGCACCGCCATCGGCGAGAGCGAAAGCGGCCGCTACGGCCACAAGGTCGACCTCTCGTTCCGCTGGAGCATGAGCTGGTTCATCTTCTCCGAAGTGATGTTCTTCGGCGCCTTCTTCACCGCGCTGTGGTGGACCCGCACCCATTCGCTGCCGGCGCTCGGCAGCCTCGACAACGCGCTGCTCTGGCCCGACTTCAAGGCCGTCTGGCCCAGCATTGCCGCCGGCGTCACCGGTTCGCCGGCCGACATCGTCGAGCCCTTCCAGACCGTCGGCCCGTTCTGGCTGCCCACGATCAACACCGCGCTGCTGCTGAGCTCGGGCGTCACGCTCACCATTGCCCACCACGCGCTGCGCGCCGGCCATCGTGCACAGACCATCCGCTTCATGTGGCTCACCGTGCTGCTCGGCGTGCTCTTCCTGGGCGTGCAGGGCTACGAGTACCACCATCTGTACACCGAGCTGAACCTCAAGCTCAGCTCCGGTGCCTACGGCTCGACCTTCTTCATGCTGACCGGCTTCCACGGCCTGCACGTGTTCATCGGCATGCTGATGCTGCTGTTCATCACGCTGCGCCTGCAGAAGGGCCACTTCACGCCGGAGCGCCATTTCGGCTTCGAAGGCGCGGCCTGGTACTGGCACTTCGTCGACGTGGTGTGGCTCGGCCTCTACACGCTGGTGTATTGGCTTTGAGCGAACCCCGCGGCATGCAGACAAAAAGGCGCCGAAAGGCGCCTTTTTCATGGTTCTCGTGGAACGAGCACCATCTACTTGCCGAGCGGGAGCCCGGTGGGCTGGATGTAGCCGAACTTCCAGGCCAGCAGCATGCAGAGGAACAAAAACACCGAGAGGCCGATCCGAAAGGTCAGCGCGCGCGCCATGCCGCCGCTCTTGGCGCGTCCGTTGCGCCCGTCTTTCAGCATGTAGAAGAGCGCGAAGGCCAGGCTCGCGAAGATGCCCACGAAAACCAGGGCGACGAAGTATTTCATGACCCCAATTATCGGCCGCACGCCTCATCCACTCCAGTGATGCCGCAACCCCTTCACCCCGCCAGGGCGAGACCAAGACGGGGCCGCTTCCTGCTGGTCACGCTGGCCGCCGTGCTGACCATGGCCGCCACGGTGTCGCTGGGCCGCTGGCAGCTCTCGCGCGCGGCGCAGAAGGAGGCGCTGCAGGCCGAGATCGAGGCCCAGAAGCAGAAGCCGCCGCTGGCCCAGGCCGAATTTCTTGCGCTCGAAGCGCCGGCCGGCGCGCTGCACCGGCCCGTGCGGCTGCGCGGCCTCTGGCTGACGCCGCAAACGGTTTACCTGGACAACCGGCAGATGCACGGCGTGCCTGGCTTCTATGTGCTGACGCCGTTCGCCCTGGAAGGCAGCGACCAGGCCGTGATGGTGCAGCGCGGCTGGGTGCAGCGCAATTTCAACGACCGCACCCAGCTGGGCGCGGTCGAGACGCCGGCCGGCATTGTCGAAGTCACGGGCCTGATCGAGCCACCGCCGGGCCATTTGTTCGAACTCGGCAAGCCGGCTGCGGCGGCCTCGGCACCGGAATCCGCGGGGTCTTCGCCCATCCGGCAGAATCTCGACCTGGAAGC